>BPTK01000205.1 GCA_023705905.1 Candidatus Heimdallarchaeota archaeon
GACTAACAAAAGCAAAAAACAATCAATGGACACTACTAATGATTTATTAGAAATTTCAGAAATCAAGCAACAATTAGAATATGAATTAACTCCTTAAACTTGTTTTTCTTCTTAACGATTCTACAATGTAGTCGAATCTTTTCTTCGACAAAAGGATTCTCTTATAAAACTATTTGTTGACCTCTGAAGTCTGCTCAAGTTCCATGGTAAACGACTGAACCCTGCTTGACCGATTGTTATCTCTCCATAGGAATCTCAAAGGATTGAACATATTGTAATGTTCATCTCATATAATAAATCAATTCCGTTTGGATTAAAAAAAGTAAATTGGAGAGACTGGATCTTTTTTATCCTTTAGGCTGTTTCTAGAATGATACTGGAAAGAGTTTTAAACTATCACCGTACAAAGTTTTTCGATAAATATGAGTGAAAAAACTGAGATATCGCTTCCTGTTTGGTCATCTTTTATAGTTTCAGAATTGGCATACATGATCCTTCAACCTTTCGTATTTCCATTATTAATTGGTGGGATTCTAATCTGTTCATGTCTTGAAGTTGATTTTGGCCTTTCCTTTCAAATTTTTATCATAATAATTGACGTTCTTATTTTTGCAACATTCAGTTTTGCTATTTTTTACAGCAAAAAGAGATACTTTCCAAATTTGAGATTATATGTTTTATTAAGAATAATAAACATAATTGTAAGTGCATCTTTATTAGGTTATTTCCTCTGGATTATACGACATAAGATTCTATCTTTGGCTGACTATATTCTAACATTCTCTTTAATCTTCTACTTTATATTACCACTTCTATCATTGATTGGAAGAAGTTCTACAAATAATTGGAAATCAATTCAATAAATGATAAAAAAACATAAGAAGAAATAGAAAAAAACCTACTTCTTCTTACTTGTCTTCTTCTTTGTTTTCTTACTAGTTTTTTTAACTGACAGTTTCTTTATTTTTGCAGAAAGTACAAAATAAATAGTTACAGCCACAATTATTTGAAGACCTAACAAAGACCCACCGACAGTCAAAGCCATACTCCAATCAAAACTGTCAAAGAAACCATGACCATCTGATTCAGTTAAGATTTCAACGAAAACAACATTAGATAAAATACTTTCACCATAATCAGATACGGCCACTATAGCATAATAGTAGGTATTTGGAGAGGTTATAGTGTCTATAAAGCTGCTATTTGAACTACTCCCAATAGATGTTAAACTAGAAGTGTCTGCTATGAATGTTGTATCTCTATAGATTTTATAAGAAGTTGCTCCGAGAGAATCCACCCACCTGAGATTGACTTGGGTATCAGTTGTGCTTTTAGGATAAATCTCAAGTAATATAGGACTGGAAGGAGAACCAACAAATTTCTTATAGAAAAGGTCATAATCAGTTCCTGCACCATCAAAATCAGTATTATCTGCCCATAAAGAATGAATATAACCCTTTGAATCAGCTGTTAAACTATACTGATATTGAGAGCTCCAATCTTCACTTTCACTTGATACATAAGTGGGTTGAGACCATTCATCAGATCCAAATAACTTGAATTTATGATATAGCCTATAGGTTCCAACGCCGAAGTATAGATCTTCATAAATGATATGAAGATTATCAAATAAATCTACACAGATATCAGAACGTCCTGTTTCACCTAAACTATCATCTGTGATAATTTCTGTTGTTAACGACCATTGTTCTTGAACAGAATCCCAACTTGCGTAGTATAAATCGTCTAATAAATCTGAATCATAAGAGGGTATTTGATCACTCCATATAATATGAACAGAATTTTGTGAATCTGAGCAGATAGAAGGATATGAAGAGAGCCCATCACTTTCAGGTGAAAGTAGAATTAATGAAGAATCCCAGAGACCGGTGTTCAAATCTTTTTTCTTGTAATATATATCAATATCAGTTCCATCAGAGTTGTAATCATGACTTTCCATCCACACAAAATGAGCTATGTTGTCGGAAGAAACTGTCATAGCAGAAGAAGTTGAAGTACTATCACTCAATGTTGATATTAAATTTGGGGACGACCATAAACCTGTACTGTTTGAACGTGTCTGATAGAATACGTCCATATCAGCCCCTACTGAACCAAAGGGGGTCATATCTGTATATACTATATGCACAGTACCGGAAGAATCTACAACCATGTCAGGAAGATATGCAAGAGCTAAACTTTGATATGTTACAACCTCTATAGCTGACCAAGAATCTGTTATAGAATTGTAATTTATGTAAAATATGTCTTCATCACTTCCGCTACCCAACAAATCATTAGTATTATCGCTCCAGACAATATGTATAGTATCTTGTTCATCAATGACTATCTTTGGATCTCTACAAAAAGCACTAGCAGTGCTATCTTCAGAGATGAGAAATGGAGAACTCCATGCTTCAGTCGTAGAATCCCATTTCATGTACCAAATATCACTATCCGTTCCCGATATTGACCCAAAATCTTGCTTATCTCTCCAAACGGCATGAATATTTTCTTGACTATCAATTGCCATTTCTGGATACCAGGATTCAAGCCCACTTGTTGGTGTCAAAACTTCTGTTTCTGTCCAGTACCACTCTGAATAGTTATAATTTGTCAATGAATGTTCCTGGTCACTTTTATCTTTGAGAGCAAGAACTTTACTATCAAATGAAACTGATGTTATCATGAGTACTATAGTCAAAATACATGCAATTTTTCCTTTTTTCATATACACACTATGAATGCTATATATCTATAAGCTTTATTCACAAAATTTCTAAAGAAAATGAGAAAGGAGAAAATTTACATTTTCTTCTTTTACCCAATGACATGAATTTTGTACAAATTCTTTAGAAGTGCCTATGGCACATCATGGGGACGTCACGTACCCTCCTACACCGCCCACAGCTTCTTGCAAAGCTGCTTACGGTTCGCTTTTGGATGGTTGTCGGATGTAACCCCGAGGATCACCATCAAACTGGTGCATAGCTACAATCCTTCAAGGTCTACTCTACATGAGACTATTTAAACACCAAAAAATGTACAAAAAAAGTCTTATAAGTTTTTGCAATTTTATCAAATCCCTTATAGGTGCTTCAACTTTAACCAATTTCTTTCTGAAAGCTTTGAACACGTCAATTTCTACGCGCATTAATCCAATGAAAACAGTGTCTGAAAGCGCGTAGTTAATATCAGAATTCTCTACTTTACCCTCGATCAATTCTTCAGGAATCCGTTCTTTATATTGTGTAAAAAAGCTTTTTTGTAAATTACTTCCAATAAATCATAATCGGTTCTATACGACTATCAATTTACTAGGATGAACTACGGAGTATTCGAGAACAGATTTGTAAACAGAAATAAAAAAGAAGAGTCACTTCTTCTTCCCTTTTTTTGTTTTGGTTGAAGTACGAATTTTACTACTTATGAGGGAGTAAGTAATAAGAGAAAATATTAATTGTGAACCAAGAACTGTTCCAGTTATTATAATTAGTTCTCCAACATCTAATGAAGCAAAGATTCCAGTGACTTCAACAAATTGAACATTTGAGACCAGACTTTTACCATATTCATTAACCGCCACTATAGCATAGTAATAGTTTCCTGTTAAACTAATTGTGTCAACATAAGATGTAGTATTAGATGTGTCTAAAGCTGTTAATCCGGAAATTGAAGATATAAACGAAGTATTCTTGTAGATTTCATAATGGGTAGCGTCTTGTACTTGTGTCCAGCTCAATGAGATAGCCCCAATATTTCTTGGATTAGGCAAGATATCGAACAAGACGGGGGTCGTTGGAACTCCAACAAATTTCTTATAAAATAGATCTGTGTCGATACCTGATCCTAACAAGTGATCAGTTGAATCTAACCAAATAACATGTAAATGGCCTAAAGTGTCTATATCTATTTTAGGACGACTAGCGTAACTATCATGATCATAGGTTAGAACAGTGTATGGTGACCAAGTTTTCGTATTTAAATCAAGATACTTGAAGAAGGTGTTATCAGAATCACCTACACCACCAATACTCATGCTTTCTCTCCAAACGACAAATACATGATTTCCTTCATCAACGACTAAATCAACATCAAAGGAAGATTCTGGGCTTTCTATAGATATTATTTCAGTCATACTCCAAGTATTTGAGCTTGTACTACAGCTCTTGTAAAAAATATCCTGATCGGTCCCAACTCCATTATAGTTTGATATATCGTGCCAGACAACATGATATAACCCCCCTGCTTCATTTGATATAACTGGGGAGTAAGAAGCAGCTGTAGATTCTGAACTTACTACACTGATTTGAGACCAAGTCACAAAGCCATTGTTTAATCTTCTGAAGAATATGTCTTGATCACTACCTGATCCAGCATAGTCTGTATCATCTTCCCAAACAAAGAGAATTGAACCTTGTTCATCTAGAGCAATAACGACTTCTGTAGATTGAGCTGTGCTAGAATCAGATACAACTTGCGTGATAGACCATACACCACTTAAAGATCTATACTTGTAGAATATGTCACTATCTAAATTACCACAACCTAGATAATCTGTACTATCTTCCCATGAAACATGGATAACTCCATTAGAATCAACAACCATTGATGGGAGATAAGAACTATCAGTACTTTCAGTCGAAACAATCTCAACTGCTCCCCATCCTGAAGAGGTTCTTTGTTTATAGAAAATGTCAGCATCGGCACCAGAACCAAGGATATTTGTAGTATCATACCAAACTACATGTGCAGTATTTTCATCATCAACGGCTATATACGGGCGCTGAGAATGAGCGGTACTTTCCGTAGAAACAAGCTCCAGATCATTCCAAGTTTTAGTAGAGTAATCATACTTTTTATAAAAAATGTCTATATCCGTTCCTGCTATTAGGACATCGTCTGAACTATAGGTTACTATATGGACATTGTTATCTTTATCTATGGCTAGATTTGAAATATAATTAGCTGTATCAAACTCAGGAGTAAGAAGTTCTAGAGGTTCCCACCACCAAGAAGACAAATCATCTAGAATAAGGTCATCGTTTAAACTAATACTATTAGTTAAGGAATTAACATTCAGTGAAGAGGGTAAGAACCCAATTATGAGAATTAACAAATTTATAAAGAATAGAATTTTGATTCGTTTCATTATAGTACAACCAATACTTACAATCTCAAGAATATGATAAAAACTTTCTCCACACATAAATTAAATATTTAGTGTCACTAATTTGGTATAAATTTGTCACAGGTTATTGGGGATAACGTTGTTTCATTCACTCGTTATGCATAAATTTCTAGATAAAAGATAAATATGTTCATTTCAATTACAGTATGAGAATGCCCTTTACTCCTGTACATCTTGGTTTCGCAATCTTTATTTTTAGTATTATGCCTTTTGTCGATCCAATTGCTCTATTGATAGGAACAATAATTATTGATGTTGAGCCAATTTTTTATTTAATTACGGGTATAGGACAGATGCATGGAATCATGCATAGTACTTTGGGGGTGATTGTTTTCTTTATACCTACATCATTCTTAAGTTGGTTGTGCTACAAATATTTCAAGCTGAATAGATATCTTCCAAAATATAATATTTATCTATCTCTTCTTTCAGGGGTTTTAGGTTTGTTTTCCCACATCTTTTTCGATGCAATCCTCTATAGTGAAATAATGTTCTTTTATCCTTTTTCAAATACAAGTGGTATCTTTTACAACCTTATTTCTCCCCTTGCTGATTATCTTATTCTGAGTATAATGTTTTTAGTCGGTGCACTAATCTTAGGTGTAAAATACTACCTGAAATATCAGCAAAAAAAGAAAAAAGAGGAGGAGGAGAGATATTAAGTCTTATTTCTTCTATTCCTCTTTAAAATAAAAACAGTAGGAATAGATGCGAGTATAAGCACTGAAAGAGATAGACTTGTTGCACTGATCAAAGGTTCTGTGAGTTCAAAATCATCTACTCGACTAAAAGTATAAATATACTCCGATTGATATGTATCACTGTTCGATTTTTTTGTTACTTTATGCATCA
>BPTK01000206.1 GCA_023705905.1 Candidatus Heimdallarchaeota archaeon
TATTCCTGAAGATAAAGTACTAGCTATAATGCCTTCCAATATGTCTTATGATCAAGCTGCAACAATACCTAATTCTGGAATTACAGTTTTAACAATTTTTCAAAAAGCTAATATCGAAGAAGGACAAAAAATACTAATTTATGGTGCATCAGGAAGCACAGGTACTTCAGCTGTTCAGATTGCCAAATCCTTAGGAGCTGAAGTAACAGGTATATGCAGCACTAAGAACATCGAACTACTCAAATCCTTAGGAGCTGACCATGTAATAGATTATACCAAAGAAGATTTTACACAAAACGATACGACCTATGATGTGATTTTTGATGCAGTAGGGAAGATGGACAAAAACGGTAAAAGTGCTTTGAAGGAGAACGGGATTTTACTTAATGTTCATAAAGACAGTGGTGGTATGTCAAAACCAGCTGTAAAAAGAGAAAAGCTTGTCCGACTAACCAAACTCTGTGAAGAAGGTAAACTCCAAGCTGTTATTGACAAACAGTATCCATTGGAAGAAATTGTCGAAGCTCATATCTATGTAGAAAAAGGTCATAAAAGCGGAAACGTTGTCATAAATTTAAATCATAGCTAGATGTATCCAATATTTGTTGAATCTGATTCCTTTAGTAGTAAGAATCTAAAGTGAATCAAATGGGAACTACAACTACAATTAAAGAAGTTAAAATTGGCAAATTTGGAATGTTTCGGAGATTTGGAAAAGTAATAATTTTTACTGTCTTTAGAAGGAAGTGGACTCTGCCAGGTATGTCAGAGATAACTGTTGACCAATTAAATAGTCAAATAAATTCTGATAAATCTCCTGTCATAGTTGATGTAAGAGGACGAGGAGAATTTTATGGAATAGAAGGTTCTGGGAAGAAATCTGGACACATTCGAGATGCTAAATCAATTCCCATAATGCGTATAGCAGAAAGCTTACAAGATCTCTCTTCATTTGCTGAACAAGAGATTGTGACAATCTGTCCTGGAGGAGGAATGTCTTTAGCTGCAGCTGAAATTATGGTTGAAGCAGGTTTTAAGGATGTAAAAAGCTTAAAGGGAGGAATGTTTGCTTGGGATAAAAAAGAGTACCCTACTACAAAGGAATATGATCCAAACTATCCGCTTCGAGTTGGTGACGATATCTCCCTCGACGGTGTTGGTGACAGATTTAATTCTGTTAATACATATGTAGATGAAGTGCATCATACTATTGATGCAAGAAATGAGAGTTGTCCTATACCCATCTTAAAATCCAAAAAAGCAATTGTGCATTTGAAAATTGGTCAAGTGTTAGAGATTCTAACCACCGATCCAGGGAGTAAGGCTGACATTCCAGCTTGGGCTCATGTAACTGGACAAAAAATCATTTCTGCAGAAGAAAGAAGTTCTGAAGAATTTCGTTTTATCGTAGAGAAACTGAAATAAGTTGTAATTAACGAATTCTTATATCTCATCCAGATGATTGTTAAATTATGAAAGCAGTTATTCAAACAAAATCAGGTCCTCCAGAGGTTCTTGAACTTCAAGATATAGAGAAACCAATCCCTAGTGAAACTGAAGTATTGATTAAAATTCAAGCTGGAACAGTAACAGCTGGAGATGTATTAATGCGAAATCTCCCGTTCATTCTCAAGATACTCATGCCAATATTTGGTATAAGAAGAAAAAAAATTCCAGGATATGAATTTGCTGGAGAAGTTGAAGAAATAGGTAAAGATGTAACTAATTTTAAGGTAGGAGACCAAGTTTTTGGTACAACTTCTGGGTTGAAATACGGTGGAAATGCAGAGTATATTAGCATCCCTGAAAAGAGGAAAAAAGGAGTAATGACAATAAAACCTTCCAATATGACATTTGAGGAAGCTGCTGCGGTACCAGTTGGTGCAATGACTGCTTTATTTCTTCTAAGAAAAGCCAATATACAAACAGGACATAAAGTCCTCATCTATGGTGCTTCTGGATCAGTTGGCACTTATGCAGTACAATTAGCAAAATATTATGGAGCAGAAGTGACTGGAGTTAGTAGTGCAAAAAATCTAGAACTAGTGAGGTCCTTAGGAGCTAACAAAGTCATAGATTACAAAAAGGAAGATTTTACTAAAAGCGGTGAGACTTATGATGTTATTTTTGATGCAGTAGGTAAAAGCTCATCTTCACAATGTAAAGGATTACTAAAACAAGATGGAGTATTTCTTTCTATAAAATCTCTTACAAGTGAAAAAATGGAAGATCTGATTTTACTAAAAGAAGTTATAGAAGATGGAAAGCTAAAAGCAGCTATAGATACAATTTATCCATTAGAGAAAATTGTTGAAGCTCATAGATATGTTGACGAAGGGCATAAAAAAGGTAATATAGTCATAACCATAGGCCAAAAGCAGAATTGAGCATGTCTGGTGAATGAAATGGTAGATGATAATGAAATCAAAGAAATCAAAATTAGTAAGTTCAGGATGGTTTTGAAGTTCGTAAAATTATTTTTCTTTACAATGTTTAGAACTAAGTGGTATATTCCTGGTGTATCTGAAATAAAAGTTGACGAATTAAATGAACTGCTAAATTCTGATAAACCTCCGATAATTGTAGATACTCGAGATAGAATGGATTTCTATGCAACAGAGGGATCTTGGAGAAAATATGGACACATTCAAGATTCCAAATCAGTTCCCATTATGCACCTGACTGCTAACCTAAAGAAACTTGCTCCTTTCAAAGATGATGTTATAGTTACCATTTGTCCAGGAGGAGGAATGTCTCTAATAGCTGCTGAAATTATGGCTAAAGCTGGTTTTACAGATGTTAGGAGCCTAAAAGGTGGAATAGATGAGTGGGATAGAAAAGGGTACCCCACAACTACAGAAATAAACCCAGATTACCCCCTTGATGAGTTCAAATCTACCTTTTCGCAAGGTAGTTCTAAAAAAACTAAAGGAGAGCAAACCTCAGCTGAAAAATATGCAGGTGATGTTCATCAAACTTTAGATGCTCGCAATTTAAGCTGTCCTGGACCTGTATTAAATTCGAAGAAAGCAATAATGAAATTGAAAGTTGGACAAGTGTTAGAAATCCTCACAACTGATCCAGGAAGTAAAACAGATATGCCAGCATGGGCACATGTAACTGGTCAGGAACTTATTGCAACTGAAGATTCTGAGAATAATGAATTTCGGTTCATTGTCAAGAAATTAAAGTAACAATTAATGGTGATAGAAAGCATGAATAAATCTGAGAAATTTTGGGACAAAAGAGCAGTTGAGTATGATAAAGATGAAAAGAAATGGTCTGATTCTCACAATAAAGTCGTAGAACACACTAAGAAACATCTTAAAACTGATGATATAATCATAGATTATGGATGTGGGTCAGGAATTTTAACCTTTCAATTTGCTGATTTGGTGAAAGAGATTCATGCTTTAGATATTTCGTCTAAAAATATTGAAGCTGCAAAACAAAGAGCTAAAGGGAACAAAATTGAGAACATAGTCTACACTCAGACAACTATTTTTGATGAAGAATACAAAAAAGAATCTTATGACTGTGTTTTAGCTTTCAACGTTTTACATCTTTTAGAAAATATTCCAGAGACATTGAGTAGGATAAATGAATTACTAAAATCTGGAGGATTATTTATTTCAGAAACAACATGTTTAGGGGAGCAAAAGTCTTTCTTCAGATCAATAATATCGTTCTTCAGCAAAATAGGACTTTTGCCATATGTAGAGAAGCTTAGTTTCTCTGAACTAGAAAAAATGATTTCAAGTAGTGATTTCCAAATTCTTGAAACTGACGTTATTGGGGAGACTATGCCGACCTATTTTGTTGTTGCAAAGAAAATATGAGTTAGATCCAGATTTCGTTAAAGTATTGTAAATCTATGTCCGTAATATATTTATAGAGAGTAAAACACTGTAATTTTGAGGATAATGAAAGCAGTTGTATATGAAAAATACGGAGAATTGGAGGATGTTCTTGAATTAAAAGAAGTAGAAAAACCTACTCCTAAGGACAATGAAGTATTAGTAAAAATTCATGCTACAGGTATAAATTTTGCTGATTTTGGTTTAGTTAAAGGAAAGCCTTATCTGGGTCGCTTATGGTCGGGTCTACTCAAACCAAAAAATCCTATACTCGGAGCTGATATAGCGGGACAAGTTGAAGCAGTTGGTAAGAACGCAAAACAGTTTAAACCAGGTGATGAAGTATTTGGGGACATAGGCTCGGTTGGCTGGGGCGGTTTTGCAGAGTATGTATCTGTTCCTGAAAATGTACTAGCACTTAAACCAGTCGATATATCATTTGAGGAAGCAGCCGCAATACCTCAAGCAACACACGTTGTCGTACAGGGTCTTCGTGATCATGGACAGATTAAGTCAGGACAAAAAGTTTTGATTAATGGCGCGTCAGGTAATAATGGTTCACTTGCTGTACAGGTTGCTAAATCTTTTGGAGCTGAAGTGACAGGAGTTTGCAGTACCAGGAATTTAGAATTTGTCAAATCTCTGGGAGCTGATAAAGTAATTGATTACACTCAAGAAGATTTCACTAAAAGTGGGCAACGATATGACTTGATTTTTGATATAGCACCAAGTCACTCGATATCTGATTATAAACGTGCATTAAATCCCAAGGGAGCTTACATTGCAGGCGGATTTAACTCGACCTCTCTGTTCTTTGGTCCATTAATTTCAATGTTAGGGAGTAAGAAAGTGGCTTCATACATGGGTAGTCCAAACATTGAGAATTTGGAATTCATAAAAGAGCTAATTGAAACTGGTAAGGTCAAACCTGCTATAGACAAAAGTTTCCAGTTAACTGAGGTTGCTGAAGCTATCCAATATTATAAAAAAGGTGCTCAAGGAAAAGTGGTCATAAAAATAGTCTAGAAATAGACAAACTAATGATTTCATTACCATTCTTCTCTTTTTTCATTTTCTAGTTTCAAAAAGATGAATGACATTCCTCCCGGATAGGGCAGGATGGACATTTTACCTTCAGCATATAGAAGACATTTCCAACTACGGTAGCTATAAAAGTTAGTAGAGGAATTAGAGGTATTAATCCATATGTTGAGTAGTTTGAAACCATCCCAATGATGGTAAGTACAACAGGTGCTATCCATACTATGAACATTGGCCATACCCAATTCTTTTGACCTACATGTTTATGTAACAGTGTTTTACCCCATTTGTCAACAGACATCAGCTTCTTTGTAGTTATCCCTGTCTCTTCATCTGTTGAAGTTTTTATAACTTTGAAATAACAATGTTTACATAACGTAAAAGGCATTAGCAAGAAGTAAAACAAAAGAGAAAATATTGCATACCCTAAGGCTACCCATGGATTGAAATAATATATCCCCCAGGTTCCAAGAGCTATTATAACCAAAATAATCAATACTGGGGTTGGTTTATAAAAGGGACACCTTGGAATAAAACCCAAAAAGAATAACTTAGATTTCTGATCTTCTGCCAATTTCAAACACAATCAGATTTATCTTCCTATATATTTAAACTTAATTCGTCATTTTTTAAATACTGAAAAAAAATAGAATTATCCAGTAGCTAGGCAACATTCTATCTAATTCTTTTCTAAATTGAATCAGCATCTAGTAAGAATTGCAAAGCAATATCACTTATCTTCTGAACAGTTTTTGTATCAATTTGTCCTTCTGCAAAATCTAATGATGAAACATCTCAAAAGGAGAAAAAAAGATGAAGAAACTGTTTCATTGCTTAACATTCTATCACAGATTCATCAATCTTATATCCAATTTGAACAGTATTATAAGCTATTAGAGATGAAATATCTCAATATTAATTTGATAAATGAAAAATAAACTAAGAAAAAAAGAAGAGGGGGGTTTACCTGGTTAGAGCTTTTTCAACCATTCTAGCATGCCAAATAGCTAATTTGTTATTCAGCTGCAAAACTGCGGGTATCATGAATAAGCCTACTAGTACAGCTACAACTAAAATAGTAATTATTCCCCAAAGAGGAATGTTGATCAAAACCCAATCTATCCATGCGTCTCC
>BPTK01000207.1 GCA_023705905.1 Candidatus Heimdallarchaeota archaeon
CGAGATCGTTTCACGTGACTGGAGTTCAGACGTGTGCTCTTCCGATCTTTAGTCTATCAACTGGCTTAATCTCAAATAGAACTATTGATCTGCCTAGTACGAACTTCTCAGATGTAAATAGATTGATAAGATTAGATTTTGATATAGGTGATAACAAAATTTGCTGTACAGAAGGTGGAGAACTAGATGGCCATTGGATTGCTAAAAACATAACAACTTATGATTTGAATACTCTAGATAGAATTGATACATTCAACATAACAAATTATGGAAATCCAAAAAAATTCTCACTAGATAAAGATGGAAGTGTTTGGATGTCATATAGTGAAGACCCTTTAAGACCATACATAGATAGCATTCGTAAAACAAGATTTGGTTCAATCAGGTGGACGTTTTTAGAATACTCAACTACTGAATATACTATTAGTTCAACAATACACGTTGGACAATTTCCTGAACCTTCTAACACTCCTCTTAACAATTCTGTATATTATGAATGGGAAGATTCACAAAGATATTTGAAATTTTACTATCCTATTATATATTCGGAGAGGATTATTGGTCCAATTATCTTTGATTCTGTTATTGATACTTATCTTATTGGTTTCAGAATTTATAGATATGAGGAAGTGAACTTCGTAAATACTGGCGAACTTGTAGCAATCATCCTAAGTTTCACAGTCTTTCTTGGAGTTTCTACATATACAGTGCTATTGTTCGTTAAGAAAAAACATCTGAAAATCAGTCCGTTGGAAAATTCTACATAAATTTATAAGTGCTGTAAATCTACAAGGAATAACGAGAAATGAGGTGTCAGTGATTGTATGTTAGATAAAATGTCAAGTAATCTGATTGTAAGAAGCAACACTGACCTACTGAATTGAATAATTGTTTCTGTTACTTCTTCTTTTTGAGTTCATTCTTACATTTATCGTTGTCTACACTCATTCAGGTGAATTTAATGACACAACAATTTAAACGTGATATAAACAAGCTTAGTATCAAAGAAAAATTCGTAGAAGAATTTATAGAATATAGAGCACTCTATCGTAAAAGAAATTCCTTTAGAGTCATCATGAGGAGCAGAAAATGTTTGTAGAATTACCTAAAGAAAGATACAAAGAGATAATACCTCTCTATGATAAATCAAGATTCATTAATGCTATTCGAAGCCATCTAGAAGGTACGCCTATTGAAAAAGAAGTTTATGTTGATAATCTTGAAAATCCTCAAGCAGCTGCTTTAGTTGTAGGGCATAGAGCTTTTCTTGGTGGAGATTCATCAAATACTATATACAATATCGCTTTGAGAGACTTCTTCATTATTAAGAAAAGAGAGATACTTGAGTCGGATGATATCTACGAAGTAGATTTCTATTTCTCATCAGAAGATTGGATAAAAACTCTTACTTCTTCATTCCCTCACTCGTTTCCATATCCTCGTTACTACTATGAGATTAAAGAACTGAAGATGAAAAATTGGAGAGATAAAATACCTATTGGATATACGATTGAACCTGTAGATTTATCTTTGCTAGAGAATGAACATTTAGAAAACTACGATTGGTTAATAGATGAAATAGAAGAAAATTGGTTACCTTTCGAAGAACATCTGAAAACAAATCGGGGGTTCTACATAGTGTATGACCAGAAAGAAATCGTTGCTTGGTGCACGTCAGAATATCTAACCAAAGATAAACATGTTGAAGTAGGAATTGCAACTAGAGGTGAACATAGAAAGCAAGGGTTAGCTAAGATTGTAGGATCAGCCACCGTAGAACTTTGTTTGTCTAGATATAAAACGGTAGGTTGGCACTGCAATGTGCATAATGTTCCTTCATGCAAAGCAGCCGAGAGTATAGGATTTGAGAAAACAAAAGAATATCAAAAAGTAGGTTATTTTTTCAACAAATTAGATAATTTCATTCTTCAAGGTTTTAATAATTTTCTAGTGAAAAATTATGATGAAGCTATTCACTATTATGGTCTAGTATTTGATGCCTATACAAATGGTGATGAAGCTATTCAAACCTCTGCATTCTTGACTAAATGGGGATTTACAATCGATAAGCTGACCATGGAATATGCTTCATTCTATGCTGCATCGGGGGCGCAAGATGAATGTTTAGAAAAAATACAAGAGGCTATTGACATGGGTTACGAAGATATTGAATCATTTGAGAAAGAAGAATTATTCATAATTCTGCATTCTAGACCAGAATGGGAGCATCTGAAGGAAGTTATCAAAAAAAACAAAGGTGAGTAAAATGATAACAGAACTAAATTTCGACAAATTTCATATTGGCAGGAAGCTTTTTTCCAAACTAGAAGAGACAGATCTATCCATTACTTCAGTCTTTGAGAATAACTATTTTGGTAGACTATTTGTCGATAATCCTAATAATCCCTCATCTGCATTTATGGAACTTGGAAGAAGAACATTCCTTTTTGTTGGCAGTGAGAAGAATACTAGCTTCAACGAGAGTGTAAACAAAGAGATTTATGAGAAGATTATCCCACAAAAAATGAGTGAATATGTTAGTAAGTTTTGTTATTTTATATTTGATGAAAATTGGTTAGATGTTATCCCAAAGATATTCCTAGACTGTACAAAGGAAACAAGAAAATACTATGTCTTTGATAAATTAAAAATAAAAAACTGGAAGGATCTTTTACCAGAATCCTACTCGATTCATAAAACTGATGCTGACTTTCTGGAAAGAAAAGAAGTCAGAGATTCACGTTTAACTATAAAGTGGATTAATGAAATATATGGTTCAGAGGAAAGATTTCTGCAAAGATCACATGGTTTTTGTTTAATTTATCAAAACAAAGAGTTAGCAAGTAATAATTTCGTCAATTACGTCAATAATAAGCGAGACAGAATAGAAATGGGAATTGTGACCAATAAACATCATCAACGAAAAGGTTTGTCTAAACTTCTTGTATCTGCAAATCTTGAATATTGTTTGAGTGAAGGTTTAACGAAAATTGGTTGGCATACTAATGTAAACAACATTGCTAGTCAAAAAACTGCTGAATCAGTTGGTTTCAAACATGAGAGAGATTATATTATCTATATTGGACAATGGGAATAGTTTACAAAACTCAAACAGATTTAAAAAGCAACATTACTCAGTCTTACAATGAAAGTTGAAGCACAGTATAAACCTATATTGATAACAGGTGCAAATAGTGGTATTGGTAGAAAAACCTTAGAGATGCTAGTAGATAAAGGTCATTTTGTCTATGCTGGAGCTAGAAAAGAAAAGGATATTGAAGAATTAAACAAGCTTCCCAATACACTTGCTATCAAGCTTGATGTTACAAACGACGAACAAATCAAACAAGCAATTAAAACCATTCATAAGGAAGATAGAGGACTCTATGGTCTAGTAAATAATGCAGGAATCGCTGAAGTTGGACCTATCATAACATCTTCAATGAATATGATATTGGATTTGTTCAATGTAAATGTTTTTGGTGTTCATAGAATGACTCTTGCAACATTTCCTTTGTTAATAAAATCACAAGGAAGAATTGTGAATATTAGCTCAATTAGTGGTGTTCTAACGAGTGGGTATTTAGGTTTGTATAGTATGAGCAAACATGCTCTAGAAGCTTACTCTGATGCTCTAATTCAAGCTGTAGAGTCTTTTGACATGCATGTCAGTTTAATAGAACCTGGTAATTTTCAATCAAATATTGGTAAAAATATGATTGAGAGAATGAGAAAGGAGGAAGAAGATTATAGGGTTAATATGACAGCTGCCCGAAGGAAACAGCTGTTTAAAGAAGCTGAAATCGGTTTTTCAGCATATGATAGATATCCTGAACCATTTAAAGTAACTGAAGCGATATTTGATGCATTATTCTCAAAAAAACCAAAACCAAGATATTTAGTGGGTGGTAACGAAGAAGAAGTAAAACGGGTTATAAAAAGAATGTTTGTAGAATTACTTCAACTAAATTCTAAACATGAATTTAGTTTTAATAGAGAAAGGCTAATTGAATTAATGGATGATCTTCTCACGGAAAATAATTCTTGAGACAAACTAAACTTATCTACATTAAAAGATATTTTAGCAGTTGCTATCTACTTACTGGGAAAATTTAAGAAATGGTGTTAAATAAGTAGATTTGTTGAGCATGAAATACGATTTTGATAAAGTGATAGACAGGAAAAATACTTATGCAGTAAAATGGGATGAGCATTTGTTAGAAGAATTCTATGGAACATCTGATGTTTTACCCCTCTGGGTAGCTGATATGGATTTCCAATGCCCTCAACCAGTGATTGACGCATTGATTAAGAAAGCAGAGGAGGGAATTTATGGCTATACCTGGCACAAGCATCCTACTTATTTTGAAGCAATTAAAGGTTGGATGAAACGTAGACACAATTGGGAAATCAAAGACGATTGGATAGTATATAGTCCTGGCATTGTTCCTGCAATCAAAGTTATTATTCGAAACTTCACTAATCCTGGAGACAAAGTCCTAATTCAAACCCCAGTTTACTATCCTTTTTTCTCAGCCATAACTAGCAATGGTAGGCAGATACTCAATAACCAATTAAAACTAGTTAATGACAGATATGAAATAGATTTTGAAGATTTTGAAGAAAAAGCTAAAGATCCTCTCTGCAAATTGTTCATTCTATGTAGCCCACATAATCCTGTAGGGAGAGTATGGACTAGGGAAGAACTAATGCATCTGGGGGCCATTTGTCTAAAACATGATGTACTTGTTATATCTGATGAAATTCATAATGACTTAATTTTGCCAAGTTATAATCATGTTATTTTTTCTGAACTATCAAAAGAAATAGAAGACATTACTATAATGTGTACTGCTCCAAGTAAAACATTCAATATAGCAGGTTTACAGATGTCAAATATCATTATACCTAACGAGAAAATAAGAAAGCAAGTCGATGTAGCTTTTAGGGATAAAAATAGTCTAGGTATACCAAATGCCTTTGGTTTAGAAGCTCTTATTACAGCTTACCAAGAAGGTGACGATTGGCTTGATCAAGTGATGGAATACGTAGATAATAATTTCAAATTCTTAGAGAGCTTTCTCAAGGAAAAACTCCCAGATGTTAAAATGATCAAACCAGAAGGAACATATCTTGCTTGGGTAGATTTTTCTAGTTTCAATATGTCTGAAGAAGATAGAAAAGAGTTCATGCTAAAAAAAGCAAAAGTTGCACTAGATTATGGAACAATGTTTGGTGAAGGTGGAGAAGGATTCGAAAGAATAAACGTTGCCTGTCCTAGAAGCATCCTTGAAGAATGCATGAATAGAATAATAAATGCAACAAAAGAGTGATATCTTTAAAATTTGGTAATATCAATAAGGAATTTTAGTGATTGAATGATAAATAAAGTTAAGCAAAGTAAAACGTAAATATTATAAGCAACCTCGCTCTATTTCCTCTGTGACTTTTGTCATAAATTAAAAAATGTGATATATATGGTAAACATATTAGATTTCATAATAGCTTTCTTTTTAGGAGAGTTGGGAATATACAGACTTTACAAAGGACACACAGGAACAGCAATACTTTGGTTCTTCACTGGAGGTTTCTTCTTCATTGGATGGCTTATTGACTGGATTTATGTTCTTCAAGGTAAAAAATTGTTCTGGACATAGTAAGGGATTTTTTCCTTCTTTTTTTTTATATTTGAAATTTTGATTATTCCTCTTGAAAACTTATTTTATCAGGAGTTATGATTTCATCTTCAGGGAATATAATCTGTTCAATATCTTCTTCATTAAAATTCTTAAGTTCTATTCGATAATATTCAGTCCAATCGTGCCAGCATCCCTTTTTGCAAACATAAGTAATATGATAAATTTTATAGAAAATTCCTTGATCATGATGATATGTTTCCTTTCTCTCTAAAATTGAGACACCTTCTGTATGACAATTGACACATTTCTTTTTCTCTAAGGA
>BPTK01000208.1 GCA_023705905.1 Candidatus Heimdallarchaeota archaeon
GGTCTTCAAAGGTTAGAAGAAGGTCTAGAAGAATTCGTAAATGCCTAAATCTTCATCTTCGAAGGCATCTTTTATTATTTTTATCTTCTTATCTTGATACTCGAATTTGACGTTAAGTTCTCTTCTGGGTAACCAGTCCAATTCCCAATCTATCATCTCATCTATGGATTTGAAGCCTAGATAGGTTAGGACCTTATCTTTGGGGATTTCCTCCCCAAATTCAGTTATTAATTCTGTGATTTTAGTATATTTCTTTAAAGCTATCTCTTTCTCTTTTCTAGATATGTTTTGTAATGCTTCCCATGCGCCATTATTTGGTGTTTGGTTATTACTCAAGCTTCCACTCTCAAACTAGATAATTAAATCTAAATATCAATAAAACGTCTCCATATATATATTGTCGGTGAAAGGTTTAAAAGTTAGAATGAAAAAACGCTCTTCTCAAGTAAAAACAAGTAAATTCTAATTAATTACTAAATTGAATACAGTGATTCACTATAATCAAACTGTGTAAAATTCTAATTTTTCAAGATTAATGAAACCAAAAGTCACAAGTGTACTCAAAACAGATAAGAAAAATGGAAAAGCCTGAACTTGAATCATATCTTTCTTTACTTCGTTGTAAACTTCCTTTATTGTTTTTTGTTCATTTATCAAACAGGCATTCAGAACGCGTTTGTAGATTCTATAGGACATACTAGATAATTCATAGAATATTTCATCTTTGTGTTTTTCAAAAATATCAATATGTGATTGATTAGTGTGAGGTATCGCTATTGTTGAATTAAGAAGTAAATCTAATTCTAGCATCTCTTTATCCTTAGGTTTTTCAGATATTATCTGATCAAGATATGTCCCAATATACTTGAGAAGTTCTTCATCCAGAAGAACTAATGTTTCTAAAGAATTCGCTAGACTGGTTAACCATCCCTTTACTTGTTCTGACTCCAAATCACTTGAAATATTTGCTTCTATTTCAATAAACTCTAAATCTGAAAACGATTCTATTTTTTCTCCTTCTTTAGGACCTTCTATTAGATAATCAGTTTGACGGAATTTATCCTTGATTCTAAGAGATTTCAAATTATAAGAACCAAAGTCATTGGTAGATTTTATAGAATATTGAACAAATTTCGATGCTTTGGGAACAGGAATAGCAAATCCTTGCAATTCTTTGATCACTGGTTCTTCTTTGTGTTTTGATGTTTCTATGGTTACTTGTGATCTGACTGTGTAATGAGAATCAACATACAGTTTTATTGCATTTAGCTTGTTATCATCACAGTAATGTACATCAATATATTCTTGATAACCTGTTTCTCTAATTTGGTCACTCTGTAGAGCAGGTGAAATGAATAGAATTCGTACCTTACTGCAGTTATTGCATAAATACTCCACTTTTTGTCTTATATCAGATTTGAAACTCAAGACATCCCCTTCAGAGCTTGTAATTATATATTATCTTGGTAGAATTTATCTTTTTGCAATATCCTAGTCGAAGTATCCGCAATAAGACAGAATAAGGTAGTTCCTGAAATTCTTTCAATTTTCTATTAGAATTTCAAACTGCAACATAAATGATGAAATAGTGACAAGCAGCTCCAAGAATGATAAAAACGTGAAAAATATCGTGAAAAACAAAAACTCCTGGGAAAGGTTTTTGCTTATTCAAAGCAAAGAAAACTGCTCCAATTGTGTAAGCCATTCCTCCAATGAATAATACAATGAAAGATGATAATGGAAGTACTATAAGTAATTGTCCAATTTGAATTATTATCATCCACCCCATAATTAGATATATTATCGCATCTGTCCAACTGGGTAATTTGACTGTGATAACTTTTAGTATTGTTCCTATTAATGCAAAAACCCATTGTAAACCAATGATTATCCACTTCCATGGAGTTTCTAAATAGATATAAACGAGAGGTGTATAGGTTCCCGCTATCATATAGAATATTGCAACATGATCCATTTTTCTCCAAAATGATTGTTCTTTGTCTTCTTTTTTGAAGGTATGATAAAGAGCACTTGCTGCAAAAAGGAAGCACACAAAAATGCAATAAATAATTATTACTCCTAGATTTTCTGAAGAAGCTGTAGTTTTCTGTAAGAGAAAAATAACACCAATTATTGCAGCAAAGAAAGCTACAGTGTGAGAATATGCAGAAAAATATTCTTCTTTCAGGGGAGTAGGTATTTTAGGCATTTTTCCGATATGAGTAAGGTTGTTTATAATACTATCTTTGAAACGATTAAAGAAGATCTTGATTACTAATTTTCTTCTTCTTTATTTTGTTCATTATCTTCGAGGGGGCTCCCTAGATCCTTTAATCTCTCTTTATAATCAAAGTCTTCATAATCCATCACACGTCCTTCTCTTTGTCTTGCCATATGAGCTTCAATTTTATCCAAATTATCAAAGTTAGCTCTCTTTTTCTCCACTCTTTTCTTCTCAACATTCAATTCTGTTTCCCTAGCTTTGAAATCGAATCTAAATTGAAGATACTCTTTCAAGTTCATATTCGCTCCTTTTACTTTGAAACGAAGTACAAGAATTATCAGAAACAGTGATAATGCAATTGTTAGGCCTATTAAAATACCTCGAAAAACTTCCTCTGAAATACCTTCAGGTATTGTGTTTCCAATTGATGTCAGTGTGAAGAATGAAAATATGGCAGATAATATGGGCAACATTACAAACATGAAAAGAATATCAGTTACAACTGTTAGAATCGCAAAACCTCTTCCAACAAGAAATAATAGCACATAATTTACAAGAAAATAAGTTACAACTATTGCAATAATTATATACGAATAAGTGTGTAGAGCGATATTTTCTGTTTGTATAAAAGAAAAAGTTACGAAGCCTATAAGAAAGATTGCTATAACAACTTGTTGAAGGATTTTTTCTTTCTTTACTGAAAGAACTCTTTTTCTTTTTTGCACCACACCTCCAACTAGACGTGCTCTTTCTTCTATCTCTTTTCTTTCTTTCTTTGAGAGTACTAATCCACAATTTGTGCACAATCCAATATTTTTATCTGTTCTTTCATTACATTTTGGGCAGATTATATATTGATCAAAAACGCCTTTTTCTTTTTTCTCAATCTTCATAACTTGTTCGACTTTTTTCTTCTTAGCTACAACAGAGGGAACAGACCTGGTTCTTTCCTGTAATTGAGCGATCTTAACTTTTGATTGAATGTGTTCTGTAGTTGTTGAGATTTCCATGTGTTCTTTTCTATCTTTCACGAAAAGTGAGCTTTTGGTTGAATATGGCTTAATTCCTTCTGTTAGAATAAATTTCTGAATTCTTCTGAAATCTATTGTCAATTTAACTGCTACAGTAATTATCAGTAAAGACTCTATTATCCCGTCAAAAGCGAATAGGAAACCAAAAAATATATCATCATCTGCCCAATTTGCTACAGAAGCCAAGGTAGATATTATGATGGAATAGAAACCAAAGAGAATGTAAAAGAAACTACCTACATTTATTTTGAATAAATTCTTAATTCGTGTAAATAGTTTGTTAAGTTTATAGAACCCCATAACTCTTCCTACAATTATAATTACACTTACAAATGGGGCTACAAGAGGCCATCCAACCAATACAAAATTCACCGCAACTGAAGCACCATAGATCCAAAGCCAGCGTGCTGTTTCCTTCCCTTCTTTTGTAACATGATCTACAAAATATATGTCTGTTATCTCTCTGATGGAAATAGCAAGAGGAATCAAGCTTACAGTCGCAAATCCAAAAATAAAATAGCCAAGATATTCTACTCTGATCGACCATCCGAACAAATATTTATCTACGAAATTTAATATACCTCCAGCTGTCAGGAGTATTGCGCTCAAGTAAACTAATCCTGTGTACTTCTTTATTGGTTTCTTCAAGTTATTCTCGCTAGCCATCTATCTCACATTTGTAATTTGTTAAACACTTATGAAGTTAACATTACTTACTTCCGAGCAATACAAATCTATTATTAATCTTAGTGTTAGAGTGGATAATTTATTTTCTTAGGATTTCAGTTACCTTTTCTTCTCCATTATTATTGTGAGTTTCCTTACCATGCAATTTTCATCGACAATCAAGTGATTAATATTGAAAATATGAGAAAATATAGAAAGATTATTATTTTTCTAGTTTGTATAGTTAGATTTAGTTAATGTTGTTACTTCTACCGAAGAGAACAATATTGAGGTTAGACTAATGTTTGGAAGATATATGAAGGGTCTTGGTCAGATTGAAGATCTCATGAATGCTGGAGAACTAGAAAATGCGATGCTTGAGTTAAATAATATAGAAAGTGGTATCGAACTTAATGAGGATGAAAAATTAGCTTGTATGCTTCTAAACAGTCATATATTGAACAAAAACGGTAATTATGACAAAAGTTTGATGCTCTCCAAAGTAGCTTTTAGAAAGAGTATGGAATTAAATAATCCTTTATTGGTTGTTGATTCTACTATCACTTTCTTAGAATCTGTTAAAGGATTAGGTATGTTAGAAGAAGCTTCTGCAAAAGATAAGAAAGAATTTCTTCAAATGGTAAGAAGAAGCGAAGAGATTCTAAATCCAATTAAGAAAATAAAAAAAGCGGAAAGAGACTTGAGAACTATCAAGTTGAAAGAACTAAAGACTATTTTAGGTCCAGTTAAAGCTAAAATACCTGTTAAAGTTGCTAAGAAAGTTATTAAAAAAGATACTCCTATAGAAAGCGTGAAAGGTGTCGGGCAAAAAGCTCAAGCACTTATTG
The DNA here is from genome assembly GCA_023705905.1 of Candidatus Heimdallarchaeota archaeon. Classification (GTDB taxonomy): domain Archaea; phylum Asgardarchaeota; class Heimdallarchaeia; order Heimdallarchaeales; family Heimdallarchaeaceae; genus UBA460. The sequence continues at coordinate 4,770 of BPTK01000208.1, forward strand.
ATGCAGGAATAACAACAGCAGAAAAACTAGCTAATTCCTCACCTGATAAACTTGTAAAAATAAAGGGCATCGGCGCTGCAACTGCACCTAAATTAATTGAGAATGCAAAAATGTTGTTGAAATCTTAGTTTATTTCTGAGATTTCATGAGAATATTTAACAATCTGAATTATTATGCTTGTATTGATATTATTATCAATTTTAGGAGAAAGCTATTATGCCATCAGATAAAATCTTCGTTGTACCTCATACTCACTGGGATAGAGAGTGGTATTTGCCATTTCAAACATTCAGATACAAATTAATCAAATTAATCGACAACATTCTCGATATTATGGAAAATCAAGATTATTATTTTATGCTTGATGGACAAACAATCGTACTTGAAGATTATCTGGAGATTAGACCAGAAAAACAAGAAGTTTTACTTGAGCTGATTCGCAAAGGAAGAATAGCTGTTGGTCCTTGGTATCTGCTTCCTGATGAATGGTTAGTGGGGGGAGAAAGCCTAATTCGTAATCTTGAAACAAGCTTTGATTTAGCACAGAAGTTTGATATCCCAATGATGGATATAGCTTATCTTCCTGATCAATTTGGACACTCTAGAGCTATTCCTCAAATTATTACAGATCTAACTAATTTCAAGGCAGCTGTTCTATGGAGAGGTGTAGGAAAGGAAGTTGTAACAGTACCCTTCTATTGGAAGAGTCACACAAAATCTTCTTCATCACTATTTTCAGTCTATATGCCACATGGCTATGGAAATGCAGCAAGCTTATCAGGTGATCCCTCAACCTTTGAAGAAGAGTTAAAGTCATACGTTGATGAGTTGCGCCAATATTCGCCTGTTCCAGTATATCTACTAATGAATGGCACAGATCACCAACTTCCAAACCCTAGATTGATCAATACCATCAAATTCCATACTGAAGACGACAGCGTCATAAAATTAAGTTTGTTAAACGATTTTGTTGAGAGTTTAATTGAAGCAGTTAAACAGAATAATTACCTTCCCCAAGAGTATAAAGGTGAATTTAGATCATCTGCTACTGCTCCCCTTCTTCAAGACACATATTCTACTCGTATTTGGATCAAGCAATGGAACCAGAAAATTGAGGACCTACTAGTTAATTATGTGGAGCCTATAGCGACAATTATGAGCCTAAACAAGTTAAGTGGTTA
>BPTK01000209.1 GCA_023705905.1 Candidatus Heimdallarchaeota archaeon
AAATTTGAATAATGGTTTTTGTATTTCAATAGCATTTTTTTCACTTTGAAGTTCAAAAGGATTTTCCCTTTAATTTGTAGTTAATAATATTATCACTCCTATGTATATGACAAGTCATCTGGGAATAAATCATGACAAAAATGAAACAGAAAAATCATCAGAAAAAAGACTAAACCCAATACAAACTAAGAGGATCTTTAGGATATTTTTCTAAATGTTGTTTTCATAGAAATCCATAACTTTGTATAGAATATCTTCTGGAGCACTAAAAGGATCAAATTCAACTATACTGAAAGACATGATGTGTAATAGTAGTCAAATGGATAAATAAACCTTAACTTCATGGTTGACTAGGTTTAGGCTGAGTTATATTCATAATGTATTTGAATACTAACATAAAGATAATTAGCAAAACCATTGTGGCTAGAAATGCATTGATGAAAAAAACATACCAATACATCATATTCCACTTCCCTGATGTTACTACTTGATGAAATCCCATCTAATCACTATCCCTAGAACAAGATAACAGCTTCATTATGAGGATAATTTAAATACTCTATTACTATTATGAAATTTGGATGAATCCAGTTATAGAGTGTAAAAACATTGTTAAGAAATTCGAAAATTACACAGCTGTAAATAAAGTATCTTTTGAGGTTAACAAAGGGGAGTTATTCACAATATTAGGTCCCAATGGAGCTGGAAAAACTACACTTGTAAAAATACTTACTGGTCAACTAGCTGCAACATCTGGGAGTGCTAAGGTTTTAGGTGTGAAAGTAGATGAAATTTTAAAAAGTGACATGAAATACAAACTAAGTTACGTTCCACAAGAACATTTGATTTGGGAAGACCTTACTGTTTTAGAAAATATCAACCTGATGGGTAAACTTTATGGTCTTAAAAAGAATGAACTTGTTAAAAAAGCAGAACTTCTAGTCAAAGATTTTGGATTATAAGGTCATGAAAAGAAACGAGCAGAAAAACTCTCAGGTGGAATGAAAAGGAAACTTAGCATAGCAATGTCTCTTATGAATGACCCACTCTTACTATTCTTAGATGAACCAACCACAGGATTAGATGTTCACTCTCGAACCTTACTGATGGAGGATTTAAAGCGTCTCAAAAATTCAGGTACTACTATTGTACTGACTACACACCTTATGGAAGAAGCTGAATCATTGTCTACACGTGCACTCATTATCAATAAAGGAAAAATAGTTTCTATAGGTTCTGTGGAGGAACTTATAAATAAACATGTTGGAGAAAAATTACTCCAAGTAGGTTTAATTAAAGACTCTAATGAATTTGAAGATTACTTAAAGGAAAAACAACAAATTGCTGAACATTTAGATTATCTTCGGATAAAAGACACATTCTTCATAAAAAGTTCGATTCTAAATGAGTTGATGGAAGAAATAACGAAAAGTGAATCTATCATGGATGATATTATGGAAATAAATATTAAACGGGGTGGTTTGAAAGAGACCTTTCTGTTTATAACTAGAGAGGAGTACGACATGACAACTCCAATGACTATAGATGGTAAAGAAGTTGCTAAGGAGGATGGCGCGGAATGATTGTTGTAGATTTAGCTATTACTCGAATAAAACAAGTTATTCGATCAAAAGAATTTTACTTCTATGTTATAGGTTTTCCACTTTTCTTCCTTATATTGTTTGGTTTTCTTAGTAAAGGATGGGCACCTACAACCAATACTTTAGCTATAGGATTTTATTCTTCTGATAACTCTGTAATAGATCCTTTTACAGGTGAACTCTTAGATATGGAACAGGAATTTTACAATGCTTTAAATTCACATCAAAGTGATAAAGGTCTTAAAACATTCAATCTGGAAAATTATACAGATATCGATGTGATGGATGCAGATATACAAGAACTAACGGTCGAAGGTGGAATAGAACTACCAGACGATTTTACTAATCAAGCAAGTAATATTACGAGATTTTATGCATCATTGATTCTTACTCAATCTCTAACAGAAGCCTTCAATCTGTATCCCACAGAATGGTTTGGAATAAATGAATCTCTCTACCAAATTACTCCTTATTTAGAATCTTCAGCAAATTTGGTAATTAAATTTCACGGAGATGTAACACTTCAAACAACTATGCAAGCTTATACAAGTATTTGGCAAATAATGAGTGAATTCCTAAGTAATTTCACAGTAATTCACGCAAATTCTATTTGGTCAGAATTAAAGTCAACTTATGCTCTTTCCTTCGATTTGGATTTATCTCAACAATCTAATAACAATTCGATTTCTACAGAAGTTCTACTAATAAGTGCTGGCACAGGTGATGTTGTAGAAGATTTTCAATCAGAATTCTATGCAAAACTTCTTCCAGGTCAAATACTTCAAACAATATTAATGTCAGCTGTAAGTGCAATTTGGTTATTAGATGCAGAAAACAAAACTGGAATGCTTAAAAGATTAAAATTAACAAGATTAAATTCAATGCAATATTTAGGTGGAATTTTATTAGCTTGGACTGTAATAGCTCTTTTACAGGGAATTTTCATGCTACTTTTTGCTGCAATACTTGGATTCTTTAGCTTCGCTATTCACCCATTAGCATGGCTTTTCATGCTTCTATCGATGATGTTATTGGGAATCATTACTGCTACTATTGCTTTACTGCTTGGTTCGTTCATACAAGCTAGAGTCGCTGCACCCTTGATGATTTTGTTTGCGAGTACAATTCATATGTTTGTGGCAGAATATTATATTGACATACAGCCACTCTTTTCATTCGCTGGTAAAAATTTTAGCTGGTTTGATTTAATATTTCTACGACCTGCATTCCTTGTAATGAAGAACAGTATGTTGATGGAAACTGCTAATCAAGCTACTGGTGTGCTATTTGCTCTACTATTGCTCTTTATTTGGGCTGTTATCATATTCGCTGTTGGTTCAATAGTCTTCAGTAAATACAAGTTAAAATATGCAGAAAAAGAGTAAGACACTTCCTTTTCTTTTTTACTATTTCAAAAAAATGATTAAAAAACCTGATCGCAACTTGACACTCAAATCGTAATTTTGTGCAAATTTTGATGTAAAGTTTAAAAATCAGTATTCACTGATTATCTAAATTATAGGTGATTATTTGGCAAGTCGACGAACGCATCTTTTTGGTGGAACATTGTTTTGGGCTTTTTTCTTAGGAATATTCTATGTGCTTGATGGTTATGTAGAGTTTATTGATTTAGGTTTAACGGGAGGATTAGAAGATTTCGAATTTCATGGCATATGGATTATTCTTTCCTTTATGGTAGCGCATTTTGGGGCACAACTACCAGACTATGATTTGATTTGGGATAAGATACTTCCACATAGAAATATCCTAACTCACTCTATCTTCCTGCCATTGATAATCTGTATCCCTCTCTTTTTTGTAACTGTTGCTACAAAGTTTCTAGTACCAATATATGCCTTCTATTTGATAGGACATGCATCACACTTATTCTTCGATTTACGACCGGAGAGTTGGAAAGGAACAGCGTTAATACATATCTTCTGGGTAAACGACGATGGAAGAAAAACTTTCCCAGCAAAAGCTTCAAAACAATTCCTTTTTTGGAATGGTGTTGTTATCCTGGCCGCTGGTATTATATTGCTATACTTCTTCCAACTATGGCTAACATAGAGAAAAACTAACAATTTTTTCCTTTCTCTTTTTCTTCTGATTCAGATAGTTCTTCTTAGATCTTTTTCCAATTTCCTAATCTTACACTTGGGAATAGAGTGTTTGGATATGAAAAATGCATATGTTGTATAACCCACTTCTCGTCTTCTTTTGTCAAAATTAGTGAGACTCTTATTGGACACTCAAATATGTCTCCTTTAGATTGTTCTACAAGACTGAGTGCAGAATATGTTAACATATCTAAGATTTTAGCTCTATCAGATATTTCTTCGTCTTCTAGAACACCTTTCATCATACCAACAACACCTTTGTTTATGAACTCTGCTGGAAATTTCATTTTCACTTCTGCATCCATAAATACCCATGCCATATCGCCTTTAACGGTGATATCCTTGGTTTCTAAGTTATAGTCTACATCTCCCCATTCATTCCAGTCATTGATGAAAAGTTCTTTTGCACCTTCTAATCCTCTGTGTACTTCTTGCTGATTTGTTCCTATTATCAAAGAAGAATCTGTTTTAGAGTAAATTTCCATAAATTTCTCAATGTATCCGGTATCTCTTTTAACATATCCTTCTTGAAAAATATCTAGTAGTTTTCTTATCTCATTTTCATCTTGTGTCATTTTGATCAGTGTCCCGAATATGCCACAAATGTATATAAATCTATTATTTTCAAAAACTCTTTAATAGTCACCTTTCATGGAAAAATATTTAATTCTACTGAATACAAATTACTCATGAATAACAAAATTATTTTCATCTCTGGTTCAACTGATGGAATAGGGAAACAATCAGCTCTTGAATTAGCTAAACAAGGTGCCCATCTCATCATTCATGGCAGAAATGAAGAAAAAACACTAGCAACTGTGGATTTCATTAAATCTGAATCTAAGAATGGAAATATTGATTCTGTTCTTGCAGAGATGTCCTCTTTTCAACAGATCAGAAAAATGTCAGAAGAACTCCACAAACGTTATGATAAAATCGATGTTCTAGTTAATAATGCTGGAGCACAAATTCATGATTATCTTATTTCAGAGGATGGATTAGAATTAAATTTCGCAATTAATCACTTAGGTTACTTCCTTACAACATCACTACTATTAGATTTAGTTGCAAAGTCAGACTATAAGCGCATAGTTATAGTTAGTTCAGGAATGCACTATAGAGCTGAAAAGTTGGATTTTGAGATGTTGAAAGGAAAAGTCGATTATAGTTTATACACTTACTATGCAAATTCAAAATTAGCAAATATAATGTTTGGATACAAATTATCTAGACAGGTTAAAGAGAAAGGAATAACAGTCAATGTCCTGCATCCTGGACTCATCAATACTAATCTAAATCCTAAAAGACCTCAAAATATTGTTGGTAGAGCTTTACCAGTTGAACAAGGCATCATTAGTACGATGAGATTAGTTACTGATGCTGATTTAGATGGAGTTAGTGGGAAATACTTCACTTCAGATGGAACAGAAGTTGAATCAAGTCCAGCATCATATAATGTAGATGATCAAGAGAAATTATGGGAACTTTCTGAAGAAAGTATAGGTGAAATATTCTCAATAAGTAAATAATTGGAATATCAAGATTTGCTTTGTTTAGATTGTACACCTTTTGTTTTGAAAACAAAGAGGAGTATTATAATCAACTCTAAAATCATTATAGCTATAAATACATAATGAAATAAACATACCATCGTTCTATGTTACCACACCCTTGACGTTGATATTGTATGAAAATCACTCTAGTCAATATTCCAAGTATAAACAAGAAACTTCTGTTTATCATATATATCAGTAAAGTCTTGTTCTTAACCAATTTGTCTTTGATGATAAGAATTACTAATACAAAAGAAGAGAGTAAAGGTAGAACAAATAATATGGCTGTTCCTGGATAAAACGGATAAATGACACACTCCATAGTTGGTCTATAGAATAAGAAGTAGGACCCAAAGAAACAAATTGCTGATACAAATGTGAATAACTCATAAACTAACTTTGTTTCTTTAATAAACTGAAAGAAATGTTTGAGACTTTCCTTTCTCATCACCATACAGTCTTATTACACTTAACAAATATTATTAAGTTAACTATAATTTCAAGAATGATTAAAATAAAATAAATTACACTCGGAAGATGATTTGTTTTTCCTGTAAGTTTATTTGTTTCATGGCTTCTTGATTATGAATATTTATATAATGGGGCTACTATTGTTTAAGTTAGGTGAATAAAAGATTGAAGAAACGTTTTCTAATCATTCTTATCATGTTC
>BPTK01000210.1 GCA_023705905.1 Candidatus Heimdallarchaeota archaeon
TGTCAACAGAGTTCACCACCACTTCTGAGATATCTTGAACTGATCTTCCAATATTCACGTCAAAAGCAGTAGAACGTTCTCCTTTGTCCAAAACAACGGGATTAGCATAACAATAATTGATTGTATTTATGCTTGCTTCTAGAACACCATTGGTATTTGCAACAGCGTGGCCACCCCAAATGTTGTTAGAAGCGATAGTCATACCTATCAAACGTTCATCATATTTCTCTGTTAATTTAACTGCATCTGAAATCTGGTTGAGTATATCATCACCTGAATAATCAAGAATGCCTTTGTCTAACACACCATCTTTTCCTGCTGGATTCTCTTCCACGAATCCTGAAAACCTGGGATCGGATGGACGGTTTTTTGCAATTTTTAAGGCTTGTTCAAGTGTATTTTTAATAGAATCTTCAGCGAAACCAGCACAAGAAGCGAAACCTACTTTTTGATTGTCAGCCACTTGCATACCAACACCACTTACAATACCATCACGACTCTTGATTTTTCCTTTAGTGTATTGAATCTCCGTTAGAGATCCCTTAGACACAAAGAATTCAGCTGAAGATATTTTCATGTCTTTAGCATATTTCAAACATAGATCAGCAATAGAGAGTATTTCAGTCTTTAAATCATCAAAACTCATTATTTTTCTCCTCCTACCATAACTTCATCAGCATAGAGAATCGGTCCACCCATTCCAACAGGTAGAGGATATTGACCACCTTTACCACACCCGCCAAAATATCCTGTGAACATTTCTATGTTCTTTGTGGCTCCTTGGATGTGTTGGATGAAGTCTAGAATATTCCCAGTTAAAGCTGCATCTTTAATGGTTTTTGTAATTTCACCTTTTTCCACAAGGTAACCTCGACTACATTTGAATAGAAATGATCCATCCATGTCAGCTTGACCTCCTGATGTCCCGATAGCGTATATTCCATCACCCATCATTTCTAAAGCTTCTTCCTCTGTGAGATCTCCAGCTCCAAAGTAGGTATTTTTCATTCTTGGAATGGGATCAAAATTGAAGGTAATAGCTCTGGAATTTCCTGTGGGTTTTGTGTTCATTCTTTTAGCAGAAACCCTATTATGTAGATATCCAACTAGGACTCCTTTTTCAAGAATAACTGTTTCATCAGCGGGGATACCAGAATCATCATATGGTAACCATAATCCTCCATGCTCTGTTAATCCAGTATCATATATTGATGCATGTTCTGAACCTAAAACAGCTCCTATTCTATCTGCTATTGGGCTCATTCCTGACATTACAAAATCTGATTCACTAAGATGCCCAAAAGATTCATGAGCTAGTACACCTCCTAAACGAGGTCCAATCAGAGCTGCACTTTTTCCAGCAGGAGCACTGATGGCCGTTCCTTGTTGCTTACAATATTTTCCGGCATTGGCACCAAAACTTTCAGGTGTATATTTCTCTTTCTCATAGAATTCTAAACCTTCTGAAGTTCCTACTCCATCGCTTCCTCTTGCATTATACCCCTCGACTTTCTTTGTAGCTATTGCTCTCAAATCAATAATTAAGGGATTCCAATAAATTTCACTTCCTTCTGAGTTGACAAAGTATTTGTCACCAAAGAGTTCTCCATACATAGCTGTTGTAGATGTTGGTTCGATTTGCTCTTTAATCGCATTGATACTTCTTTTCAACATATCTAATTTCTCATCAAATTCCACATCAGCTGGATGTTTGATGATTTTTCTTTCAGCTATATCCTTTATAGCATCTCTTTCATCGAATGTTTCCTTATCTTTACTAAGAAATGCTGAAGCTTTAGCAATCTTTGCTGCTCTTTTTGTTGTTTCTTTTATTGCTTCAGGTGTAAGAACAGGAGTAAAACTATAACCTATTGAGTCTTCAACATAGGCAACTATGCCAATTCCTCTTCTTTCTCGTGTAGAGGATTCTGTTATGATCTCGTTAGTTAAATTAATTGTTGTTAGTTTTAAATTATCCATTCTTGCTTCGATGAATGATGCACCAATTTCTTCTCCATGCTTTACAGCTTTATGAAGAAGGTCAAATACAAATTCATTATCCAATTGTTTCTCACCATTCCGTTAAAATTATTGTAGTATCGAAATCTATCAAGAAGACATTTATAAAAATTGTCTTTTCACTTTACTCTAGCAAATCTTTAAAGGTTTATTCAATTCTATTATTTTGCAGAAGAACTAGGAAAGATTTATAACTGTTTATCAATATAGTGATATTGTGATATGTTCCTTTTCTTCTGTTGGAAATAGCATACTAGAACGTATAGGTTTGTAAAATGGAGAAAAATATTCAATCTGTATCAAGCAAGAACGATTATGCATTTCAATTGAGGATTTTAGCAAGAAGGCTACTTATTTCACTTATCATTTTCTTTCTACTATCTGTAGCATTAGCTCTTATCTTTATCATAGATTCAAGAGAGTATTATGAGTTTGAAATATTATTGCCATCTGTACCTGTACTCTTCATAAGTTTGATTTTCGTTCTCTATTTCTTCTTTCAACTCTTGTCTAAGTTCAAGTTTTTAGGTATAGATGAACCATCTGCTAAAAATTACTGTAAGTATTCTATATTGATGGTCATTGGTTTCATAATTTGTATAAATTCGTCTTTCTTTTCGTTTGTTGAGGTTAACAGTGATTGGTACTATTTTCAACATTGCTTAGCAATTATAGGAATAGTACTTCTTTTGGTAGGGGCTATCAATTTCACAAGAACTCTAAGTATTTTCAAAAATAAAAAGAAAATTCGTTCATCATCAACCAATCGTCTGCGTTTTGTTGTTCCATTCGTTTTTATTTTCATTATTGAAGTCATCAATGCAATTGCAAGAAAAATTATCTATCTGAATTTATCCGATTATGTAGGATATGGCTGGAGGAGTGCTCAAGCTGAAGCATGTGTAACTCTTAATTATACTACACTCATAATAATTGCTTTTTCTGTTATGCTCTTTTTTTATGCACTCTTTGAAACGAGCAAAGAGCTTGGTACCTTAGATCCTTCAGTATCTAAACAGTATACTGAACAATTACTAGAAACACCTTCAGAAAGATTAGAACGGATCTGTAAACAACTTTCTGTGTTTTTGATAATTACGACAATCACAGTAGCTTTAGTTGTCTTATCTGTATTAATAGAATTTTACTGGGGCTTCTATAGTTATAGCGACTATGGGCTGATTACTTCAATTATAGAATTTAGTCTTTTGACATCTGTTGGTATGACACTAGTGTACATTAACACGTTTAGATTTCTGCTTCAAATAAAGGAATTCTCAAATTACTTTCCTGAATTGAAGAAGATTACTTTATGGATCATATTCTTAGTAGGTGGAGGAATAATTGTGATAACTTTAGGGTGTTACTTATATTTCTGGTCACTTTTGACAATATTAGATTTACATCCGATCGTATCTAAAATAGTCATATTTGTTGGTTTGCTTCTTGTAACAGGTGGTATGTTCTGCTTGAGAAAATTCTTAAATTTCTTTGTATCTAAGGGTTATCTGGCAGATAGTCAATTAACTGGAAGTAAGATCTTATTTTATAGTTCCTTGTTCATACCTTTTGTTCTCTTAGCTGAGATAATCACCACAAGTATTGTTGATGTTCGTTTCACAGAATTTCGTTGCACAGCTTGGGATTATTGTCGTGATGTAATAACTTCAGAAGGAGAAGTAATCTTGAAGTGGTTGTCCTTTTCTATTCTAGTTCTTTTCACACTCTTAGTTATTCTCTTCGCTATAGGCTTATCTTTAACAGGAAAAAACCTCCCCCAAATCCATTCAATTTTAGATGAGAAAAGTATTTCTGAAATAAATACAATTTCTTTAAGAAATAGAATAATTATTGGTTTGTTAAAAGGTAAAGATAGAGTTGCATATAACAAAGGCGCATCTTATGATTTTGTTTTAAAACAAAGAAAGATACTGAGTTCTTCAAGAAATTTCATTATACTTCTAAGTATTGGAATTCTGCTTAACATTATTACGAAAATAATAAGCCTACTTATCGCAACAGATTTACCTTTTTATTTCTATAGTATTTTTTCAACATTCATCACATATGGCAAAAGCTTCGTTATTGTAGCAGCTTATATTTTCCTTTTCATTTTTCTAGAGGAATTGCGTCAGGTAACAAAAAACTCAAAGGCAGAGGGATTCTCTTTAGGAACTTTGATAATATTTTCTACAGGAATGATTCTTTCTGTTATATTTCGAGAATTATCTTTCTTATATATTATGCTTTTTGATGAAATTATATTTTTCTATATAATTGATATTGTAATAACCTTCATCTTTGTCCTTGGTTGTGTTTTTCTAATTATATCTATCAATGAAGCAGTTTCAAAAGAGAAAAATCTAATGAATAAATTGGTATATTTTGGATTAGTTTTTTCGGGCTTTTTGATGTTACTTCGTTCTATTATTCTTATTGTAGTAATCCCCTTTGAGGACTATGGTTATATTTTAATGAACTTCCTTGATTACGATTCGAGTTATATTGTATTCTTTATAGTAGAACTTGTGGCATTTGTTATTTTCGGTGTATTGATGATTATTTGCACATTCAGGATTAGAACTCAATTACCTGATCTTGATCCCTTCCAACTGGAAGATGTGAAGGAAGGAAAAATTGACCATATTACCAGTGAATCTGTTCCTCAACAAGTTGTTTATGCACCTAGTGACCCAAAACCAGAAATCGCTTTCTGCGTCAAGTGCGGACAAAGAATTAATGCTGATTCGAAATTTTGCCGTTGGTGTGGAACAAATATAGAAAGAGAGTAACTGTTATTTTTTTCACTTTGCTTTAAGAAATTTACTTATATAGTAGTTAGATAAAATATATAGGTAGATGTTCAACATTAAAATCTCCTTAGTGACTTCATCAGGTCTTTTGTTAGCTTCTAAACCTGAATCAGTAGATGATACTCAACAAATATTAGCTACTGGTTTGATGACTGCATTGATTTCATTTTCCAAAGAAGTACACCATCGAGAATTACAAGCAATATCATATCACGACAGAACAATATCTTTTCTCAAAGTATTCGATTTTGTAATGATTGTTGAAACATTAATTGAAGATGAAGTTGCTTCTGAAAAACAGCTTAAACAATTGCTTGAATATTTACAACAAAGTGTCTCACCTCTTCTAGAAGCAGCTGATCCTGATAGAATCACAGAAGGTGAGGCAGATTTAATTCTTGAGAATTGTTTACAAGAACTCTCTCAATTACAATATAGTATAGCTGAACAACCTTTTACAGTGGGAGTAAAGACTTTTTTCAAATTGAGACACATATCTAAAGGATGGGAGATATTTGATGAAGACGGGGACGATTCTCTTGTTCAAAAATTCGCCCACATACTAGAAACATCAGAAGTTAATCAACAAAAACAAAATGGAATAATTAGTTTTATTACTCAAATTCCTGACGAAAATTGTAGTGCGTTCACAATAATAGAAACAGTTGATGATACTTCAAGAGTTGGTGTTCTTAAACTACCCAATAAGTTAGATTTAACACTTGTTAGACTATTCCCTTTAATGAGAAAAAATATTGAAAGACTTTATGCTGATGATGAGATGAATTTCGATTTTCTCATTAATTCGATTATGGATATAGAAGACCCAGGTTCAAGACTATCTAAATTTAATCTTGAAGATATTTCTCCTTCTTTTCTTGATAAAACTTTAGGAAAAAATATTGACAAAGTGTTTTACAGTACAATTGTTGGTGATGAAATATTAGTTGTTGGAGATAAACCGACAGTTAGATTGATAATAGATGCTCTTTCTATTATGAATCAACATCTTCACGCTTCTGTCAAAGTATGGATTAGCTCTACAGAATTTAGATCGGAAGAGCACACGTCTGAACT
>BPTK01000211.1 GCA_023705905.1 Candidatus Heimdallarchaeota archaeon
GGATTCGTGGTTTAGCAGGTTCTGGAAAGACTGTTGTTCTTTGTATGAAAGCTGCGTGGATGCACTTAAGATACCCAGATTGGAAAATAATCTATACTTTTTATACAAGATCTCTTCATGGGATGATAAAAAACTTAATTACAAAATTCTACAGATATTGGAATGATATAGATCCAAACTGGGAGAACATACAAATATTACATGGTTGGGGAGGAAAAGAAGCTAAAGGTCTCTATCAAACAATCAGCCTGAAATTAAATCAAGAACCTACTACCTATAGGGAATCTATGGGCTTGTTCAAATTTAAAGAAACAAACGAATTATTAGGTCAATGTTGTCGAGCTTTAATGTACTTACAAAAACAATTACCACAGATATATGATGTTATTTTAATAGATGAAGCTCAGGATTTTCACTTTGAATTCTATAAATTGTGTCTAGCAGTATTAAAAGAACCAAAACGATTAATCTGGGCTTATGATGATGTACAAAGCCTAGAATCTCTATCTGTGCCAACAACTGATGAAATATTTGGCACCAATACAGATGGTTCATTGGTTGTTGATTTAGAAGGATTTTATGAACCTGGTGAGATTGAAAAAGATGTCATACTGCATCGATGTTATAGAACTCCTCGTCCCATATTGGTTGCTGCTCATATTTTCGGAATGGGATTGTTAAGAAAAGAAGGAGCAGTTCAATACTTACCAACTCAAGGAGGTTGGGAAGATATCGGTTATGAAGTAATTTCTGGAAACTTTAGAACAGGAGATAATGTGACAATAAGAAGACCTAAGATGAACTCTCCTCACATCCTTGAAGATTTAGAAGGATATAAGAATTTAGTATTGTTTAAAATATTTAACTCACGAATTGATGAGTTGAATTGGATTACAGATAGAATCGTTGAAAATATAAATCAAGATGAACTAAGACCTGAGGAAATTTTAGTTATATCTATAGACTGGAGAAACATGAATACTTACTTACAACTTCTCCAATCAAATCTTAAAAAATATGGGATTAATTCTATTATTCCAGGAACAGATACTTCAAGTGGCATATTTCAAAGAAATGACCATGTAACCTTGACTGGTGTTTATCGAGCTAAAGGAAATGAAGCTTCAGTTGTATATGTAATCGCATTTGATGAAGTTCATGTTAATCCAAATCTTGTAGTTCAGGAAAGAAATCAGGCATTTACTGCAATAACAAGAACAAGAGGTTGGTGTTATCTAACAGGTGTCGGTTCATCTGCTTCTCATCTTTTTAATGAGATACAACAAATTCTTGAGAAAGAAGAGATAACTTTCGAAGTTCCTGACTTGAAAATGATTCAAAGAAATTTAGACAATCTTGAGTATGAAAGAAGGAGAAAGAATCGTTCAAAAGCAGAAAATCTTCTGAAGAAACTTGAAAATATTCTCCTTGAAATGGATGATTCTAAATTAAGAGACGAGTTTGTTAAACGACTTAGTAAAACTGATTAAAGTGTTTTATTAAATACTCAATTTCTTTCGATAAAAAATTAGTTAAATATTATTGTTGTTTATGTATCATTTTTTAGAGAAGAAAATTATCTTTAATATATCAAGTATTTGCGAGTAAATATCTGCTCAATTTCTTAGATAGAGCAACTATTGTTAATATAGGTGGCATTCCTAAAGGACTGGGAAATACACTTGCGTCACTTACAAACAAATTGTTTATTTTAGTTTCCTGATTTTCCTCTACTACTTTTCCAAATGGAGCTGTACAACAAAGATGACCTGATCCATACACTCATAGTTATAGTCTCTGGTTTTGCTATGACTACGATACTTACATCATATCATATTATAGAGAATTCAATATAGAAATAAAATCATCTTACCTATGTGGAAAAAGAAAGGAGGAGGAAATGCAATTCACAAAAAAAACGCTATAATTTTGCTTCCACTGTATTTTATCATGTCTTACATTTCATCCTCTTACCGAACATTTTCAGTTATATTATATAGAAAGTTACAGGGAATATTCCGATTATAAGTAATCCCCATACAGGATTGTCTGCTCTCCAATGGAATTCTAGATGATATGTACCTCTGGTTAATTCCTCAAAGTAGAAGTAAGAAAGGAAGAGGAAGTAAAAGTAAACAAAGCTCTGGGGGAAATAAGAGAAATGTTGAAAAAGAAATCCTACTAGATAAAACGGAAGAACAAGAAAATGTACTGATTGCGATTACAAAAGAATATACCAACCATTGTAAAAACGATGATTGAGAGTAAATTATAAATGAACAAATCTTATATAATATTGAATGAGTTTATAAATAACTTAACAACTTTGAGTGATTCAAGGAAAGAGAAAATTAGAAGACCTAAAACAACCGTTTGCTGGAGAATATCGAACGGTTACAACTAGTATCTCAATGTAGTGAGAATTGAAATAAGATTTGATGATCAATTTCCTCAAAAGATTCTATATTTGTAGTTACAACTAGTATCTCAATGTAGTGAGAATTGAAATTAGCAAGAGATATTTCACATACACATAGAAATACTAAAGTTACAACTAGTATCTCAATGTAGTGAGAATTGAAATTGTCGGTATGATTCGGTAGATCGCTTTGCGTTTTCTACCGTTACAACTAGTATCTCAATGTAGTGAGAATTGAAATTCAAAGAGCAGGCTGAAAATATGATGAAGTACTCCGGAAATGGTTACAACTAGTATCTCAATGTAGTGAGAATTGAAATTAACGTAAGATACAATAACAGAGCTCGCAGTGAAAACCTTGTTACAACTAGTATCTCAATGTAGTGAGAATTGAAATTTTTTTAGGGGAATATAGATTAGTATGAAAAGTTATTGTGTTACAACTAGTATCTCAATGTAGTGAGAATTGAAATTTTTACATTTAATAATTATTGAAGGAATAGTTTCCCATTGTTACAACTAGTATCTCAATGTAGTGAGAATTGAAATTAAGAAATATAATCGGTATTAGTTTCAATCTTATAATAGTTACAACTAGTATCTCAATGTAGTGAGAATTGAAATTCTTTTAGTATAGGGTTCTTTAATAGATGCTTTTTTAGTCGTTACAACTAGTATCTCAATGTAGTGAGAATTGAAATAACAAGAGCCATATCGAATAATCTTTTTTTATATTCATAATGTTACAACTAGTATCTCAATGTAGTGAGAATTGAAATTCTGGTTATATTTTCAGTGGTGTTTTTGATGAAATAGTGTTACAACTAGTATCTCAATGTAGTGAGAATTGAAATCTAAAGACGCTACAACTTGGACAAAAGTTGATACTTTAAGTTACAACTAGTATCTCAATGTAGTGAGAATTGAAATCATCAAATTCATTAGTAGTGTGCATAAACCATGTAAAAACGTTACAACTAGTATCTCAATGTAGTGAGAATTGAAATTCAGGAGCTACTTCAACTGTGTAATTTTCCCAGGATGGTAAGTTACAATTAGTATCTCAACATAGTGAGAATTGAAATACCTGTTCCTGAAATAGTAAATGGAACACCATCTCCGCATTACAATTAGTATCTATTCGTTTAGGAAAAACTTTTTACCCTTAAAATGATAAACACTATGATGATAAAATACTTGCGTGTAAAGAATTTTAAATCAATAGAGAATTTAGAGATTGAACCAACTAAATTCAATATATTGATTGGTTCTCCTAATGTAGGAAAATCCAATATTCTAGAAGCTCTTGGTTTGTTTTCCTCATTATTTTATTGGTCTAGCGCTAATGATAGATCATTAATTAGTAAGGATTTCGTTAGATATGAGTATATGTTAAATTTATTTCATAATTATGATATCACTAAGCCCATAGAAATCCAAACAGATGCAAGAGGGATAGTAATTAAAGCTGAAGAAGATGTTTTCAAATATGCCTTCAAGCAAATTGAGTTAGACATAGAAGTTAATAACAAAGGAAAAATGTATGAGGATGTAATTTCATCAAAAGCGCTTTTTGGACATGAGCTAGATAGAGTTGGGCGGTCTGTGGGTGGTGATAATGTTCGAGATTCTAACAAAAAACTAAAAATAGATGTAGCATCTAAGATAAAATTTTACCGTAAATTAGAAATTAAGGAATATAAATCAACAGATTTTTCCTTTCTAAAGCCCCCTAGTGGAAATAATTTACTTACCATATTACAAACAAACCAAAAACTCTATAACTTGTTGAACGATCTTCTAATTCCTTATAATCTAGAAATAATGCCAAGAGAATTCGAGAATAAAATCGAATTCCTAAAAAAAACTAAAGGAAAACTATTGCCCATACCTTTCAGTTTATTGGCAGAAACCTTCCACCAGCTATTTCTGATAATATGTGCAATTGAAACAAATAAAGATTCAGTAATTCTATTTGAGGAACCCGAAACACATATTTTTCCAAAGTATACCAAATACATTGCAGAGCTAGTTGCAAAAGATAATAATAACAATCAATATTTTATTACTACTCATAATCCTTATTTTCTATTATCTTTAATAGAAAAAAGTTCAAAAGATGAGCTCAGTATTTTTGCTATTGACCTTAAAGAAGATACAACAAAAGTGAAAAAATTAAAACCAAAAGAAATAAAGATGATTCTTGAGGGAGAAAATCCTTTCTTTAATATCAAAAAATACTTTGAGTAGATTATATGATACTAATCGAATGTAATGCAGATGAATGCCTAGTAAAGAGTTTATTCACAAATCTGAGAAATGAGGAATATTCTCATAGTGGAAATAAATCAGAATTGATAAAAAGAATGTTAAACTTTGCTGATGGAACGGGATCTGTGGGTCTTATTGATGCAGATCCTGGTTCTAATCCACCTGCATACTTTGATCGTTATAACCTCATTGAACATTTAGAAGATTTTGATATCGATGTCTATAAAGCCTCAAATAATTCAATTCTAATCTCTCTTTATCCTAATCTAGAAGGTTGGATAATAAGAACCTCGAATTTTTCGCATATCAATTTAATAAATTTTAATTTACCGAATGAAGAAAGAGCTCTCCATAAAATAATAAATTCGAAGCTTGATAAGTTTAACGAACTACTGATTGAACTTAATAATAGTAAATATCTTCAAACTCTGAAAGCTAAAATTGCTGAAAATTTATAAAAGTTTTTAGTAAAATAGTACTTCCACAATAAGCCTTTTTACGCTCTCTCACTTCCCTCAGTAAGCGTTCTGAAGAGTCGCCGCACGCGATAGAGAGTAACAGAATCACTAGTAAGAAGAAGAGTGACAGCAGGAACTGAGAAGAGAAAAGAGGGAGGTTTGCCTAAGCGGAGCCTATCATAGAAAAGAACGAGTAAGACAGCGACCATGACATAAAGGTAACAGCCAGCAACATGTTGAGTAGTGGCCTTAATGCGTGGATTTTTAACCAGTCTGAAAGCTAGCTGTTTCAATCCCCCATCTACGCCAATATGCCTGAACACCATGCGCATTTACTCACCAACTGAGAGAAGTAAACCATCCTTTCTTTTTCCCTTGCCAGAAAGCATTTAATGTTAAAGGTATTTCCTGTCCATCAGCAGTTTTAATGGTGTAAGGGAGACGATGGAGTTTCTTATCTTTTCGGTAATTGAGTAAGGAGCGATTGTATTTTAGGTGTTTTCCTCACTCCAATAACAAATGGTATGCTTTTGCAGTAAAAGTAGACTATAACTGTTTTAGCTTGAAACCCTCGATTCAAATAGATTACATTGTATTTAAAAATATATTACCGAACTTTATTTATTAAGTTCGAGTATACTACACCTATGCTCAAAAACGAAATGAATGAAGCT
>BPTK01000212.1 GCA_023705905.1 Candidatus Heimdallarchaeota archaeon
CCCCTGGCTCCTCCCGGATTACCTCGGTTCTACCACATTCAGGGCACCTCATTTCCTCTTCCTCCTCTCCTTTAGATTATTTATTTGGTGTTTTACTCATTCTTTTACCTACCTTTTTATTTGACTAACTAAAGTTTTTTCTGTTATTTCCTATTTTAGAACATTTCCAAGGGTCAGAATTGTTTAATATTTTTGTTCTGTAAGCCTAAGTGAGAATCTCTACTCTAAATTATGATTAGCCCTCATAAAATGCTAGAGACAACCCACCAGATGAGCCCAAAGGGAAATATTTATAAATCCATCAATCGGAACTTATATTTAAATGTTACGATTACTTGGGTATTTCTTTTTTGTGCACTCTTCTCCCGAAAATAAATCTAGATTTTACTTCAGACAGTTTTGAGTTATGCCTAGTTATGGATTCCATTTATAAATTTTTTTAATACTTTTTACTAGTTTTTTTCATTGTATAAGAGTAGAGATTTTCTTCATTCATCTTTTCTCTTTGCAATATTGTCGCTTTCTCTTTTTTATATATCGAATATAAAGATGTATTTGGTGTTTGTATCTTATTTATATCGTCATAATCTCTTTTTAGGAATAATGAGAACAGGTTCCCTTTACTATTTACATATTTCAACCCATATTCTTTACTAAATCTACTTAACCAATCAAACACAGCCATAGGAATCTCTTCTAAATCCTCAAAATGTAGAAAGATGGGTCTTGGATGTGTAATGACTGTTGAGATCATAATATCAATATCATAATTCATGTGTGCTAGCTGTCTTTCCATTGTAACTTTTATTCTGTTCAACGTTGCTTGATTAACTAATTTTTGCAGATTTTTCACTATATATTCCGCTTTGTACTTATCCCCATAAGAATTGACTTCGTTCAAGTTGTAATCACCCCATTACCAACTTTATTTCTTACTTGCATGAATTTGAACAAACAGTAATATTAATGTTTTCTAATTATTTTCTTCTAGACACTCTCTGATGAAATATAGGACACTTCGCGTTTCCTCAATAGATTCTGATATGCATTCTATTTCTAGGCATTTTAGTCTCATCTAGATGTTCTTTGTACTCAGATTTACCTATTTTTGAACTAAGTTTAAAATATATTACCTCCTTAAATTATATAGATTGAATAATCTAGGAGAACAAAAATGATTGAAAGGGTTCATGAACATCTTCTTGATGAATTAAAAACTAATACTAGAACTGACACAATTTTCATCATCACAGCTATCCTGCTAAATCTAATTGCAGCAAGTATTAATGCTGCATTTGCAGAGGGTACCGATCTTTCAGATACACTGATTTTCGTTATTTTTGCTGTTTTAGTTGTTGTGATTAATACTGTTGTATTCTTTGGTTTATCTAGAGGAAAACATACTCGAAAGAAATTATTAGAAGGTTTGTTAAAATTATATAAAGATCAAGAAGTTAGTGGATATTATGATGCATCAATTTTAGGGACATACAACTTCAGATATATTCTATTCACCGTAGTTGTTGTAGCCACTGGAATCGCAGCTTTAGCCATTCCCATAATTCTAAGATTTGCATAAGCTAATTCATAAGAATTCAGTAAAGCTTTGAACATCTTTCTTTCTCTTTTTTGACACAAAGTTATTATTATATAACTAAGCTATTGTTTTATCTAAACTACCTTTGTAGGTTATGAAATGAAAGTAGAAAAATTTGATGCTATTGTTGTTGGAGCAGGCTTAAGTGGTTTAAGAGCAGCTCTTGAGCTTTCCAAAAAATGGAAGGTAGCAGTTATTAGTAAGGTTCATCCCGTTCGCAGTCATTCAGGTGCTGCTCAAGGAGGAATCAATGCTTCCTTGGGAAATACCCTAGAAGGAAAGGATGATACAGCAGAAAGACATGCGTACGATACTGTTTATGGTTCGGATTATCTTGCCGATCAGGATGTTGTTCAATTCATGTGCGAAGAAGCACCCAAAATTGTCATAGAATTTGAAAGCATGGGGACACCGTTTTCGCGCTTGGATTCAGGTTTAATTGCCCAAAGACCTTTTGGAGGAGCAGGATATCCACGAACATGTTATGCAGCTGACAAAACTGGTCATGCTTTACTGCACACTTTATATGAACAATGTATTCGCAAAGAAGTTATTTTCTTTGATGAGTTCTTCTTGATTGATTTAATCAAAGTTGATGACCAAATTACTGGAATTTTATCTATGGATATGGCTACTGGTGAGCTAATTATTTTCCGTTCCGGTTATGTTATTTTAGCAACAGGTGGTTTTGGTCGAACTTACAAAAGATCAACTAATGCTATCATCAATACTGGTGATGGAGTTGGAGCAGCTTTTCGAGCTGGAGTTCCTATGCAGGATTGTGAGTTTGTTCAATTTCATCCAACAACATTGTATGGAACAAATATTCTGATTACAGAAGGTGCAAGAGGAGAAGGCGGATACCTCTTCAATAATAAAAAAGAACGTTTCATGAAAAATGTTGCTTCAAAAGCGATGGAACTTGCACCTCGAGATATTGTTGCACGAGCTATTGAAACAGAAATTCAAGAAGGCAGAGGGTTTGAGAATGCTTATGTTCATCTTGATTTAACTCATCTTGGAGCTGAAAGAATCAAAGAAAGACTACCAGGTATAAGAGAAATTTGTATCGATTTTGCTGGTATTGATCCAATTAACGAACCGATTCCTGTTCAGCCTGGTCAACATTATTCGATGGGAGGTATTGCTACAAAATTCGATGGGAGGTATTGTGAAACTCCACTTGCTGGTCTTTATGCAGTAGGTGAAACAGCCAGTATCTCTGTCCATGGAGCTAATCGTTTGGGTGGGAATTCTCTTTTGGAAACCTCAGTTTTTGGTAGATATATTGGTAGACTACTTCTCGAAAAAGGTCTAGCAGAACTACCTTCTATCGATAAACTAGAGAAAGCAGAGGAAGCAGCTTTTACAGGAATTGAAGATCTTTTCAATCAATGGAACACTAATTCAGGAAAAAGACCAGTTGAGATTAGAGACGAAATGGGCATAGTTTTAGATACAAAAGTTGGTGTTTTCCGAACAGAAATAGCTCTTCAAGAAGCATGTGATCAATTAGCTGCATTGCAAAAGGAATTTGAGAATGTTCAGATACCTACTTCAGAAAGAGAATTTAATTTTGGAATTCTGCGGAATTTAGAATTACGAAACATGATTGATATTGCAGCGGTTACAGCTTATGCTGCTCTGTGGAGAAAAGAGAGTCGCGGTGCTCATTCCAGAATAGATTATCCTACAAGGAATGACAAAGAATATCTCGTTCATTCACTAGTTTTCAAGACAGAAGATGGTTTGATGCTTAAAACGAAACCTGTCAAACTAGGTAAGTTTGAAATTAAGGAGCGTGTATATTGATGGTTGAAGTTCAGAAATTCTTAATCTTCAGAAAAAGACCTGATGAAAAAGCAAGATATGAGAGATATGAAGTTCCAAAAAAGAAGGGAATGACTATACTTGAAGCACTTTTCTACATACAAGATCAGCTAGATTCTACATTAGCTTTTAGATATTCTTGCCGCGGAGCTATTTGTGGTTCTTGCAGTGTAGTAGTTGACAAAGTACCTCAGTTAGCTTGTAAAACTCAAGTTTCAAACGTAAAAGCAGCAAAGAAACCTCCTAAATTACCTGAATTCAATTATGGAGACATATCCGATTGGATTCAAGAAGAAGAAATACTGATTGAACCTCTACCTAACATGGAGATTATCAAGGATTTAGTTGTTGATATGAATCCTTTCTGGGAATTCTATCGAAAAGTTGAACCATATTTGGAGAGTGAATGGAGTGATGAAGCGCCTGAATCCGCACAATCTTCAGAGGATGCTAAATCGATAGAGCACCTTGTTTATTGTATCCTTTGTGGTTTATGTTGGTCTTGCCCAGTAAATGCTACGAATAAGAATTATTTAGGTCCCACAGCACTCGCAAAAGGATATAGATTCATAGCTGATACTCGAATATCTGACAAACACAGAGAAAAAATCATAGAAAAAGTATGGCAAGAAAATGGTGTCCCATCTTGTGAAAAATATTTTGTATGTAATCGAGTATGTCCTAAGGGAGTAAAACCGGGTACAGCAATAAAACAAATTAGAGAAAAGTGGTCAAAAAATGAATGAAAAGAAAAGAATAGAAAAGGACATTTTGGGAGAGGTAGAAGTTCCCGAGGATGTTTATTGGGGTATTAATACCCAAAGAGCAATCCTCAATTTTCAAATCAGCGGAAAACAATTTCCTACATCGTTTATTCTTTCTTTAGCAACTGTAAAAAAAGCATGTCTGTTAGCAAATATTGAACTCAATCAAATCGACGATGATATAGGGAAAGTTTGTGAACAAGCAATAGACAATATTATTTTTGAAAAGAAGTTTCTTGATCAGTTCCCAGTTGACATTTTTCAAACTGGTTCAGGAACTCAAACAAATATGAACATGAATGAAGTTGTAGCAAACCGCGCAAGTGAAATATTAGGTATGCCAAAAGGTAAGAAACAACCCATTCATCCAAACGATCACATTAATCTTGGTCAATCTTCGAATGATGTAATCCCAACCGCAATGCATCTTTCAACTATAAGAAGCATCAAAGAAGAGTTACTTCCGGCTATCAAGAAGATGCGAGATGTTTTGAATACTAAAATAAGCGAGTTTAGTAAGATTATCAAGGTTGGAAGGACTCATCTAGAAGATGCCGTACCTATACCTCTTTCTATGGAGTTTTCTGTTTATGAAAAGCAGTTGATGGACGGAGAGAAAAGATTACAAGCATTATTCTCAAGTCTACTCTCTATTCCATTAGGTGGAACAGCTGTTGGAACAGGGATTAATACTCATAAATATTTCAGTGAAACTGCAGTAAGATATCTGAGTGATATCACAGGTTTGCAGTTTATTTCAAATCCACTTAAAGCTGAAGGGATAGCTTCTCACAATGCCTTAGCCGTTGTAAGCAGTAATCTGAAAAATATTGCTTTATCCTTAATGAAAATGGCTAATGATATTCGCTGGATGGGAAGTGGTCCAAGAGCTGGATTGGGAGAATTGATCTTACATCGAAACGAGCCTGGATCTTCAATAATGCCTGGGAAAATCAACCCAACCCAATCTGAAATGTTAATGCAGGTATGTTTACAGGTTTTAGGGAATGATACAATTATCACATCAGCTGAAAGCCATGGTAGTGTTTTAGATCTTAATACTATGAAACCTCTTATTATTGTCAGTATTCTGAACTCAATTATCCTGATGGCTAATGGCATCACATCTTTCACAGAAAATCTTCTGAAAAATCTGAAACCTAATATTGAGAATATCAAGAAGCATATGGTAAGAAATTTGATGGCTGTAACTAAGCTTACACCAATAATCGGTTATGATAAAGCAGCAGAATTAGCTATGAAAGCCCATGAGACTGATAGAACAATCGAGGAAATAGTTTCAGAATCTGATTTAAAAAACAAGGATGAATTACTAAAATCATTAGAATCCTAGAAATGTTTGAGGTTTCAAATCTTATTTTTCTTCTTTCTGTATACATAAGTTACTGTTGCTAATGCTATGAGTGTCAAAGCAAAAAAGAAATTACTTCCTAAAGTATAGTCAGCACCAGGGAGAACAATTGGATCTTTTAAAGGATATAAATCGATAGATTCAGCTGTTCCATCTATTTCATATTTACTTGATAGT
>BPTK01000213.1 GCA_023705905.1 Candidatus Heimdallarchaeota archaeon
GATAAAGTTGACTAAATTCAATTTGTTCAATCTGTATCGTAATTCTAGGGTCATTTTTAACGATTGGTGAATTCAATAATTCAACTAAAGTAGGGACCTTAAATTCTTTCTCCACCATTTCTTCTTGAACCTCTTTAGAAGATAGGAAATTGATGATTTCATAACAAGTATCAACATGTTCAGTATCTTTTGAAATTCCCCATCCTTTAATTTCAACCATTGGTGAAATTCTCTCTGCTGTAGATGAAATTGAAGGTAAAATCTGAACTCCATAGTTGACATCCAGTTCCTCAAGCATAGGTATATACCAACCTCCGTAAATCAGCATAGCACCTTTGTTAGTAATAAAGGCTTGAGTAGCTGAACCGCTAGTTTCGTCATATTCTACAACTCTAGAGCTGTATTTTAAATCATAAATGAAATCCATTGCATTATAAGAAGCCGTGTCATTAACAATTATCGTCTCATTCTGATAGAGTGGTCCATGGCCAAAACCATACTGAAAAGCTGGCCACATATATGGGGATAGGGTAGTCCATGTCACACCATAAACTTGATTATCCGAACGATCTGTTAAAGTGATAGCTGCATCTAGAAATTCAATATCCGTCCAATTTGCAAGTGGATAACTTACATTTTGAGCATCAAATAAATCCTTATTATAAAATAGAAGGATTGAGTCATACCACATAGGTAATCCCCAATACTCTCCCTTATATCCCAAACCACTAATTGCAGAAGGAAAAAACTTGGCTTCCATTTCTGGTGTTATCAGGTTCGTTAAAGAGTGAATGTACCCTAATTGAGCTAGCTCCCCAAACCAAGAACCTTTTCCTAAAAAAATATCTGGAGCTTCGCCAGTTTGAGCTACACTAATGAATTTATCAAGCCAACCAGATGAGGGCTGTTCTACAAAATTGATCTGAACATTAGGATTATTCTCCATAAAAGATTCAATCTTGGAATTTATTACATCTCCTCCTTCGTAAGTATACCACAAATCTATCTCGATTTCTCTGCTGGGATTATCGTAAAAACTGAAAAAGATGATGGGGACTAATACTCCCAGTATAACAATAACTGTCAAACTTATTTTGATATACTTGGAGACCATATGAAAAACACACTATTCAATGTATAAGATTTTCCTATTTCTCCTCCAGAAATAACTTACTTAAAATTTTGCCTCTAGTTAGAGGATATTGTTATTCAAACAAACTTATATTTGCCTCGAGGAAGTATATCCTAATGGTTGCAAAGAAGACGATTATTAATTTCAGTCTGATATCTTTACTCGTTGTAACAGGCACTGGAATAGGAATATATTTCGGTTTTTTCTATGAAAGTGAGCTTGATACTGATAATGTGATTTTATCATTGGTTAGCAACAATGTAAAAATAAATTACACAATGGCCGATCTTATAGCACTACCTAGTATTTCGGGTATTGGTGGATATAAGAAGACAACTGTAACTATCGTTGGACCTTCAACATACAAGGGTGTACCAATTCTCTCTTTGCTGGATGATATTGTAGGAATGTTACCAACTTCTGATTTAATAATAAGTGCAACTGATGGATATACTGTTTCGTACTCTAATTCTATGATTATAGGTCAAGTTACCGCTTATGATAATAAAACTGGAGCCAATTTAGGAATTAACGAATTTCAGATGATTGTCGCATACGAGCAAGATGGGAAAGCACTAGCTACAGATATTGGGCCTTTAAGAATAGCCTATTTATCTGATGAAGGGCATTTATCAGATGGAAGCCTTTGGGCTAAGAAAATTCAAGATATAGAAATCAAATCAGTAACTGAATCGTGGATAGTATATCTTTATGGAATAACAAATGATAGTGTTAATCGACCCTTTGTTGAATCAGTAATGGTAAGTGGGGAAGCGCATAATATAGCATTCTACGAGATGCCAAACGGCACTAGAACTGAATCTTATGCTGGAATTCCATTATGGACAATTATCTCTATTATCGATGGAGAACTAGACAATAGCACTTCTTACACTTTCAATGAATCTTTGGCACAGAATGGTTATGATATTATCTTGAAAAATTCAGATGAAGAAATAATTACATTAAATAGTAGCTTTATTTCACATAATGATAATATCCTTTTGGCAGTTAAAAAGAACTCATTATTTTTGCCACTAAATGAAGCGCCTCTGCGTTTAGTTGGAGATGTTTTGAATAATCTACAGATGATCGGAAAGATTGTAGAAATTTGGATTGATTTTTAAAATTCGCTTAATAATCACTTTTATTAAGGAAAATATAAAAGAAAAATAAAACAATATTGCTTTGTTTTTGGTTTATATATTCAAAAGAATCATAAATTCTGAAAGAAGTGAAAACTTGTCAACACAAACTACCAATCTAGACACAGGGGAATTCTTTGATCCTGTTATGGTTAAATATAACAAGAAAACTCATATCAAATGGATTCTTAGTCATATTTTCGCTTACAAAAAGCTACTAGCATTATTTATGTTATTTGCAACTATTTCAATTGCAATTAATACAATAAATCCAATAATTACTGGACGATACTTAATTGATGCAATTTATGCAAAGAATTGGCAAGGAGTAAAAAATTACGCGCTAATAATTCTAGGATTAACCGTTTTGATGGGATTTGTTGATTTTGGAGCCAGTGTTGTCATTGAAATTACATCTCAGAAACTAGAACGAGATATTAGAGACGAATATTATGCATCTATGCTATCTAAGAGCATGACTTTCCACGATGAGGTGAAGGCTGGGGATGTGATGGCACGAGCCACGTTTGACACAAGAATGGTTAATTATTTAGTAAACCCTTGTATTCACCTTCTGTTTTCAGCGTTTGTAGGAGTAGCATTTGCAATGGGTGGGATGTTGTTTATTGATCCTCTTTGGAATGGTATACCCATCTTGTGGTTATTACCTTTGACAATATCCGTTCCGATCTTTTTCTTAGCTCGAAGATATTTCAGATCTGTAGGTCCCATTTCAATGGAGATCCAGGAATCCTATTCTGGTTTATCCTCTTATCTACAAGAAAAATTGCTCGGTATTAGTGTTGTAAAGATATTTGCAAGAAATCAACATGAAAGGATAGAATTCAGAGATAAAAATGATACTTTATCAGATCAGATAATTAAAAGAGGGCAGTTAAGATCTAAATTCTACCCCGTTCTGTTAGTTGGTATTAGTGTGGGGATGGCTGTAGTTTATGGAGTGATTTTGATTCAAGTTGGAATCTTTGACATAGGTAGATTATATTCCTATGTAATGTTGATGGGTAATCTTTTCTTCCCAATTTGGGTTCTTTCTTGGAGTCTTGTTCTCACACAAATGGGTTTCGCTGGTGCTAAAAGAATTATTGAAATCCTCACAAAGCAGACAATAATCCCCAAACCAGAAAATCCGATTGTTATTGAAAAAGCAAAAGGTGACATTGAGTTTAGAAATGTAACCTTTTCTTATGATGGAAAAACAAAAGTAGTAAATGATGTTACATTTAAGATTCCTTCAGGAAGTCGAACCGCTATAGTTGGTCCAGCTGGGTGTGGTAAAACAACTATAATGAAATTACTTACGCGATTATATGATGTTGAATCTGGATCTATCATACTAGATGATCGAGATATTCGGAGTCTGTCTTTTGACACGATCAGGAAAAATGTTGGGGTAATTGAACAGGATGTTATACTGTTTTCAGGAACTGTTAAGCAAAATATTGCTTATGGTAAACCTGATTCTTCTGAAGAGGAAGTAATTCAAGCTGCAAAATTAGCTCAAGCTCATGAATTTATTGAAGGTTTTGATAAAAAATATGAAACCTTAGTGGGAGAGAGAGGAATGACACTCTCTGGAGGTCAAAAACAGCGTCTAGCTATAGCCAGAATGATACTATCTAACCCGCAAATTCTTGTTTTTGATGATGCCACTTCAAGTGTTGATAGTGAAACTGAAGACCTTATTCAAAAAGCTATTAATCAGGTTCTTCAGAACAGAACTAGTTTCATAATTACTCATAGATTGAGTACTATACGTCTTTCTGATTTAATAATTGTAATGAAACAAGGGAAGATTGTTGCTATGGGTAAGCACGATGAACTCTTGAAGACATCAGTAGATTATTGGCGAGTTTTTGCTAGATTCTCTGAAATACGTGACAAATTCGTTAAACCTGATGATAGGAGGAATGATTAGATGGGTTTCATTGACAATATCCCTGACGAGAAATATGATCGCAAGTATGGTGATTTTTACCTCTTTAAACGACTCTTCACTTATATGGGGAAACATGATTTACCAACATTTCTGAAAGTCCTAGGATGGATGGTAATAACAACAGGATCTAGCATAGGCATTCCCTATTTAATAAAATTCGTAATAGATTATCTTGAACAAGGAATTATATTTAGAATTATGGATGTGTCTGAATATGTCGATTTAGTAGCACAAGGAATTACTCCAGGTGAAATAGGTTATCTGGTCTACATTCTAGCATCTGGTGTAGCAATCCTTTATGCGACAAATTGGCTTGGACAATATCGTGCAATGTATCTTCTAGCCACTCTAGGCGGTAATCTTCTAAGAGATGTAAGAAAGGATTGTTATGAAAAATTATTAATTCAAGATATGGCTTTCTATGATGAAAACAAAAGTGGGAAATTGGTAAGTAGGGTTACATCAGACACCGATACAATAGGAAATATGGTCCAACTAACAACATCATTTCTTATCAATATTTTTGTTATGCTTACAATAATGATAATTCTCTTAGTTACAGACGTTCTGCTTGCTTTGATTGCATTATCAACCTTACCTTTTCTATTTGGTGTTGCAATGGGAGCAAGAATACTTGCTAAACGAACATCGAAAAAATGGCGAAAAACTATCGCTATATTGAATGCTAATGTGTCAGAATCAATATCTGGAATAGAGATAACTAAATCCTTTAATCAAGAAGAAGAAGGATTTACAAGGTTTAAAGAAATTAACCAAAATAATTATCGAGCTGCTTTTTTCAGAGCGATTGGAATAAGTATATATTTTCCTTTTGTTGAGATGATTTTCGGGATAGGCACATTTCTCATCCTATATTTTGGGGGCAATTGGACAATCGTTACAGAGAGAATCGAGATTTCAACACTGATATTCTTCATTTTAATGCTCAATAGATTTTTCTTTCCTCTAATGCAAATAACGCAGTTCTTTAATCAGTTTGAAGCGGGATTGGCAGCCGTTGAAAGAATTTTTAGTCTGATGGATAGTAATCCAGGTGTTATTGAAGATGAAAATCCTGTTAGCATTAAAGAAGTTAAAGGGAATATAACATTCAAAGATATGACATTTTTCTATCTACCAAATGAACCACTCTACAAACAATTCACTCTGGATATCCCTTCAGGACAAACATGTGCTATCGTTGGTAAGACAGGTGCAGGTAAATCTACCTTGATATCATTGATTTCCCGGTTTTACGATGTTAAAGAAGGTGAAATCTTGGTTGATGGAGTAGACATCAGAAAATATAAACTAGATGAATATAGAAATCAAATCGGTGTTGTTCTACAAGACAATATACTCTTTTCTGGATCAATTGAAGAGAATATTCGATATGGGAAACTTGATGC
>BPTK01000214.1 GCA_023705905.1 Candidatus Heimdallarchaeota archaeon
AGCTCCCAAAGATATCTTGCCCAAAAGTGTAACCGATCTTAGTTGAGTTAACAAGCAAAAATACAGTTGCGTAACATTTATATATCAGTAAAAAGGAGTAGTATACAGAAGGTTCAATACTGTTTGTATGATACTAAAACGAACTGAGGCAAGAGATCATGAAGGATAAAAATGAAAAAGACAGAGATATATTCCGTAAAAACTTCAATGAAGAATTTAGAAAAGTAAGATTTTTTACTAATATCAATGGTACAAAGAAAGAATATGGCTATGATTATAATCGCGATTCTGAAGGCAAAGAAAACTATCGTGAAATAGGAGAGATACCTGAAGAATTTGGTACAGAATATATTGAAAGAATTTTGAATTTGAATGGATCATTTGATTGGGACAGCAACCTATTTTCTCGCTCTTTTGAGCACTTTGCAGAGATTTTTCCAAACTTTGAAAAAATGTTCAAGGGGATAATAACACCTCAACTCACTTCTGGAATGGAGAGAGAGACAACTATACCAAATCAAGAAGTAAAAAGCCAACCTCAAGTTGCTTACGATTTACAATTTGACAAAGAGAAGAATCAACTCTATTTAATTGTCGAACTTCCTGGTTTTACCAAAGAACAAGTAAAATTGAAACTAGTGAAAAATAATCTGGAAATGATTGCAGAAAATGGTAGGAAGCGAATTGATACTAAAATACCATTTGAGCAGGAAATAGATAAAAAACAGAAAATAAGCGCTTCGATGAAAAATGGAATTTTAGAAGTTAAACTGAAAATAGCCAGTGAAGTTAGTGGTAATGAAAATAACATTTCCATTGACTGATTTTTTTATAATTATGGTGATAAATTATGTCAATAAGTAGTGAAGATAAAGGAAAACAATTAAGAGTAAAAGAAGCCCTTCAACGTGATGTAGGGAGAGGA
Organism: Candidatus Heimdallarchaeota archaeon; assembly: GCA_023705905.1. Lineage (GTDB taxonomy): Archaea > Asgardarchaeota > Heimdallarchaeia > Heimdallarchaeales > Heimdallarchaeaceae > UBA460. The sequence goes on from BPTK01000214.1 coordinate 926, forward strand.
ATAGTAAGAATATCTCAGGACATAGCAGATGAACTGAAAATTGGCACAGGAGATATAGTCTGTATTGAAGGGACAAAGAAAACTTATGCTAGAGCATGGAGAGGGGACCCAGAAGATTTTGGGAAAGATGTAGTTCGACTTGATCGTATGATTAGAATGAATGCAGAAGTAGGTATCGATGAAAGAGTTACAATTACAAAATCTTCAGCTCAAAAGGCAAGAAAAATAGTGTTTGCACCGACTGAAAAAGTTCATGTTCAGGGCTTGGAAAAATGGTTGAAGCAAACGTTAGAGGATAGAGTGTTAACAACTGGAGATATTATTCCGATAGGTCTTGGAATGTCTCGCAAACTCTATCTTGGTGTTGCATCTTTCACCCCTGTTGCTGAAGCAGTTACAATGACATCAGAAACCAATATTCAAATTAGCGATAAACAATGGGAAGATATCAAAGCTCGAGAAATTGAGAAGCTTTCATATGAAGACATCGGTGGTCTTTCTGAAGAAATATCAAGAATTCGTGAAATGATAGAATTACCTCTTCGTCACCCAGAACTATTCAAGAGGTTAGGAATAGAACCTCCCAAAGGAGTACTTCTGCATGGGCCTCCCGGAACAGGAAAAACACTGCTAGCCCGAGCTGTTGCGAATGAAACTGAAGCGAATTTCTATGTGCTCTCAGGACCGGAAATTATGTCAAAATTCTATGGAGAATCAGAAAAGAAACTTAGAGACTTATTCAAGGAAGCGTCAGATAATGCTCCAAGTATTCTATTCATCGACGAGTTAGATGCCATTGCTCCTAAAAGGGAGGAAGTAACAGGAGAGGTTGAAAGGAGAGTTGTTGCTCAGATGTTGGCCCTTATGGATGGGTTAGAATCTAGAGGACAAGTAATTGTTATTGGTGCAACTAACAGAGTTAATGCAATAGATCCAGCTCTGAGAAGACCTGGAAGATTTGATCGGGAGATTGAGATTGGCATTCCAGATAGAGATGGAAGGTATGAAGTATTATTAATTCACACAAGAGGTATGCCAATTGATAAGGATGTAGATCTCAATCGACTAGCAGATTTAACTCATGGGTTTGTGGGCGCAGATATTTCTGCATTAGTTAAAGAATCAGCGATGCAATCTCTACGAAGAATGCTTCCTGAATTAAATCTTGAAGATGAAGAAGTACCAATGGAAATTTTACAAAAAATCAATGTCATAAATGAAGACTTTCGTAATGCTTTACGAACAATTGAGCCTTCAGCTTTGAGAGAAGTGTTTGTTGAAATCCCAAATGTCACCTGGGAAGACATAGGGGGATTAGAAGAAGTAAAAAATGAGATGAAAAGAGTTGTTGAGTGGCCACTTAAATTCAAAGAAATATATACGGCAATGAAAGCCCAATCACCCAAGGGTATCATGTTATATGGCCCACCAGGGACGGGTAAAACTCTAATTGCAAAAGCAGTTGCACATGAATCCGAAGCAAATTTCATCTCAGTAAAGGGCCCAGAAATTCTCTCGAAGTGGGTTGGAGAAAGTGAGAAAGCCATCCGCGAGATTTTCAGAAAAGCAAGACAAGCAGCACCTTGTATCATCTTTCTAGATGAAGTGGATTCTATAACACCTGTTAGGGGAAGAAGTACAGATTCTGGAGTGACTGAGAGAGTTATTAGTCAGTTACTAACAGAACTTGATGGTTTAGAAGAACTGCGAAACGTTGTGGTTATAGCAGCAACTAACAGACCCGACATGGTTGATTCTGCACTTCTTCGTCCAGGTAGATTTGACCGCCTAGTGCGAGTTAGTACACCAAACTTTGAAGGTAGAAAACAAATCTTTTCCATACACCTTAAGGAAACTCCTTTAGCAGAAAATGTTAATATAGATGATTTATCGAGAGAAACTGAAGGTTTCAATGGAGCAGACATTGCAGCATTATGTAGTGAAAGTAAGCTGATTGCAATAAGAAACTATGTTGAAAAGTTTGAGAAAGAGATAGAAGAAGGCAAGAAATTTGATGCAGAAAAATGTGATTGTAAAATCACTCAAGAGATTCTTCTAGAAGCTTTAGAACAAACAAAACCAACTAAAGACAGAGCTGTTTCAATCGGTAAGGACATGAGAAAAGAAGAGCCTAAGAAAGATCTGGGATTTGTTTAATTCCCTTTTCTTTAGCTAAGAAGTGATATAGATGCTAGGAACAGATAATGAAAATGAGGAAACTAATGTTTTCGAATTGTTAGAATTTCTTTCAAATAATACAAGGAGAAGAATTCTAGAACTTCTATCAGACGAGGACTTGTATTCCTTCCAGTTATCCCGAATGATGGATATCTCACCTCGAATTATCGCAAAGTATCTCGAAGAATTAGAAAAGCTTGGCATAGTCTCAATGGAGCAAAGAAAAAGCGATCAAGGACCATTTCGTAATTACGCAAGCCTAAATCAGGCTTTTTCTTTAATAATAGATGTTGGACAGAATACATTTAATGTAAAATATTTTCCAACAGGTGAGATTATCGGAAAAGGCAAAGAAACCAAATTAGAGAAAACAGAAGTTGCTAAGGAGAAAAAAAGAGAAGAACTTAGAAAGGGTTTAAAACAAGAATCAGCGAAAATTCGGGATTTAATTACCAAAAAGATAGGCGAGTTAAAAGGCTTAGATCAAGAGAGACAAGAATGTGTAGAAGAAATCAATGATGCATTTTATCAATTTAATCAGATGATTGAAAAAATAGTGCCTAATTATCATGATCGTGAGATTTATAGACGGATATTCAAGAAAATTATTAATAAATCTGATAACAGAGTTTCACTTTCTGAATTGGCCAGTTGGATGAGAATGTGGAGAGGAGAATTACATGAAAGAATTGAAATTCTCTCAAATCAAACCGAATGCATAATAATCAAAAAAGATCGCCAAGGAGAAATTTGGTATTCTATCTAATATTTTTTAATACTAGAACTGAAAACTATTCTGTATTAAATTGTCAGATTTACGGAATACATCTCTTCACATTGGCTTTGATGATACAGACTCTTTACGAGGAAGCTGTACAACTTTTTTAGCTCTGAGATTAGTAGAGAGAATATCCAATGATGTAGATTTCTTAGACTACCCACGTCTTATCCGTAATAACCCAAACATACCTTGGAAAACGAGAGGAAATGGAGCTATAGGATTATCGCTTAAAGTTGAAGAGGATGTTGTTGAATCCATCGTAGAAAGGGCCATAGATACATTAAAGGAAATGTATGAAGAAGACGAAAACACAAATCCAGGTTTGGTAATTGTTAAGGGGGAAGTTCCACAGGAGTTGAATCAATTTGCACGGAAAGCTCTAACAGAAGTCATATCAATTGCAACAGCTAAAGATTTTGCTGAAGAATTTTGCTTCAAATATTATACTATTGGAAATGGTAGAGGTCTAATTGGGGGGATTGCAGCAATTGGTAATACATTGCAACCTGAACTCGAAGATTTTACATATGAGATCTTAACATATCGAATGCCTCAAAATATTAAGAAAAAGAGGGTAATAGATTACGAATCACTTGCTCAAGCTGATAAGAAATACTCACCTCAAGTATTTAACAACATAGATGAAGAAACTAAAAAAATCATTATTACGCCTGCTGGACCAGATCCAGTTCTTTATGGAATAAGAGGAGAGGAACCAACAATCCTTCTTAAAATGATGAAGGAAATAAAAACAATGGAACCAATCAGCTCATATTGCATTTTTCGTACAAACCAAGGTACAGATCAACACTTCAAATATGCTAGTTCAGAAGTTGTAAATTTCAATGTTTTCAGAGGAGAGATAAAGGTTCTAGAAAAACCAACAACAATTCCAGGAGGACATGTTATTTTTCAAGGAGAATTAGTAAGCAATAAAAAAAGTGTAGATATCGCAGCCTTTGAGCCAAGCAAGCGATTCAGAAACATCATTAAAAATCTTCTTCCAGAGGATAGGATCATAGCTTTTGGAGGCGTAAGATACAAGGAAAAATTCCAAAGGTTTACTATTCAACTAGAGAAATGTGAAATCTTATTTTTAGCAGACCATTTCAAAGAAGAATCACCATTTTGTCCAACCTGTAACAAACGGATGATAAGCAATGGTTTCAATAAAGGACATAAATGTAGAAAATGTGGTTATAAGAATCGAGAGTTAACAAAAGTTAGAACATTGATAGAGAGAGAACTATCAAGGGGATTGTTCATTCCTCCAGCTCAAGCACAAAGACATTTAGTAAAACCACACAGGAGATATAATTTATCTCGTAAAAATGTGTTTGGTCTAATCGACAATTGGTGGAAAACATAAGTTAATGCCAGAAATGCCCCCAGGCAAACTCAAGAACAAGCCAAGTAGAGGTTGATAGGTTTTTACTCAGCTAAATTAAACGTAGAAAAATCACTATATAAATGTAATGTGAGAAGAATTATTGTTGGGAACATCTAGATAAGATTACAAGAGATAATCTGTGTGAACAATGTTTTGAGTTTCTTATTTAATCTAGCTAATATTACTCTTTTCTTCGTTTCATTCGCCTAAAATTTACTCACTCATCTGTGTGATAATAGAAGTATCAAATTTCTTCTTTGTAAAGGAATAGCTAAAAAGGGATACTAGAAAACTCATCCCCAAAATAAAAAGAAGAAAGTATAGTGTAAGGGGCGCTATAG
>BPTK01000215.1 GCA_023705905.1 Candidatus Heimdallarchaeota archaeon
CCTGTGTAACTTTATTAGTTTGAGTATTTACAACTCTCATCTCTATTATTGGTAAGGGAGGTATTTCAACTGCTTCTTCACCTTTGTAAAGTAATTCATTTTGTAAATCTTTGACACCCTTAATTTCCTCAATAGATTCCATTATGTAATTCGCTTCACCTTCACATTCCAAAGAAATTTGAGCAATATTTTCTCTAGTTTTCAATTTCGTAATTTCATTGTAAGCAAACTTTGTTGAAGGTATAACTTCAAGTTCGCGCATTCTTCTTAGCACAGGATCTACTGGTGCCATTTCTCCTACTGAAGGAGAAGATTTACCTAAATCCTGCTTTGCAACTCCTTTTTCTTTTGTTTCCATAGTAGTTAATTGGATTGAGTTAAATTATAAATAATTTATCAAAACGTTTGAAAATAGTAATTTTTATACAATAATATACCAATTTACAGTTTATTGATATTTTATGTTAACTTCTTTCTTTTTCAATTCTTTAGATATTGTTTGTTGTTTAGAAATATCCTCTACGTCGTCTGTTTTTTCTTTACTAGAAAGCAGAATGAATCTAACAATAAGAAATAAAAACAATAATTTTCCTATTTTTTTAAATTATACAAGATAGAGAATTTAGATATTCAATTGAAAGAAATACATTTATGAAGGTTCGAGCATCTTTACTTTTTATGCCATTTGTAAATAATAAAGGAGTTAAAATCTACTACCTTGTTGAAGGGCAAGGTGTTCCCATGGTTATGCTTCATGGAGGTCCCGGAAGTCATCGTGAGTGGTATGCTTGCGATCATGTTAATTCTTTGAAGGATACATACCAACTTATTTTAGTAGATCTCAGAGGAAATGGACAAAGTGATAAACCTCATGAGTCGAACGCATATTTAACAGAAAAATTTACTTCAGATATCATTGCAGTTTTAGACGATTTGAAAATAGAAAAAGCACACTGCTGGGGGTATTCACTAGGAGGATACTTAGCATTTTGTCTTTCTAGAGATTATCCTAAACGCTTTCATAGTTTCATTATTGGAGGAGCACACCCTAAAGGATTAACAAAAGAAGTTTTGGAAATACTCAAGCGCGTCCGAGAAATGCTCAAAGATGGGGCTGATGGTTTAATTGCTCATTTGAAAGAGAGGGGAGATGATATTACACCAGATTCCGAGAGAGTTTTTAGAGCGATGGATTATAAAGCAATAAACGCCTGGTCAAACAGTGAAGATTTATTTTGTAAAGTAGATGAACACCTTCCAGAGCTCGACTTACCATTTCTGTTTTATGCAGGAGAAGAAGATGAGTGGAATCCCTATCCCTATCTTGTTGAAATTAGTAAAAAGATGAAAAAAGCTGAAACAATACTTTTCGAGAATAAAGGACATGATGTACAATTTGTAGAAGGATTAGTCCTTCCACATGTGTTAAAATTTCTTGATAACATGGAAAAGTACTCTTAATTGTCTCTTCTTTTTCACTTTTCCTTCATAAATTTATTATCAAAATGTCAGGGAATGGTCTCTGATGTTATTTTATAGAAAGGAACGCTCATCTAAAATGTGTTTAAGAAAACCTGGATCATTTTTCAACATAAACAACCTCTTCTAAGATGTTTGGTCCTAAATGAGGACTAAGAGCTTTTTTAGTAACTAAGTCAACTTTAATCTGTAATAAATCCTCCAAAAAGTTGAGAAGATTAATGAAATTGTCAAAACTTTTTTTTCCAGATTCAAATTCGATTAATAAATCAAGATCACTCATGTTCTCTTGCATATTCCTTACATAGGAACCAAAAACACCAATATTCATTATACCAAAAGATTGTATTGCGGTCATATTGTTACTCAGTATTTTGAGAATCCTTGTAAGGTTGAGCTTTTCTTGCATAATTAATTAGATTAAAGATAGTAGATAAATATATTTCGAAGATATACTACCAGATTGCTTGAAATAAATAAATTGTAAAGATTTAGTTTGGAGATATTTTAGAAAGAATTATTTATCTAATAAAAACTGAATTCAGCAAATTACTTATACGATAAGAAGTATCTTATTCTTTGATATTATGAGCTCAAAACTAAAATATGGCATTATTACACCAAATGTAGGAGAAATTTTCAGTTCAGTTAAAGATCTTGTAGAAATGGCTACAAGGGCTGAAGATGCTGGTTGGGATGGTCTTTTCATCTGGGATCTAATCCATTCTAGACGAGACCCTGTAATCCCTGTGGTAGATCCTTGGATAGCACTTACAGCTATTGCAGGAAAAACAGAGAAACTTGCATTAGTAACAAATGTGACACCCTTAGCCAGAAGACGACCATGGAAAGTTGCAAGAGAGACAGTCTCTCTGGATCATTTCTCAAATGGAAGACTTGTTTTAGGAGTTGGATTAGGATATGATCCAGAAAGGGAATTTGCAGCATTTGGAGAAGAAACAGATGGTCGTATACGTGCTAAGAAATTAGACGAAAGCTTAGAGATTATACAAAAACTATGGAGTGGAGAGGCTTTCAGCTATAAAGGTGAGCATTATGAAATTAATGATGCATGCTTCCTACCAAAACCGATTCAAACTCCCCGGATTCCAATATGGGGCGCAGGATCTTGGCCAAACAAAAAACCATTCCTTCGTGCAGCTAAATTAGATGGGGTTATACCATTTAATAGTAAATATCTATATCCTAAACCTGATGAAATGAGAAAGATAATAGAATTCATAGGTGAACATAGAGAGGAAGAAAATAATTTTGATATCGCATGTATAGGTAAAACATCAGCAGATGACATAGAAAAACGCAAGGAAACCATAGGAGAATTTGCTGAAGTTGGGATAACTTGGTGGATGGAGGATGTAGATCTTGAAACAAAGGGAGAAGTATTTGAAACAATACAAGCAGGTCCCCCAAGAATTTAAATTAAGAAAAATAGAATTAAGTTTTTTCTTAGATGCTCTTACAACAAAATTGAGGAAGCTATCCATGTTCTACAAAAAACAAAGTTTCACATGTTTTCAATAACTTTACAGAGATTTGTCTTTAGAATTTTTAGATCGACATTTATTATTTCCCATACTATCTTGTAATCAATACCAAAATAACCATGGATGAGTCTGTCCCTCATACCAACAATATCCTTCCAAGGAATTTCAGGATATTGTTCTCTTATATCATTTGGAATATGTTTAATAGCTTCCCCAATGATTTCAAATTTACGGATAACCGCACTTGTTGTTTTATCATCATCTCTGAATAATTCAAAACTCATCCCTTCTATGAATAGATTAATGCTATCAATCGCGGAAAGAACATCTTGAATGAAAATCTTGTGATCCCGTTTCAAATTCTAACAACCTCTGAGTAAATATATTCGCGCAATTCTTCCCGTACAGCTCTTTCAGAAACGATGTCAACTTTGATGTTCAATTTATCCTCAAGAAAGTCTGCCAAACCAACGAGATTAAACAAAGATGCTCCATCAAGAAACTTAACCAATAAATCGACATCACTTGTTGGTTTCTGTTCATTACGTACAAATGAACCAAAAACACCTATAATTTCAGCTTTATATCTATCTCTGATTAGGCCTTCAAGCTCTTTTAGAATCTTAATAACAGAATCTAACTTTCTTTCCATACAATAAAATAATTACCAGTCTATATAAATGTCGAGTTTTTTTATATAAAGTCGGAATAAAATAGCTTGTTAATGGACAAGACATCTTTCAAGAAGATACCAACTAGCCACTTTATGAGCCCTAATCGACAAAGATAGCAAAAGCACCTTATAAGAAAATATCATTGTTTGTCAAGAAGATGGGTTCTTGTAAAGACCTACATCTTGTAATGTATCATATCAAAAGATAGTAAAATTGCTAGAATTTGTGTAAGTCAACCACCACACGAAAAACGACATATTTATGGAGCATGTTTCAAATAGTATAACAGAAACTTTAAGTAAATGCATTGATAAACCCATAGGTGGTGTGGAGATGAGTTCAAAGTTACTACAGTTAATAAAATTTGAAATCGAAAATTTCAGGTCTGTTGACAAAAAAATAACCTTGCACAATCTAAATAGTATCACAACATTGGTAGGACCTAACGAAAGTGGTAAGTCTAATATTTTAAAAGCTCTTCAGTGGGCCTTCAGTGATGAAGAATTAAAGGATGAAGACATACCCGTTAAAATGCAAGGTCGAATGGTTCAACCGAACATAGTGGCTTCTGCAATTTTCGAAGTTTTAGAACCGGAGATAATTTCAGGTTTTCTATTAGGAGAACTTAGCAATTTATCAGTTTCAGAAATCAAATCAAAAAACGCAGATAGTTTGATTAGAATATTTAATTCTGTGGAATTCATTAAATTTGATAAATATAATAATGGAAAAAAAGATATTAGCCTTCTTAATTCAAAACTTGAAAATCTTATCAATGAAATTTCAATGAATTTACATCTAATTCTTGAATTACTATTCTCTTCTAAGGAACTACTATTCTTTTCTAATTTGTTAAATCAAATCATATTTAACAGTTCAAAGAGAATGTTTAAACAAAAACATAAGGGTGTCATATCAACTGAAGTGCTTCAAGAAAGATATGATTGGTTATTTCAACAGCCTAGTTTCAAACAAATTAAGGATATCCTACAGGGCATAATCACTGAAGTTAATACTTCAATTAACGCAAAAAAAGAATCACGGTTTATTCTGAATGATGTAGAAAGCATCTGGATAAGGCTAATAGACAAACTCGGAAATGAGTCTTTTTCACCAAATAAAATTAATGTAGATATAAATAATAGTACAGTAAAGCTATCTCCATTGGAACTATTCAAAGATTCGAAAGATGATTTGTCTAAACTTTTTAATCCTATCCAATTTGGAGAATATCTAATCCAATCACTAAGTTTTGTATTTCCTAAAGTTGTCTACCTAACTGAAGAAACGTCATTAGCAGATGTCATTACAAAAGACAATAGTGCTCCAAGTTTCTCACTAATTGGAAATGAAACAAATACTTCAATCAACGAAAGACTGATAGCTATTTTTGACATTGATTTTGGTGAATTCATTAAGAAGAAACTGAATCAACAAACTCTTATCCTAAATAATACTCTAAAAGAATTTTCTGATGAGCTATTAAAAAGTTGGAATCAAGAACGAGTTGTGATTAAATGTAACATCGCTGAAAAGGAAATTTCATTTTTCATTGTAGATATGAATAATCAAAATAGAGAAATTCGAATGACTTTGCCTTCGTCGAGATCAAGAGGTTTTAGATGGTATTTGTCATACTTGATTACTCTAAAATATATTGAAAAACAGGGAAATCTGTTGGTATTACTTGATGATCCAGCTGTTTACTTACATGAGAAAGGACAAAAGGATTTCTTGAAAACTCTAGAAGAAATATCCTCTAACAACCAAGTATTTTATACAACTCATTTAGTATCTTTATTTGATGAAAGAAGATTGGAGAGATTACTATTAGTTACATCAAACAATCAAACAAAAAGCACTATCATAAGTAATACCAACAGATTTCCCTGTTTTTCAATATATTT
>BPTK01000216.1 GCA_023705905.1 Candidatus Heimdallarchaeota archaeon
AGGAATTAAGAAACGAGTTTGCCTCCTTGTTATCTGATTTTTTGGTTTATCTTGTAGATATCGACCTCGGTATTCAAGAACTAGAATCATTCCAATTAGAACCTGCAGCACAGTAATATCTGTTTGAAGGAAGGATTTTTATTTCAAATAAATAATGAAGAAGTAATGAGTTACGACTTGTTTCTTAGCCGAGATTATATGATTTTTTCCAGTGCTCACTTTGTGGTTGGAGAAAAATTTATCGAATCCTTGCATGGGCATAATTATAAGATCCTCATAAATATTTATGGTGATCAAGATGAGGAGAATATGATCTTGAATTTCTTCGATATAAAGAAAGTGCTAAAGCCTATAGTTGATAGTTTGGATCATAAGATACTAATTCCTGAAGATAGCGATCATCTTGAAATCACTGTATCAGGTGAGCAAGTAATTATCAAGGTACCTAATTATGATAAAGAGTATGAGTTCCCTAATTCTGATGTAATTATGCTACCAATCAAGAATACAACTGTCGAAGAAATAAGCCGCTACTTAGCTGATAAACTGATGTGGAACAAGGAAATTAAAAAGAAAAATATTGACCAAGTTACTGTAACTGTTTTCGAGTACGAAGGACAAGGAGTAACATTTGAATTATTCCCTAGGTATTGACAATTAATTCTTTAAATCACTAGTAAACGATTTGATAACATAAAAGGTTGCATGATAAATTGGAACATTACCTAAACATTGAAAAATTAATATATGTATGTCTTCTTGCCTACTAAGATACAGTATGAAAGTCCCAAAATTAAAGAAACTCATCAATCTTTCTCCAGTTGCTAAACGATGGTTATTAATAGATTTGCTAGGAATTATTGTAGGTGTTTTTGGGGGTTTAGGTGCAGTTCTTTTCAGATATATAATCAAATATGTTCAAATATTCTTTTTTGATATTCTTTTACCTTTTATAACAATTCAAGTTGGGTGGTATAATCTCGGATATATTTTCTTACCTGTCATCGGAGCGTTAATTATAGGACCCCTAATCGTAAAATTTGCAAAAGAAACAAAGGGTCATGGGGTTCCTGAAGTAATAGAAGCTGTTGCTTTGAGAGAAGGACATATAAGAAAAAGAGTTGCGTTTTTCAAGATAGGTGTTTCTGCGATAACAATAGGTTCAGGTGGAAGCGCAGGAAGAGAAGGTCCTATAGCTCAAATAGGATCAACCATTGGTTCTTACATCGGACAAATCTTCAAACTTGAACCACAACAAAAGAAACTTCTAGTTGTTTGTGGTTTATCAGCAGGAATTGCAGGTACTTTCAATGCTCCTCTTGGAGGAGCAATATTTGGAATGGAGATACTGCTACGTGGAATAGGCATCTTTAATGCCATGCCAGTAATTTTAGCTTCAGTTGTAGGAGTTGCTGTCTCAGCTGCAATTTTAGGACAAGAAACAGCTTTTCATTTAGAAGATATCGTTCTGTGGAAACCTCAAGAATTGCCCCTCTTCTTACTTTTAGGGGTTATTTTTGGACTTATCTCAGTTATTTGGGTAAAAGTATTCTATGGGAGTGAAACTATCTTTGAGAAAATAAAAATCCCAGAAAGTTTGAAGATGGGTGTAGGAGGATTATTAACTGGTATTTTAATCATGTTTTTCCCATCTTATGGAATTGCAGGGGTAGGATATGAGGGAATAGATTTAGCGCTATTAGGAACTCTCACGATAGGTTTAGCTTTTCTACTAGGGGTAATTAAAATTCTTGCAACGTCTTTCACTATAGGGTCTGGTGGGAGTGGTGGTATATTTGCCCCAAGTCTTTTCATTGGAAGCATGTTTGGAGTAGGGTTTGGAGGACTTTTCAAGTTAGCTTTTCCGTCACTAGTAGGTCAAACCTATACTTATGGATTAGCAGGGATGGCAGCTTTATTTGCGGGAGCTGCCCAAGCTCCGTTTAATGTTATTTTTATGATTCCAGAAATGTCTAATGATTATGCTTTGATGCCTCCAATAATGTTAGCATCTTTTACAAGCTTCTTTATAACATGGTTATTCCTCAAAGGATCTTCGATATATACAATCAAGTTGCAAAGAAGAGGAATCAATATTAAGATGGGAGAGCCATATATTCTAGATCTTGTCGATGCAAAAGAAGTAATGACAGAACAAGTAGTTGAAATTGGTGCAGACATGCCGTTGTCCATTCTAGAACTGTACATCTTAGAACACCATCATACTGGTTATCCTGTAACTAAAGATGGTAAATTAGTAGGAATGGTGACTATTCATGATATACCAAACAAAGGTACGAGCACGGAAAATCTGACGATTACGGATATCATGTCAAAAACGGTAATAACGGTGTATCCAGATAACAAGATAAAAGAAGTTCTTGAAAAAATGAATGAACACAAAATTGGACGATTACCGGTAGTTAAAAACGATAATCCAGAACTAATGGTAGGTATAATTACTAGAGAGGACGTTCTTGAAGCTATAAGGTTAGCAGCATTGAGAACCGAGAGTGAAGTTGATTAATCACAACTATCATTTTAGTGTTAATTCACTTTAAGAAGAAACATTTGCTTAAACACAAATGTTTTCTTTTCTAAATATTTTCACAACAACATTCTAATTTGATTTTGTTTGATTTTTATAGAAATAGATCCTTTGACCATTATTCACGCACCAATTCACAACTGACTTGGCAACCTCAAATTTTTTGGTTTTTCTTTCCATTTGAATCGGATCTAACGGCGAAGGTTTAGAATAAGGACCTATGGAAGGACCGAGATCAAAACCTAAAAGAAAAACTCTCTTTGCAGACATCATTGTAGCTAAACATACTGCTCGGTCACCATCTGTAAAACCCAAAAAATTGCTTGATCCAGGCAGTGGATTGATTTGAGTAGTTATTATAAAATTTCCAGATACTATTTCAGGGAGATGCTTCTTTAGCGTGTTGAGGTTATCTCCATGACTGTGAACTACCAATATTGAACCTTGTTCCAGTGCTGAGATTTGGTCCTCAATTTTTCCATCAAAATCTGTTACAATAATATCTGGAATGATATTTTTAGAAATTGCATAGGAAGTTGCCCCATCAATACAAATCAGAATTTCTTCTTTGGATGTCTTATGATGCAGATATTCATCAAACTCTTTTTCCATATAAATGCCTGGGGCTAAGATGAAGACGTCTTTGTCTTGTAGTTTTAGCTTTAGATCGTTTTCGGAATAATTACTTGAATACTCTTTCATTATGGTTTCTAAGGAAGCAACATCCATCTGAGAATCTAAATCAAGATAGTCACAAATCTGAGGATACCAATGAGTCAACCAATTATTGAGAGTAAAATCATGTCCTTCATATTTATTGAATTTTGACTCTTTCGTATTAAAAATCATCTAACATATCCTCTACTGAAACTTTATCATCTTTTTTTAATTCAATCATTGCCTTTTCATAGTAAGATTCAACATCTATAAAACTTATTACACCTATAACCTTTAACTGTTTTCTCGAAGATAATACAGGTAAATTTTCGATTCTATGATCAGTTAATTTGTCAAATACTGTTGCGAGCGTTTCGTCAGGATAAGCAACTATTGTATTTCTCGTCATAACTTCGTGAACAAATTCTTTTCCCGTGGAAAAGCCTTTTTGAAAATCTCCACTGCTAATAACACCACAGAGTTCTTTCTCAGCATCAATTACAGATAGTGCACTGACTTTGTATTTGTTAAGAGTTTGAAAAACATCTGCTAACAAATCGTTTTCTTTAAGCTGTGCATGATTAACATTCATAGCCTCTTTTACAGTTATTGTTTCTAAGATATCAGTGTTTTTGAGACTTCTTCTTAGAAGGACTTCTTTGCTCTGAATCTGACCCTTGTATAAGCTAAAATCCATGGAGATAATGAAAGATATTGCATTGGATAGTATAATGGGAATAATAAGATTAGGAAAACTGACCATCTCTAGAACCAATATCATTGATGCAATTGGTGTTTTTGTTGTAGCTGTATGCATTGTGGACATCCCTACTACAATCATAGCAATAGCAAGTGTATTGTCAAGATTGAAAAGTCTAGAATAGAGATAACCCAAAGCTGCTCCGGTTATGAGTGTAGGGCCCATCACTCCTGCACTATTTCCAAAACCAATACATGTGGAGGTCACTAGAATTTTACCAAGTAGTAAGACAAGAACGATCTCAAAACCAATCCCCCCCAAATTCTCTACAAGATGATTTATCGAACTAAAGCCTGTACCAGCTAGTTGGACTTCCTGAGGAAGGAAATAGGAATCAACAAAGAAAACAATTATAGCTGTTAATATCATGCCAATAATTGGCAATAAAAAAGCTTTAAGATATCGTTCAATAAATCCGGAAAATAGTTTGAATAAAAGTGAGAATATTATTCCTAGAAAACCCGCAATAACACCTATGAGAATGAAATGTAGAGAACTCGAAAAAGATAATGTAAACTGAATATCACCTAATTCAAGATATACAGGTTTTGCAGACAAAAAACTAATTGATGATATCAAATGTAAAAGATAATCATAAATAAGGAGAGAGATAGCACTAGCAACGAGAGCAGGAAAGAAAACTGTTTCATCTAAATCATGCTTATATGGGACTTCAGCTGCAAAAAGAGTCCCACCTAAAGGTGCTCTGAAAACTGCTGCGGTACAAGCCGCTGCTCCAATTGTTATTGCATGCATCGCATCATCTTTAGTCATTTTTAACTTAGAAGCTAACGTAGTTGACACTGTACTTCCCACAGTAACAGCAGGTCCTTCTCTCCCCGCAGGGGCGTTTACTCCTAATGTTAAGACACTGGTAAAGAATTTAGTGAATATAGTTCTAGATTTCATAGGTGTGGATGTGTTCTTATGAGCTAAAACGTAAGAAATACCCGCGCCTTTAACCTCTTTGAAACCAAAATAAATAAACAAACTTGTTATTCCACCAACAATTGGATATGTAATATATACGGGAATTATTGTCAACCAATTCTGTAGATTAACAATAAGACTAGTGAATATTGCCATTAGGATCCCACTCATAATCCCAATGAGAATAGAAAATGGGAACCATTTACGAGAGTAAAGCCAATATTTTCTTATTTGTCTCTTGAATCGATTCCGTAGCTGCATAGAATCTGTAAGTTTAGGGGTTTTTTCTGCCACAACAATAAATTTATCTTACAAATTTAAACTTTATTTGTTTTCAGCTGGGAATTTAGCTTTTTTTAGCTGTTCTTTTAGCAGAAAATTTGCTCGATTCTAGAGATTCTTAGTTAGATGACAAAGTTTACTCAACTCTTTGTTTTTTCTTACTTCCATTGTTTCAGTCCGCAAGACTTTGGTTATCATACTTCTCTTTAGATTTTCCTATACAAACTCAGAAAATATTAACATTATAATGTGACAAAATCATTCATAAATGTTTAACTTATGATTATACTAGGAAATAGATGATAGTGTTTCAACAAACAATCAACTACTAATAGAATAGAATGTAAGTGAAATCTA
>BPTK01000217.1 GCA_023705905.1 Candidatus Heimdallarchaeota archaeon
CTATAAGAAAAGAAATACCTGAATTTGCATATTCTTCTGCAATATTGAATACTTCTTTGATATCGGCTAGTATTTCGTCATTTTTTGTTTCGACCAATGCAATTGAATATAGAATTGAAGTAGAATAGTGGTCATCTTCCAATAAATTTGCTTGAAAGAATCCTTCTCTTATTTTTATTTTTTCTCTCACTCCTAAAGAAAAACCTATTGAAAGTGCATATAAGAATATATCTTTGTTTTCCATATTTGAAAAACAGGGTAGTGCTAATAGTTTCTTATACTTTGTTTCTCTGTCTCCTTTTTCGATAAAAATTCTGTCTGGTGCTTTTATCATAATATTTTCACCTCTACTTCACTTTCTGATTTTGTAGCATCAATTAAAAATTTGTTAGTTTTAATTGGTTCTAGTATGCTCTCAACTTCAGATGAATAGTCTGAAGGAGTAAATAATATAATAATCTGTTTGTCCTTTGAATAATTAACAATGGTTTCTGCAAAACTTGTTCGCAATTTGTCTGAGAGTCTTCCAATTGGTGTATCAATAATAATCGGTGCATCAAAACCAGATTTGTTATGCATTGCGATTATAAAGGCTAAAGCAAGTATATGAGATTCACCAGCTGAGGTGTCACCTAAAACATTGTATCCATGTTTATGAATTAACTGAACGTTATATTTATCATCTATCAATATTTCTTTAAATGTTTCTTTTTTCCAGTGCAGATCAAAAAATATTTCTGTTGTTTCAGTTACAATTTCTTCCCTCAAATCATACATGATTTTATTGATACTTCTATCTAAAACCTTGATAGATTTGCTCAAAAATTGTATTTTCTCTTTCAATCCTTCAATTTTGGTTTCGTCTTCTAATTCATACTCTAGTTTCTTCTTTACATCCTTAAACTTGATATTATTTTCAGATATTTCTTTTTCCCATATTGCAATTGACTTGATATGATTTTTTTCTTGTTCCTCGAATTCTATTCTTTCATGATGCCAATTGGAAATATCTCCTTCATCATAACCAAACAACTGATCATCTATTCTTTTTACTTCATCTTCAATTTTTTTTATTCTATTTTCTATGCTTTCAATATCCTCTTGAATAGGTTTTAAATGTTTTTGGAATGATTTGATTCCGTTAATTATGCTAGCCAAAATAGGATTTATCCCAGTCATTTTTGAAGCACTAATACTTGAGAGATTTATACTATTTTTAAAATCAACCAGATTTTCTTTTTCAACCTCTCCCAAGTCTGATCCACATATACACCTATTCTTGCTCAACAAGATATCGACTAAAGTAGTATCTACAGTCACAGGAATTTCATCATTTACTATTTTTTCTTTAACTAATTTGTTTGTGTAATCAATTGCTTGAAATGTCTTCAGTTCAATGTTTGTTTTGAGTAAGAATTCTGTTTTAATTTTTTTCTTTTCTATTAATCTAGTTTCAAGTTTTCCTTTTTCAGTTTTCAAAGTATCTCGATTTGAATTTAATGATTCTACATCCGGTTGGTCGATTAACTTTTTTGTATACTCTGTTATCTTTTCTTTAGCAATGTCTAATTGTTCGTTTGCCATAATTATTCTTTCTTCTAGCTCAAGAATATTATCTTCTATTTCTTCTTTCTCTTTTTGTGCTTCCTCTGCTTTAGGATTAATGTTTGCAGCTTTTCTTTCGAATTCAGTTTTAATAGTTCTCATATTATCAGTTGTATGCTTAAGAAGATCAATGTGTGCAAGTAAATATATTGAGTTATTGATAGACTTTCCTGAAGAAGCAGTAAAATATTTTTCCATTTTCTCACCATCAAAAAAGAAGAACCCCCTTATTCTCTTAGGAAGAACCTGCTGTATGAATATTTCAGCTTCATCATCAACCAGTATTTCATATTCACCACCAGAAATACTGCGTTTGACACAGAGTTTACTTTTATCTGATTTTGGAAATTTCAACTGATTTTCTTGAATAATAAATGATTTTTCTTTTCTCTCAACAATTATATCTTTATCATCCAACGTTTGCAGATAAATTTCAACCTTTGTAACCAAAGAAATATTTGTTGCAGTTGTTTCATTCAATGCTTCTACATTCAAGATTGGTAATTGCCCAGGATTATCTGTTTTATGTGGTTCATCACCATATAAACACCAATTTATAGCATTTAGAAAATTAGTTTTTCCAGTTCCATTAGAACCTATAATGATGTCAACATTATGCAAACCAGATTTAAAATTGAATTCTGCATTTCTATATTGTCTGTAGTTTTGTAATATTATTTTATATAATTTCAATATAGTCACCTATTTCTTATTTACATACTCTTGGACTATCTTTCTATAGAATTCTTTGTATTGCCAAAAAATTTTATCCTTTCCTGAATTTCTAGCTTCTTCTAGCAATATTGATATTAAAAACTCAGAAACTACATCTTCTTCAGACAAATCTTTGATTGTTTTTATGATTCGGGGATTAACACTTTTTTTCATTCTAGACACTCTACAGTTTTTTCTTTAACTCATATAATTTTGAAAGTGCTTCAGAGCTATTAACAGCATTTTTGACTATCTTTTCAAATCGAGCGTATTCAGATTTCATAATTCTCTGTTCTAAATGTTTTAACTGTTTCGGAAGTTTGTCTATTGGAGGGATTACTATTAAATCAAAAATAGTAGCGTTTTTTTTCTCGGGATATCTTCTTATTACTCTACCGATCCTTTGAATATATTCTCTCTCACTACCGCTACTTGCTGTTAATATCGTAATCCTAGCAGGCGGGATATCAATTCCTTCGTCTAGACATTTCATTGCAACTAAAACATGATAATCTCCTTCTTCGAATTTTTGTAGAATATATGATCTTTCAGATAAACCATTGAACTTAGAATTGGGAATTGTACCTTCTTTCATCGTAAATTTATGCGATATTAATCTATGTTTCTTCAATATAGGTATTATAGTATCTATTTGTTTTTCAGTACAGTATATGAGGAGCCATTTTACGTTCTTGTATTCTTCTATGAGAGAGGTTATTACGTGTTCTAAGTGAAGAATTTTGTTTTTTGCATTTTTTATTATTCCAGATCTTTGAAAAAGAAGATTCTTAACAGATTCCGAATCTAAAATATCTTTTTCATTCTTATTTTTTCTGCAAATTTTGGAGATTCTGTTAGTAAGCTCTAAATAATCATTCACTTCATCAAGTTCAAGTTCCACAAAAACAGGTTTATAATAGAACGGAGTTAAATAGCTTTTTCCTGTCATGGGATTAATTTTCGTAATTGCATCTCCTAACTCGAATTTGAATATGATACCATGAAAGAAATCTAATACTGTTTTTGTGCCTTCTATGTCGAAAATCCCTCGATCTGGTGTAGCACTTAATCCTAAACGGAAGTTGAAGCCATCAAATAGCTTGTTTCCTCGTTTAGGAGACCCTAATCGATGAACTTCATCACCAATTAAAAGACAATTAATTCTAGAAGAATGATGTCTATTCAGAATGTTATTAAAATCTTCAGAAGTTAGAGTTGCATGAGTTGTTAATATAAGCATTGTCTCCGTATTTGCAATATGAAGGTCAATTAACCCTTCTTCCATTTTATCTTTCCATTTTCTATTTGTAGAATCTGCTATTAATATTGTATCATTGATTGAAAACTTTCTTATCTCGTTTCTCCATTGAACAATTAATTGATTATTAGGACATGCGATAACTGCACATAAAGGTTTGTAATGTTCAAGTAGGATACTAAGGCATTCAATTGCAGCAAATGTCTTACCTGTTCCTGTAGCCATTGAAAATATCCCCCTCATTCCATTTGCTATCCATTTTTGAACAGCAACTTGTTGATGAGAATATAATCTAATAGATTTTTCATTCTTCCTAATTTTATGCCATTTTCCCAATTTTAGAGACTCTAATGTTTTCGGTGAAAATTTAATGAATTTAGCTTTAACTGCCACAGGTAGTTCAATAACAGTCACATCTTTAGCTTCATTATTCCAAAACCGATTAAACTTTCGTATATCAGGATTTACAAAACCTTCTTCGGACAACCATTTGCGAAAAACTTTGAATTCTTCAATATGGTTTAACCAACCAGATTTTGTTTCATTAACCGAACCACTGAAAGATAGGATATTGCCAGCATAATCTTTGAAGATACCAACCTTCTGGTGAAATAGTGCATTATTGTTTATTTGTTCAAAAGTCATTAAAGAACCACTTGGTTGTCTAACTAGAGCAATTTTTATTTCTAAGAAACCATTAGAAATCATCCAACCTAAAGCTTTAACATGATCTTGTACAAATAGATTTTCTAGATCTAGTGTTTCTAATTCAGAGATAAGAATTTCTTCGACAAGTTTTTTTTCATCTTTTTTTGAACTTAATATAGTCTTTATATCACCTGGTGAAAGCTTTGGTGATACTATTAGTTTCATTCTCCCTTTGTTTTTTATCAATTGAATTATTCCTCTAGCTGCAATAGCTAAAACTGTTGACGAAAAAAAACCTGCAAGTCTGTTATACTCAACAGTATGTTTTAAGACAGGGATGTAGAAGTCATTTAAGATATCGTCTTCATCAGATGAATATGATTTTTTCAGATTTAACTCCTTAAAAGACCCTTCCATCATAATTATTCTTTTCCTTTTTTAGTTAGTTTAGGCATCAATTGTTGAACAGCTTCGATTAGTGTTTCAAATTCGAAGTTATTGTGAATAGTGAATTTTTGTTTTCTAATCCACTTATCTCCTCTCTTATTCCACAAATAAAAAGAAATTGCCTTTCTATTGGAACCACTGGAATGTAAAACCACAGCTGACCACCAGTTTTTACTTCTCTTTATCTCAATTGAATCAATTACTGTATAGTAATCACTAACAGGTGGTCTATCATCGTATTTAGTGTTTTTTTCGTTCAATATTAGCACTCGAACAGGAAGATTTGATTTATATTTCTTAAATATATTGCATTAATATAGTAAATAGTAATAATCTTCAGGGTTTTTATAAGAAATTCAGAAAAACCTTCAAATGAAATAGAAATTTTGAATAGTTCAAACCCTTAAAACAATTAGTGCTGTGTTTATAAGCTGAACTTTTTAATTAATGCTGTGGATAGATGCTTTAATGCCCAAATTGGAAACTCCTGTGAGAATGAAGGAATTCTATAAAGAGACAAGTAAAATTGGTAAGAGTACAAATACATCTATTCATTACCATGACTTGGATTTTAAACTTGAAGCTACTTCAATTTGGTCTTTTCCGGCAAGAGGAAATTGGGCTTCACATAAAGGAGATTATAGAGGTAACTTTGCACCTCAGATACCTAGAAATGTAATTGAGAGATATTCAGATACAGGAGATATTGTTCTGGATCCAATGGTAGGTAGTGGTACAACCCTTATTGAAGCTAAACTTACCGGAAGGAATGGTATTGGAGTAGATATAAATCAGAAACCTCTTGAGATTTCAAAGA
>BPTK01000218.1 GCA_023705905.1 Candidatus Heimdallarchaeota archaeon
TAATTTCTCCTTTATCTATCATCCAATGATAAATTGCATCAATTTCATTTATTGAGGTCTTAAAATCTTGGCCATATCCCATCACAGAAATCTTAAAAGATAACTCAAAAAATTGTGCCATTTTTGCTCTTACTGGATCATCATATCTCTCGAAAATATCTTTGATACGGGTAATTTCATTTGTTAAATCAAGACTATCTAAAAGAGTACTATCTTTCATACTAGTACCTCCTACCATTCCTAAAATACCCAAGGTTTTTGCTGAATGGAGTTGCAGTAATGCTGGTAGATAAATGAAAAATGTAACAGCTTCTTCATATTCTAGATTTTGTGAAAGAAAGAATTTTCTAGCTTTATCAAAATAACTAAAAGATTTCTTTGTATCTCCTGTTGATTGATAAAGACCTGCTAATAATCTTCTGACTTTTGCTGTTAATTCTTTGTTTTCCACACTTGATGCTGTTGATAACAATCTTTCTCCTTTTTCAATCGCTTCAGAAATAGTTATTTTTTCAGACCTTAATTGTAGTTCAATTCTGTGTGCATTAAACATTAGAGGGTGTATATCTTCAGGCTGATATCTATTCAAATATTCATCAATAAGTCTAATAGTCTCTTCAGGTTCCTCAACGAATTGTGATAATATTATTTTTTTCTCAAAAGCTGATCTCTCAAAAGGAGTTGATTCAAAGAATTTGTACGCTTCCTCAATATTTGTATAGGCTTCTAATACTTTCCCTTCTTCAGCATCTATTTGAGCTTCTAATACTTGTAATTCATAATAATAGGGATCATTGCCTATTTTTTTTGCTTTTTCACGCAGAAAATGAACAGTTTCTCGAGCATCCGATAATTTGTGATAAACTATCTGAAGATGCGCTTTTGTTTGCCAATAGCGGAAGAATATTTCTGGACTTGATTCCATAACTACATCTTGATCAAGTTTTTCTAGACACTTCTCTCCTTCTAGATAATCGCCATAAGCAAAATAAGCTGTTGCTAGTTCAAGTGTTATTTTATAGTACTCTTCTATTAGTAATCGCTCTTTGGTCTGTTCTGATAATTCTAATAGAAGATCGATTGCTTGGTTTTTTAATCCTAAAATAGTGAAACATCTAGCAATTTTAATCTCTACGCTACGCAAATCTTCTTCCTTCCCAGCAAGGTAAAAAATGTCTCTAGCTTTGAGATACCAATGAAAGGCTTTTTTAAAATTAAATTGAGTGAAAAATTCATCACCTTTATCTCTCTCAGAGCTCATTATTTCGCTTCCAATTATCCTATAAAGATTCTTCTATTTAAACCCTTAAAAAGCTGTTTTTTGTTCAAAATCAAAAATGTTCTGTTATTTGTTTCCAATAAATCTCAAGCTGATATGAAATAAAATATAAATTAATTAAATAAATTCAACCAATGAGTGATTTCTCTCAATATTTGATACAAGCAAGGAAAGATGTTGAAAGCTGTATAGAAATATGGACCAATATTTTTGAGGAAAATTATGAAGATAAAGTTGAATATATGTATTCTAAAGGGTCTGCAACAAAGGAATGGGAGAGTATAATAGATTACGTTCCTATCATTAGTGATGTTGATATTCACATAAAGATTCACGATGATGTTACTCTTTTCGAGAATTTAACTGATGCTTTTATCAGCTCAATAGGAGTCT
Organism: Candidatus Heimdallarchaeota archaeon; assembly: GCA_023705905.1. Taxonomy (GTDB): domain Archaea; phylum Asgardarchaeota; class Heimdallarchaeia; order Heimdallarchaeales; family Heimdallarchaeaceae; genus UBA460. Next base: position 1,673 of record BPTK01000218.1, read on the forward strand.
CACAAACCTATGAAGACATGTTTGTTGAGAAGAACCCTGACCATCTTCATATTCCACGAACTCAGATTATTAATATGAGTGACATAGTAAATTCAGAATCTTTCATTTTTCCAAAAATAGAAGATGTAAGAGTTTTAATCGGAAAATATCCTAATTTTGCGGACAAACCTGCAGAATTTATAAAAAGAGTTGATCGATTCAATTTGATAGAACAAGAAGATTTTCTAGCAACACTTCCAAAATCTGTTATTGATCGAACTGGTCTTGATCTCTGGACTTTGATTAGAAGGATGGTATGGAGAGTATCTCCTACTCCAATAAGGCTGCTCAGTCAAACTCACGAAAAACCTCTAGATCTTTGGAAATTGAATAGAACCTCTTTAGTAAACGTTTTAGAAGAAAAAGGATATGAGCAAATAGCTGAGAACTATCAAGATTATTATTACGAATGTTGGATAGCTTTTCTAGAAGGTTTTAGCAGCTCTGATAACATGCGAAGAATAATTTCTTTGGGCTTTGAAATCATAAAAGATTGTATTGAAGAAGTAAAGAAGATTGGGATTTAGATAGGTTCCAATTGGATGAATTCTATCATGTGTGATAGTTTTTTAAATTCCTCTGTTCCAACAACATCTTTGTGAATTTCTTTATCATATCCAAAAATCTGCTTTGCATCTAGAAAATTATCAAACCAATACTCTAAATGTTTCCACTTTGTTTCATCATCTACTATGAGAGTTGCTTTTGCATCGAATTTCTTGAAACCTTTATGTATTTTGAGAGTATGTTCTTTTGTAGCTAAAACATTTCTTAACCAATCAGCTTTCATCCCTCTTGGGCTATAGAGAGTTAGTTTACCTGTATAGAATCTTCTACAGAGAACAGGTTTAGTTCTTTTCTTACCTGTTTTTCTTCCAATGGTATGTATTAGAATCATTGCTTTTCCTAATCCAAAAAGAGGTAGAAAATATATTCTATACAAGAAAATGAAAACCCGATTTAGACTCTTTTCAAATCTCTTGAAACTCGATTTTTTTTCTTGATGTCTATAAACAATAGATCCTTCTGCAGGAAGTGTGCTAGCCATTAAGAGTCTTCAATTTTGCATGTACATATATTTTGTGTAGTTAAATGTGAAATTAAAACCTATGAACCTGAGCTTTCAGTCCTAATTCATCTACATACTTCTTCATTTCCTCTTCAGTTAACTGCCTATTTAACCCTGAGTAAGCAGTTACAGCAGCTTCTAGGACGTTAGTTCCAAATGATCTACCTTGAACTCTTGGGGTTGTAGTTATTACAGCTGCTACACCTCTGTCTTTCAGACTGTCAATATCCTCAGCTGTTGTTGTATTTGTTAAAATTATCTTGTTATCTAAGTTATCTGGTGCGTATTTTTTTGTGTACAAATAATCTCCAGCTATCACTGTTGCTCTTTCAAAGTATTTTTTATACTTAGGTTTTCTTACATCTTGACTTGAGCCAGTGGGATAAATCCAATTCATAGGCATTCTTCTAACAAATGGTAGAACGATACTAGCTAGCAGAGGAACTTTGTCTAATCCTTTCACTGCAATAGGTAAACCTAATCCGAACATGAAATCACCACAGGTTATTTCTAATCCAACATCAGCTAAAGAACAAGCCATTTCCCACCTGTCTACTGCTGTAGACATGAAAGCTGTTTTTGGTTCGTCTTCAAAAATATCTTTTACCTGGTCATAAGATTCTTGCATAGAGATCCTTTCGATAGTTTTCTTGATACCAGTTCCATCAACAATAGGTGTTTTCTTGATACCAGAGATTAATTTGTCAGCTTGTTTTACTCTGTATACTTTATCACCTGTGTGAAAAGCAAACATGAAACCACCAGCCCCAAAACAGTCAACTGTTCCATCTAATTCTTCAAAACGCTTTCGGCACAGCTTTGCATCACCATCTACACCCTCACGACTCATTTCTATTTTCTTATCGCCTAACTGTAAAATTCCCTTGTGATCTCTTGTACTACTACCAAGAGATACTGAAATTACCTTTTTCATAATTACCACAACTAAAGTGTAAATTCCTACTGTAATGAGAAAATAAATTACTCCCTTTAAAAGTATCAGCTGAAACGCAGAAATGTATTGGGAACTTAAAGATAGTAATCACTTGAATCTACTAATCAATTCACTTGGGTGGGTTTCAAAAAGCTGATCAAAGTATTTTTCTGGAATACCTGCTCCTCTTGCAGTTGCTTTAGCTTTTTTCACTGAGAGGAAATCTCTAGGGGAATGAAAATCTGAATTTAATATCAGCTTAGCACCAGCTTCTAAGGCAAAACGAGCAACTCTCCTATTACCTAAATCATGCCCACCTCTAGTAGTTATATCTCAAGAAAGACATCATTCTTTTTTGCAGTTTCAGCTTCCTCGAAAGATATGTTTCCAGGATGAGCTAGAATATCTACATCGGGACATGAAACAGCTGTTAAATTGGTTCCTTCTACCACTGGTTCAACGATTGTTTCTCCATGGACAACTACCAAGCAATTTCTATCTTTAGCTTTTTTTGCGAGAATAGGAATACGGTAGGGTGGAACATGTGTAATTTCGACACCTGGGATAAAGATTATTTCATCTTGAAAATCTTCTTGTAAACTAATTAAACTATTGAGAATAAAATCGATATTGGAAGAATCAACATAATCAGTTATTGCCATAGCATAGAAGCCATTAACAATAAACCTACGTATCTGCTCTGCTGGGGGGAGAACTCCCTCAGATAAGAAAGTATGTGTGTGGAAATCTGTTAATTTCATGTGAAACAAGAAGCATAGAGGTTTAAGAAATTTATGCTAGGAATAGATATCACTCAAGAAACTTTATTTGTTAATTTAAAAAAAAGTAGATGGAGTTTAGCTAAGTAGCTCCTCCAGTTTGTCTATTTGACTTGTAAGATAGTTTATACCCTTTTGCCAGAAAGTTGGGTCATTCAGGTCAACTCCAATATCGGCAAGCATCTGTTCAGGAGTTAATGAAGTACCAACAGTTATTAGCTCGACAAATTTTGGTTTAAACTCATCTTTCTCTTCTAAATACATTTGATATAATGCAATTACCAGTAAGTTTGCCATGTTATAAGCATAGACGTAGAATGGAACATGTATGAAGTGAGATACTACAAAACAGTAAATGGAATAATCTTCCTTAATATTACTTACAGAATTACCAAACATTTTTTCCATTTCTTCAACATGGATATTTTTGTAATCTTGTGTAGTAGGTAGTTTTGTTTTCATTAATTCATGAACTCTTCTCTCGAATTGGTAGAAAGCATTCTGTCTATGAGATGTAGAGAAATTACCTTCAATGTGATTACATAACAAAGCAATTTTTTCATCTTTAGATAGGTCTTGTTCCATAAGGTAATCAAACGCCAAAATCTCATTGAATACTGAAGCTATTTCTGCTACAGCTAGAGATGATCCAATATTTGTAAAAGTTTGATTTTGTTGGATATGATAATGGTGTAGAGCATGTCCAAGTTCATGAGCAAGAGTGAGTACAGACTCTATATCTCCAGTGAAATTCACGAAAACAAAAGGATACTGCATTTGTCTTCCATAGCTGCAAAATGCTCCACCTGTCTTTCCTTTTCTTGGTGTTACATCAATGTGCTTGAGTTCGTACATTTTCTGAATGATATCTTTGAATTCAGGTAAAAATCTTTTATTGACTTCCTTAACTAATTCTATTGCTTCCTCATAAGTATATTTCTTTTCTATTTCACCTACTGGAGCATAGATATCAGACATTCTTA
>BPTK01000219.1 GCA_023705905.1 Candidatus Heimdallarchaeota archaeon
AGCTTATGAAAGAAAAAACGAAAATTACCCAATTAAGTGAAGTCCCTACAAATCCCTCAATAGAGTCATAGTAGAATGTGAGAAAAAAAAAGGAGTTAAATTAATAGAAACACTTTATGTAGATTCCCATCATATTCTTGTGGTACCATTACTCCGAATTGGTATGAAAAATATTCCAAAGTGTAGACGAAAGCTTCTTCCATTGTTGTCTTAGGATTGGAATTAAAATGATCAACTAGAGTAAATTCTAAGAAATAGTAAGTCCACAGACCATTATTGAATTCATAGGCATCCCAGCCCATTCCTTGTTCAGCACAAGCTGCACCAAACCAAACATATTCAGAATTAGGCATAGCCATTAACTCTGGTCCAAAACCACCAGCAAAGCAATGGTCAATGAAAACAAATATTTGCTTAGCGTCTGCTAATCCTAGTATATCTGCTAACTCATAATCCCAAAATCTTCCATCCTCGCCATTTTCACCTGCTCCATAATCCCAAGCGCAGATAAGACTTTCTCCAACTTTGGCTCTTGATCCATGACCTGATGTTACATAAGATATCACGTCGTCTTTGTCAGCATTTGCTACAACATAATTTAGTGCTTGTTTTATATTATATTCAGAAGCTATGTAATCAAGTTGATAGAATTCGTTTGAATTATCACCTAGAACAATAATATGTTCGTATCCTAGTCCAACAAAATAGTTATACCAATCATTTGCATCCTCATCGCAGAAACGAAGATCGTTTATAACCTTATAATCGCTAATACCCACGATAACGGCCCAATGTTCAGCTTTACCATAAGAAGGAGCTTCTTGGTTAAATGTCAAATCTACAGAAGTAAGAGAAATTACTTCGGGCTCAGAGTCAATTCCTATTTCTGTTCGTGCAATGCTTGTAGGAATAAATACTCCAACAAACAAACTAGATATAAAAATTAGGGAAACAAGGTAGAATTTTGAATGTTTCATATTTTCACCTTTTTTTGTTTAGTACAAAAAAACTAAATCAGTAAAATATCATACTTGTGCTTTAATATTTTAAAGTAGGAAAGACAAAAATAGAAAACACATCTTAATTCCAAGAGTTAGGTTAAAAGTTAATGTAATTCAGGAGGTTCATGTAGCTAGCAATTTAAACGCGTTTCTTATATCCTCTGCTATCATTTTCCTCTTAGATTTTTCGATGAGAAGATTTTTACCTGTAAGGATATATGAAGGAAAGACTCTGCTGTTTTTGTAATAAAACTCATTATGTCTTATTTTGTAGGTTGAGCCAGTTGAGATCGCTTTTTCACCAATTGTTCTTTTAGATATATAATTAAATGCTCTAATTGCCACATCACTGTTAAGAATATATGCTTTAACATTAGGAAAAAGGTTAATTTCTTTCTCAAGAATTTCTGAACAATTTTTAATGACACTAGTAGGCACAGAATATTCTAGCTTTGCACATTTAATTGCAGTAGTTATGTACACACCTAAATTAATGATATCATCAATGGAGGAAACATCATACCCTGCATCTTTGAAGAGTTGTAATGTTGTTTCCATGTAGTAGGGTTCACCTTTAGCGTAGAAATAATCTTCTTGATTAGTTGGTGGAGCCTCTGAGATCATAATTATTTTGATTTTTTCTACATCCAAATCTATATCAGGTATGATGTAACCTTCTTTGTTTATTTTTTCACAAGGAAAGCTTTCACATGAAACTTGTTTACAAATCTGCATATAATCTAGGTGTGTTTTAGGTATTTAAATCATAACAGCATATTAATAGTTAAGATTACTTGAAATTTGTAATTTGAACAACTTTTTAATGAAGAGAGAAGAACTATGGGGGGAGTGAAAGAAATGAGTGAAAAGTGGACAACAAGGAATATTCCTGAACTTACTGGGAAAATAATTATTGTTACTGGTGCAAACAGTGGTATTGGTTTTGAAGCAGCAAAAGAATTCGCACGTAAGGGAGCAAAAACCATATTAGCTAGCCGCAATTTAGATAAGGCAGAGAAAGCATCAGCTAAAATTCAAAAAGAAATCCCTGATGCAACTGTCGAAATTATGCAGCTTGACCTAGCAAACTTGAATTCCGTAAATAACTTTGCTACTGAATTCAAGAAAAAATATGACCGTTTAGATGTTCTTGTGAACAATGCTGGAATAATGATGGTTGCTTTTCAAAAGACAGTCGATGGATTCGAGAGTCAAATGGGTACTAATCATTTGGGTCACTTTGCTTTAACTGGTCTTTTACATAATTTACTTATTAAAACAAAAGGAGCTCGAGTTGTAAATGTTAGTAGTGGTGGTCACAGGAGTGGGGAGATGGATTTTGATAATTTCATGTTTGATGAAGGCAAAGAATACTCAAGAATGAAAGCTTACGGACGATCGAAGCTAGCTAATCTCTTATTTACCTATGAACTAGATAAGAGATTCAAAAAAGAAAAAACCGAGGCAATGGCTGTTGCAGCACACCCAGGCATGGCAAGCACTAATTTGGCAGATCATATGATGGGATTTGCTAAACCTGTTCTGAAAATTATATTTGGTTTAATGGCACAAAGTGCAGCAAAAGGAGCACTTCCCACAATTCGAGCAGCTGTTGATCCAGAGGTTAAAGGCAGCGAGTACTATGGTCCAAGGGGATTCCAAGAAGAAAGAGGTTATCCTGTAAGAGTAGAATCAAACGAAGCCTCTCACAATAATGAAGATGCAAAAAGATTGTGGGAACTATCAGAAAAACTAACTGGTGTTAAATTCGGATTTGAATAAAAAAGAGGAGAAGTTAGCTATTTACTGGTATGAAAACTCTATTTTGCCAATAAATCGCTCCTGATGCCAAATCAAGCTGCATGATTTCTCCATCGAAAGGTCCGCTTAAGATCATCAATTCTGTTTGACTAATTGGTTCAAGAATGAAGTTGGTAGGCCAAATTAATGTAAAAATATCATCTTCAACTTTTAAAACCACATTGTAAGGGATCTCATTTGCAGTATAGACTGAATAATGTCTCTGCCAAGCTTCATAATCACCTAAGAATGGTAACCAACTGGCCATATATTCTTCATTTATTTCATAAGAAGGACAAATAATGTGTGCAACATTTTCAATCGTGACAATCATATAATCTTCAACAAATTTCACCTTGATATCTCCTACATTGAGAAACCAATGTGACGCTACAAATGTACTATCATTTAGGGGATCTAGATCCATATTTGCACCTTGATAACTGATTTTGAGATTACCTGCTGAAGTAAGATATATTTCCGCTATATCTCCTTCAATAGCATATTTTCCAACATAACTCTGTAAAATAGTTGAGTCTACTTCGTGGAATTCATAATCATCTATTTGTTTTTTCAATCCAGTTTTGGTTTCGTGCATTATACTCAATATTTCTAGAGCTAAGCTTTTTGATGGATCAACAAATTCTTCTGAATTGGAATATAATATTACGCCTAGTTTTTGTTCTGGAATTAGTGCGATTATAGAAGCTGTTCCTTGATTTGTTCCTGCGTGAAAAACCATTTGCTCATTTTCAGGTAACATAAAATTATCCAAGAAAAAACCTGCACCTATTTGTTGTGGATCGCTGAATGTAGAATATTGATCTTGAAACATCAGAGATAATGTTGTTTCGTTAATTATCTGATGTCCATTCACGTTACCTTTATTGAAGATAAATCTAGCAAAAGCATTCATATCTTCAAGCGTGGTATACAAGTTTCCAGATGCTAGAGTAATGAGGTCATACTGATTAATTGGGATATTGTTTTTACCATCTTTATAGTATCCAACCGCTATTCTTGATTGACCTATGATGTCTTGAGCTAAGAAACCACTCGAATTCATACCTATGGGTAAGAGCAAAGAATCGCGCATGTAGAAAGCAAACCAGTCTCCCCTAACTACCTCGATTATTCTACCAAGTATATTATAACCAATGTTAGAGTACTTGTATCGATAGTTCGCAGGAAATGCGACATGAGATTCTTCTAAGGAAGCAACTAAATCTCTTAAAATATGTGTTTCATTATCCCAAGTCCAGAGAGGGATGTTACCATTTCGGGGTAATCCAGATCTATGTGCCAATATATTTCTGATTGTTATTGGATCAGAATCGTTGAATCTAGTATTTATTGAGAAATCAGGGAGATAGGTTTCAATAGGAGCATCCAAATCAACCAATCCTTCTTCATATAGGCGCATGATTTCTATAGCGGTGAATAATTTGGATATAGACCCGGCTTTGAAGACTGTTTGATTATTGGTGACAATATTTTCTTCTAGATTTGACATTCCCACTGCACTTTGGTAAACGATTTCTTCTCCATCCAACAAACTTACACCAAAACTTGGAAGGTTGTGTTTTCTCTGAAGTGATTTGAGTTCATATTCTGTAAAATCTATTGCATAAGTGTAATCGTCTATTGAGATTTTCACCGGTCTTATTGGAGGGTAAGGAATCACAACGAGAGTCACTGAAAGTACGCTTAAAACGACAACAAAAATTATCGTTTTCTTGTTTTTATTTAAATTCATTTTAACATAGTCCACCTATTAATATATTGTGTAAAGAACTACAGACACTTTTATAGCTAACTAATCGTAAGTAGAAAAATAGAATTATGACCACTATCCTTTTGGTGGTCCTTGTTTTACCCATTCCATCATTGCATCAACTGAAGGTTGCATTAATGTATTTACGAGTTCCAACCACCAAATGATACCAACATCGATGTAAGGAATTGGATTTTGAGAAAGATGATTTCTAATCTTAATCAATAATCATTCCACAAAGTCCAATTATATGCTCTAGCTAATGTAAATTTTATAGACTCAAATAATTGATGTCCTACATCAGAGTTTGCCATCATCACTACCCCATAACCTGATTTTGGATCAACCATAAAATTGCTTGAAGAACCAGGTTCCCCTCCACCTCTATGTGTAAAGAAGAAATTATTTTCTTTTTCTACAAGAAATATACCTAAACCTTGAGCAGTTGAACCAAAATTCCAGAGTGAATCTAAAACCATATGATTAGAAATCATCTGTTTTTCCATTGAATTAGATTGCAGGTGGAGCAGGATTAGCTTTAATTATTTCGATTTTTATCATAGCTAGTAGAAAAAAGGCAAAAACTTCTAAAAAAAAGGGTAAGGCTACTAAAAAGAAGAAAAAGTAATTTCTCTCCCTTTCTTTTTATTCATCGTTAATATTATCTTCCTGAACTTTTTTGCTGAACCAGCTCTTAATACCAACAATCACTCTTGATTTTCCACTTGTTAGCCCAATAACAGCGGCAAGCAATATTAAAATGATGATAATAAAGAATAAAACGCCTAAGCTTGCAGCAATCCAAAGAGGAGACAATACAGATCGGAAGAGCGTCGTGTAGGGAAAGAGTGTAGATCTCGGTGGT
>BPTK01000220.1 GCA_023705905.1 Candidatus Heimdallarchaeota archaeon
ATATTTGTGTACGAGAAATTGCTTGTCATGCCGTTGGTGCCAAACATTGCCAATTCCAAGTTTTCAAAATAGATGAAACATAACCAGAGTATTTCATCTGGTTATTTATTTGAATTTGATTTCTTTGAAGAACCCAGGGTCATATCTTATTGTCCTACTTTTTCCTTGTCCATAAATTTCTAGCTTCAAATTATCTACGAATTTTATTTCATCGAAGATGAATAGTTCGTTGTCATACCCTCTTTGGAAGATGTCAAAACTATGGAGAGATTCGAAGAGGTCTTTTCTGAATTCTTCTTCATTCTTAATAAATTCGGGTTCAATTGTTAGAGATATTTTTGGTTTATAGCCATCTCGAGATACTAGCACTTCCCAGAGTTTCACTGCACCTGATTTGAAGTCCTTTCTTAAGAATTGATCAAAAATAATGGATGACAATCTAATAACGCCAAGATTGATTACATTATCTGTTCTTCCATGGATTTTCAATCTAGGGGAATCTTCTCCACAACTGCAATCACCTACAGCTACTACTTCTACTAGATCTCTAATTCGATATCTTACTAATGGCAATGCATCCTTGAAATCTGTTAAGACAATTTCACCCTTCAAACCTACTTCAGCTTCATGTATGATAATCGTTTGAGGTTTGTAGTTAGGATCATTCTCCTCTTTTTCTAATTCTTTTTCAGGAATAATCTCAATTAGACCATTAAAATTCGGAAAGTGTAAACCGTTGTGTGCGGAGCATTCATACCCTCCACCATATCCTTCTGTAAAAGCATAGATATCAAATGCTTCTATGCCCCATTGGTCTTCTATCGCTTTTCTGAAAGGGTCCAAGGGTTCTGCACCAAAGAATCCAACACGCATTTTTTTGAAAACTAGTTTGGGTTTTATCTTAACAGCTTTTGTAACTGCTGAGGCAATACGTAGTTTAGCACTTTTCTTTTCTTTAGCTTGCATACTTAGAATTTCAGGAGCTCTTTGTGCTATTTCATCAGCTATTCGCAACATGAAAGAAGGTGTACCTAAAATTGCTGTTGGTTGGCGTCTCATTAACAATCCAAAGCTATCTTGCAAATACTCAGGAGCCATTGCAAGTTGTTCAATTGGATGACCTAAAGTAGCGGTTCCATCTAGAATTCGGAATGGTGAACTACCAGATAGGAAAGGCGGAGGTAGTATAATTGACATCAATCTATCTTCTGGTTTTAGATGCTGCAAAATGATTTTACCTATTGCTCCTTGTGCTCGATTATAATCAGCGTATGTCCAAGGAATCCATTTCTTGTTACCCATCGATCCGGATGTACAGTACCACCAGGCTACTATATCAGTCAATATTATTTCTTCGATTGTGTGAGCTTCCCATGTTCTCCGTAAGTCACCCGCACTTGTAAAAGGTAGAGCTTGAAGTCCTTTGAATCCTTTTATTTTACTTATATCGTCGATATGATTTTTCCAATTTTTGTTGTAAAGCGCAGAAGTATAGGCTCTCTGAAAGTAATCGGTTTCTGTTAACTTCTTCTCATGCTGTTTAAATCGTTCTTGAAAATCAGACATTATACATCACCATACATAAATTAAAGAATAATTTAAGTTGATAGACTATTTGTTCTTGTTATAGTATATTTCATTAACGATATATTTGTTATACTTTACAATTTAAATGTTGGTTGATAAGCATGACCTCTCAAAAAATACTAACCTATATCATCAGTAGAAAATTACTAAACTTTAGACGACTGATAGAAAAGCAAAATTTAGCAAAAGTTAGTAGAAGAATTTCCTCAGTTAGTATTAGACGTATCGAACTTTCAAAGAGGGTTAATGCAGTCAATATCTTAAAACACAGTGCAGAAAATTCCCCTTATTATCAAAAAACTCTTCCAGATCTTATTCAAAATTTGAATCGTAAAAATGTCTTCTCCATTTTAAGAACACTTCCTTTTACAACTTCTGCTGATGTATCAGAAAATTCAGAACAATTTTTAGCTGTGCCTAAATCGAAAATAGTTTCAATTCATTTTACGTATGGAACAACAGGAAATAAGAAGACAATTTATAATAGTAAAAATGATCTTTCTCGTCTCAATTACTCATATGTTTTAGGTTTTATCAACTGCGGAATTGATTCCTCAGATATTGCTCAAATGGTTTATTCATATGGTGTTTGGGCATTGGCAAGTCATATTCAGGATGCACTTAGGACAATTGAGATTATAGTTCTCCCAACAGGTAATTATATGAATTTCAAGGGTCAAAAGAAATTCATCGAAGAATTTGGAACAACAGTAATTTTTGGTACACCATCTTATGTTTACAATCTTGCTAAAGAAATTGATTTACCAGAAAAAAGCAAGGAAACAATGAAAACTATTATGATGGGCGGGGAAGGTTTACCCGAACATCGCAGAAAAATAATTGAGGAAAGATTGGGTGGGGAAGTTTTTCTTAATTACGGTTTAAATGAATTCGGTGGTGGTATTGGCTCCGAATGCAAAGCTCATTGTGGTTATCATATCTTCCCAAGTAATATTGTGGAAATAATTAACCCTCAAACTGGAGAATTAATTGAAGATGGAGAGTGGGGTGAGCTAGTTTTAACCTCCCTTAATCGAGAAGCTATGCCATTAATTCGGTATCGAACTGGTGATGTTTCCCGAATCATTACTGGTGAATGTGAGTGTGGAGTAAAGCTGCCAAGAATTGACTACATCAGAGGAAGAGCAGATGATAGAGTGATTATTGGTGCTGCTGAAAAATATTATCCCATTGTTTTTGATAAGTTATTTGATTCAATGAAGGAAGTTCAAGATTATTGGATAGAGATCATTAGAGAAGATGAGAGAGATACTATGCAAGTCTATATTTTAAGTAAGAATGGTTCTAAAGATCTCGAGCAAAAAGTCATTGATAAATTATATACCCTTGATTCAATTAAAGTTGATATTGAAACTACAAAAACGCTAAACAAACCCCAAATTATTATTGTAGATAAATTGCCTAATAATAACATCAAACGAAGAAGATTAGTCGATAAGCGAAAGTTCAAACCTTGAGAACTGAATGAATAGTACTATCTATCTGTTATCCCTAAAATCGAAGAAAACGTAGTTTCTTTATCACATTGAATATAAAGAAGAAATGCCTACTGTAATTCGTTAGATAGTTTCAATGAGATGATTAGAATGTGTGGAAGATTTGCCCGGTTTTCTCCGGCACATATATTTCGGATGCTCTTTCAATTAGACGAATTCCTTGATCTAGTGCCTCAATATAATATCGCTCCAGGTCAGGATGTTTTTGCTGTTAGAGGTATTGTTATTCGAGATGTTCAACAAAGAAGTGCATCTCCAAGCAACTTCACTAAGGAAGTTTCTGCTTTTCGCTGGGGTTTAATTCCTTTCTGGGCAAAAGATGCTCAAATTGGTACCAAGACGATAAATGCCCGCTCAGAAACTGTTGCCGAGAAACCAACCTTTCGTGAAGCTTTCAAAAAACATCGATGTCTTATCCCCGTGGATGGATTCTACGAATGGCAAAAGCAAAAAGAAGGCAAAAAACCATTCTTCATCCATATGGCTGACAAGCAACCTTTTGCTTTAGGAGGCATCTGGGATACATGGACCAGTCCTCAAGGCCAGATTTTGGAATCATGTTCTATACTTACAACCGATCCAAACGAAGTTGTGAAACCCATTCACAAACGAATGCCATTAATTATTGAACCAAAAGATTTTGATTTATGGCTAGATCCAAAAGTTATAGAGCCTGACGAAGTAAAACCTCTACTAAAACCTTACACGGCCACTACTATGACCGCTTATCCTCTCTCAACATTTGTTAATTCACCTAGAAATCAAGGCGAACAATGCATTGCTGAATTAGTTGAAAAGACCAAACAAACAACATTGTTTTGATTGCTTTCTTTCACGGTTAAAAAAAGGCAGAGAAAAGCTTCTTTCAGTGCAATTTCGTCGACGAAAATACTTACAGTTATCTCCCCCTTTTGCTCTTCTATTAATTAATTGTTAGTTCTAGTGACTGTGAAATAAATGTGAGGATGTAGGAGAACCCTTTGCAAATGGGGAAGTGCAGTAATTGATCCGGAGACTTTGGAGACCATGACCCGAAAGCAAGAACTAAACTTCATGCTAACTGACCTTGATTACAAAATATTAGATGAAAGCAAGACGCCGATTATCAGATTGTTCGGAAAGACAAACGAAGGAAAACAAATACGAATACGGATTGGTGATTTTCTCCCCTATTTTTATGTTCGAAAAACTGCTGAGTTACCTTTTATCCTTCAAAATGATCCTCTCTTGGGTGACTGGGTTGTAAAAACCGAGAACATCACACTAAGGCAATATTTCTGGGGTTCTGAGCAAGTAAAATTAGTGAAGATCTACGGGAACAATCCAAATAAGCTCAAAGACATAAAAAACACAGTTGAGAAATTGGGTTTTGAAACATTTGAAAATGACATCCCTTTCTTGAAAAGATATTTGTTAGACACTGCTGTGAAATGTCTAAATGTTGTTAGTGCTAAATGCACAAAAGTAGAAGAAAAAGAAGAGGGAAAAATATTTGCTGAAGCGAGCTATCGTGATATTGCTCCTGTTTCAGATTCGATGATTAAGTCTCCATCCGATTTCTATTCACTAAAGGTTATGGCTGTCAACATCAAAATCGCTCATGAGGGTGAAAGCCATCAAGAACTTCTCAAACAAAAGAGCAATAGAATAATGGCAATAACAGTCATTTGGGGGGTAGATGGAAAACCTGAGAATGGTAAACTGTTTCTCTTACAAGAAAATTCCAATGATAGTGAAAAAGAGCTTGTTATGGATTTTATTCAATGTTTACAAAAGGTTCAACCCGATATTCTTTGTAATTATCAAGGTGATAGTTTCGATTTGCCTTATCTGTTTCACCGAATGAATATTCTCAAAGTTCCTACCCAACTGCTTTCCCTCTTTGGAGATGAACCATCTTATTACTCTAATAGATTGATATCTTATCGTATTAAGGGGAGGATGGTTTTTGATCTTGCTTTAAGAACATGGGGTATTCATCCGAAATCTGGAAAGAAAACTCTCTATGATATTGCTGAGGCAGTTCTTGGTATAACAGGATATGAGCATATTGAACCCATGAAGCTATTATGGTATAGTGGGGTCCTCGAGGATTGTGAGGATGACTTGCGATTATTTGCAAAGCAATGCTTTCAAGATTGCAAAATCATTTTTGACCTTTATTGGAACCTCGGAATGACGGGTTGGATTGAAACGCTTAGGGTTACTGGATTTCCACCTTACGAAGGTAATTGTTGCACGGAACGAATTAACGGCGAATTTGAATTAATGAGATATATGCGCAGAAAGGG
>BPTK01000221.1 GCA_023705905.1 Candidatus Heimdallarchaeota archaeon
CGACCACCGAGATCTACACTCTTTCCCTACACGACGCTCTTCCGATCTAGGTTTAATTATTTAACTACCATTTCTACATCTTACTACTCAAATAAGCTTTCTCAATTAAGTGTTTGACTCTTTCAAAATCACTTTTACTTTCTATCTCCACTTCCAAATTACCTGTTCCATGGTGCCCTGTTGTCGTTACATCTCGTGTAATGTTTGAAATATGTTCTTTTTTGGACAGAACTGTATAAAGATATATTTTTATTGAATTTTTGAGCACTTTTAAGGATGCAAAATTTCTAATTTTAGAGTAAGCAAAATATTGTTTAAGTATTTTTTTATTAACATCTTCGCCAAGATTAATCAAGTATGAATCTACTAAGAAGAACAAGTTTTTAATTTGCTCACTTGATTTATCCAATTGTAATTCTGCTCCTTTCTTAGGTGAAACTTCTGGAGATTTTCTTGCTTTAGTTCTTTTAGCCCCCATTAACTCAAATATAAGAAATTGTTTTTCATACATTTGGAAACGTATGAATTGAACTTTTTGAGGTATTTGAGTAGCTGCTTTAAGAAGTCGATTGTTAAAATCTTCTGCAATGCAAAGTAATCTAGGTGAAGTCCAATCAACATTTTTATTACACTTTATTTTACTTTTTTTTCGTTGTTCTTCTACTACTTTTTCAAATTCTAGTCTATGTTTGTCAAGCCAAGCATAATATGACAGAATCTGTTCTAACATACCTTTTTCCATGGTTTTCTTGTATTCAATAATAACAGGAGATCCATCTTCATCAATACCTAATGTATCAATTCTTCCTTCATTATTTTCTGTATAATATTCAGTAGCTAAGAATTCAATGCCAAAAAATGTATCCAAATTGTTCTCAATTAGCTTTTGTATGTTTTTCTCTTTGTAAACATAAGATTTAATCAACTGGATAGCATTATTTTTATTTATTTTAAACAAAAGAATATCAGACAACTTATCACCTTCTTTTTCTACACTTGTAGATATTTAAATTTAGCGTAAATCAGGAAAAAGTGAATTTCATGAAATTATACTCATCAATTGCTTTAGGTAATGTTTTATTCTTATCTTTCCACTCAATGTGTTGAGAAATTGATTGCATCCTTTTATTAAAGTCAAAATACTTTTTTGCACTTGTACTCCAAAACTTGTATTTTTGTCTAATTTTCGTATCCCACATAACAAACAATCCTGGATTTCTTAAGTGCATAATTTTTGATGCGCCTACATACTTAATTCCTTTAAATTTTGACAGATTATTATAAAGTCGAATTACTTCACTTTCAATGTCATCAAAATTAACATTTTCAAACTTCATTCCATCTAGTTTTTTAAAGAGAGGTTGACAGACTTCTTTAACTACTTCTCGAAATTCATTCAACGGAAATTCACTGGAAGCTTTCATAAACTCCCGCTTATTCCAAGTTGCTGAGAGGATGATATATCCTTCAATTTCAAATCCAGTTTCCACTAAATCCCTAGCCATTTTATAAAATGAACCTTTTTCTTCCAATTCATCGAATTCTTGGCATTTTTTATTTAATTCCTTTATATTAATCATGTTTTCATTACTCCTTAATTTTATTTCATTTATTTTCTATTTTTTTTTAATCAAAACAATATTCTCAATCTAGTCGATGTTAAGAATATTTTGTATACACGTTTGTAACTTTCTTAGATCAAAATATCTTTCCTTGTTTTCCTTGCCATAGAAACTATTCTCATATGCTCTTTGTATAAATGATTGCAGCTTTGTAGATCCATAGTGTGCGCTAGGATGTGGAAAGAATATAATCTGTATATTTTTATTAAATAAATTATATTGTTCAGGATAGGGACCTATGTAGTTTCCCCTTCTATTTACTACATTCCTTTTTTCTGAATATAACCATTTTAATATCTTATTTCTACATGTTGCTCCTAGAATTATGATTATTTTTGCGTTGCATATCTGAATTACATCTTTAAACCATTTGTCAAAACAAGTATCTATTGCGTCTTCCACACCTTTTTCAGACTTTGATTTACAATGAACTAACTCCGTGATTACAAAATCCTCCCCTCGGTATTTATTAATCTTTGAAATTATTTCTTTCGGATTTTTCTTACTTGTTAAACACATATACCAATCTTCTATTGTTCTCCAAAAAGGTACAGCTCGAAATTCTTCATTAGTGGTATAGATTTCTTTCTGAAATCGATTAGTAAAGAAATCATAGCATTTTTTTTCTTTATTAAACAGTAAATGATTCTGTTTATTTACATAATGTAAAGGATATTTATCAGCTTCAAAATCAGCTATAGAAATAGATGGATTTGAAGATAAAAACATGATTTTAGCATTCAGAATATCTCCTGACCATGGTTCAGGTACTGCGAGAAGTTTTCCATTTCTCGATATTTCAAGTTTGTTGCGTTCTTTTAAGAAGTTTAATTGATATTTAACAATAGCTGTGCATTTCGAAGGCTTGTTACTTAAAACATCGTTAACATTTGTGCATTCAATAATATTCTTTAATAGTTCCTTGCTATTTTTATTTTCCATAATTCCAACTCTTCATTCAGGTTTATTGTCTAACAAATGATGAAATCATATGAATTTCCCTTTTTAGTCTTCTTAAGTAATTCATCTAGAAAATCATAACTATTGCTTTTTGATCCATGTGTATGATATCTTATAGCAGAAGCATAGAATCGGATAGATTTTAATTCGGTCTCCATTTTTTTCCTAGCGTGAATCCACGTAGTCGTTTGAACAGTTACATGAGGATGATGTAGAACATAGACTGGTTTATGCTTTTGTGCTAAATTTCGAAATGCTGAATTTAAACTTCTGCGCCACTCACTTAGTTCTCTTTTTTCACTTGTAACTCTGGGATGGAAGAAATTTAAGTCATGACATCCTAAAACCATTATTTTACCCAAATTCTCTAAATTTACAAAATGACTATCCAGATTTGATATGCGAACTAAGTTTTTCTTCTGATCAGTGTTAGGATAAGACTTTCCTGTCCAGTAATACTTGCTGTTTCTTAAATCTATTAAGAAAACCAATTCAATATGAGGATTTTTAGTCTTCTGTGCGCTATCTGTAACCTTGAAAGAATCAATACCTATAGTTATGTAATCAGCTCTTTGTTTTAAGTTACTCATTAACTCTTGATCCAAAATTTTTTCAAGAGTCTTTTGGGCAGCTGTTGCTAGCTTTTCTACAGCAATAGCTTTAGGTTCTGTTGGATTACCAATTTCATCATCTTTCAGATTTTCAGGCCATTTGAATTGGACAAATCCTCCACAAGTTAAAATAAAGTGAACTTTAGAATCACTCTCCCAACTCTCGCATACATTCACCAAAATTTCTCTAACCTCTTGAGGTTTTCCTTCCCACTCTCTTGCCAGAATTATACGAGCAAAGGTTGGTTCATTTTCCTTAGAAATTATGAGCTTATTATAACTCAATTTAGTTGATTTAATTCTATTAAGTTTCACTAAAGATAATTGTCTGATTTCTCCCAATTCTGCTACTTCAATTATCTTAAAGCCAAGCTTTCTAAGATAAGAATTCACCTCATTTCCTCCTCCAAAATCAGAAGATTCGAGAAGTTTATTGTTTTTAATTAGATTAGCTTGTGAAACAACATATTTGGTAGGATAATAGTATTTATTGTATTGCAGAAGAAATTTAGTAGCTCCTCTGCCCTTTGGTACTCCATCATTCTTTATTTTTTTTATTGCCTTGATTATGTCAGATTTATGTAAATTTTTAGGAATCATTTATAGTCAAAATTCAAGAGAGCATCCATTTTATATAAGTTTACTCTTAAAAAATTTACATGAATGAATTTAACAAAAATTACATCTCAGAGAAGTATCCAATAATCTTTTTCTGGCTCATAATCCTTCATTTTAGTATTGAATAAGGTGTTCTTAGGTGATAATATTCCTAAATCAATCAAATGTTTTTTTAGTGTAAAAACGATTGAATAGCTTAGAAAACCTCTCAGTAAATCCTTATTCTCATATATCTCGGATTCTTCTCCATTTCGATATAATTCCATAGCTACCTCCTTCTTTCTCCGAGGACAAACAAAGTTTAGGAATAGATTGGGTTTCTCTTTCACTATTTCTTCTATTATTTCCTGAAAAGGTATTTTCTGTTTTTCTTTTATTTCAAAGATCTTCATAAATTCAACAAACATCTCATTGTTGTTGTAGAGCATTCTAAGTGATATAGCAAGTTCTGGAAAAACTGTATATAAAGTCGAATCTCTTTTTGCTTTCATCTCTGATTTAATTTTAATCAATCCTTCTAAAGAGAGCTTCTCATTGAATCTAAGTAGGGATTTGAATAGAAATCCTTCATCTGTTATCACATATTTTCTTTCTATTTTCTTAATCAAGCCAAGATTTAAAGCCCCTTTCACAAGTGTCCTTGATTTACTTATGTCATAGTCACTTAATTTATTTAAAAGCTCATCTTCTGCTACCCCATCTGAATTAACATAAACCAAAGGGGCGAGATAATTTATTACGTAGTTTAATTTTAGATCAGTTAACCTGTTAGAACTAGCTTCATCACTCTTTCGAAGAAGTAATAACTCTCGTTCAATATCTGGCAAAAAGCGTGCTTGAAACTGTCCCATTGGATGGGTTATCTCTACTTCCTCGTCTACTAGAATCCCACCTATATTACTATAATATAAAGCATCACTGATCCTTTTAATTTGAGGTTTGTAGGCTGCTAGATAGGAGTGATTTGCTCCACTTTTGTAGATGATAGCTTGACCTAGACCTTTTTGTAAATCTTTCTTACCTTTGACTTCGATTGCAATAACCTCATTAAGATTATTATACCCAATAATATCAGGAATGAACCCTTTGATTGTTATTTTATGTCTGGGATAGTCTTTAGGGTGTAATTTAGAATATGCTGAATGATTGTCTACCCAAAGGGAAAAATTCGCTTTTTCAGTTAGATAATCAAATGTTTTCTTAACTACTTCTACTTCTTCCATCTCATAGAAGATAAACTAGAAGTTTAAAGAAGTTTATGGTAAAATTATAGTTAATACTATTTCGTGTCCAATAATTGTTGTTTAGGGTTCTAAACCATTAATTGTTAGCAATTAAATTTCTATCTGTTCTATATAAGCAAGGAAACTTTTTCATAAATCTCTGATAAAGCTTTAAAACTTGCGCCAAATTTTGACCCTCCATTATTGAACCTCTCTTGTTCTGTTTCAGGATTAATAACCATTAGCGCAAATTCTAAACCTATTCGATTTTGCTGTAGTTTCTCCAAAAACTTAGAAAAGGAAGCCAGCTCCAGTAATTTTACATTGGTTACTTGAA
>BPTK01000222.1 GCA_023705905.1 Candidatus Heimdallarchaeota archaeon
GTTTTATTAGAAGTGGCTAGAAAAGTTTCTCAAAGTGTTTTACCAGTTATCGTAAAATCTTCATTAGTGCCAGCTAAAGAGATAAGGTTTGCCGTAGATTATTTAACAAGCAGAAAAATAAAGTATAAGATAATCAGTGTAAATCCCTTGGAACATCCAGAAGTGATTGAAAACAATCCTAGAAGATGTTACTTCTGTAAAACATTAATCTTCCAAAGCATCATCAAAGAGACACAAAGTCAGAATTTCGACTTCATTGTAGAAGGATCAAATATTACAGATCTTTCTGATTATCGACCAGGATTGAAGGCAGTCAAAGAACTAGGGATAAAAAGTCCCTATTTAGAATTGAATGTGACAAAAGAGGAAATTAAACAAATAGCAAGAAGCATGGAACTAGAAATTGTTAAAAAACCCGCAACAACATGTCTAGCAACAAGAATCCCGTATGGTCAAAAGATTTCAGAAACAACATTAGAGATGATAGAACAAGCTGAAATCATCATTCGAAAAATCTTTGGCGTCACAACATTAAGATTAAGAGCACATGAAAATATTGCTAGAATAGAAGTTCCTATTTCAGAAATGGGAAAATTCCTAGAAGAAGAAAAGCGAGAGATGTTAGTGATGAAACTTAGAAGACTTGGCTTTCTTTATATAACAATCGATTTAGAAGGATATAGACAAGGTTCCATGAACATACCTTTGCCTCAAGAAGTGATAAACAGTGAGTAAAGCATTAGTTATAGACCCCAGAATCGCAGGTTGCTCTGGAGATATGTTTCTTTCGAGTATTATAGATCTGACAGAAAGTGAAGAAATGTTAGATGAACTTGTTTCATTAATTAACACAACATTAGCCACAAAAATGAGTGTCAAAGTTGAAAAAATACTCAAAAAAGGAATCAACTCAACTCATTTAGTAATTGATATAGAAGAGGATTTGAAGAGTCACCATGCTTCAGATCTAATGGATTCATTAAAGAAAGTTCTTGATAATCTAAATCTTTCTAGCGAAGCAACAAATAAAGCTCAACAAATGTTAAATCTTCTTTTTCAGGCTGAATCTAAGGTACATGGAGAATCTTTAGAAAAATTACATTTGCACGAAACTGCTAGTGTTGATACAATTCTGGATATAGTTGGTACGATTTGGCTATTAGAAAAACTCGACTTACTAGATATCCCAATTTATGGGCTTCCAGCAAATGTTGGAAGTGGGTTTATTACTTTTTCACATGGAAAAGTTTCTGTCCCACCTCCAGCTGTAATTGAAATACTTCAGAATTTAGAATATCCATTCTTCAGTGATGAAGTAGATGGCGAGTTACTGACTCCTACAGGAATAATTCTATTAGGTGGATTAGTAACTAACCAAATCAACCAGCTTCCGCCCCTTAAAGTTAAGAGCATCGGATATGGTTCAGGCAATAAAGATATTCCCTCAAGGTCAAATGTTTTGAGGATACTTCTCGTTGAATTGCAAGAAGAAAGTTCAAAACACTATCTCTCAATGCTCGAAACACATCTAGATGATGTGTCAGGTGAGATACTAGGAGGAATTGTTGGCAAATTGATGGAACAAGGAGCACTAGATGTTTCTTATTACCCTCTCATTATGAAGAAGAACCGACCTGCTTGGTGCTTACGAGTAATTTGTGATGAAGATAAAGCCTCAGTATTGGCAAAATTCATGATGAAAGAACTCGGAACTTTGGGCGTTAGAGAGGATAGATTTGGACGTTATGAGCTAGAAAGAAGAGTAATTACAAGGGAGATAGTAATCAAAGATAAGGGTTTCAAATGTCGTTTCAAGGAAAGGATGTTGGATGGAGAAATTATAGGTGTAAAACCCGAATTTGAGGATATAGCAAGTATAGCAAACGAAACCAAAATCCCAATTAATGAATTAGAAATTAAGTTAGTTAACATTTACTATGAAGGAATTGATAATCATGAATAGAAAAGAGATTCTTGAACAGCTGGTTTCTGGAAAGATTTCCATTGAAGAAGCAGAGAAATATCTTAATTCAAATCAGATTGAGGTTGTTGAAGAATTTGCCAAATACGACATCTTTCGAGAAGCTAGAACTGGAATTCCAGAAGTAATCTATTCAGAAACCAAATCGCCTGAAATGGTTGTAGAGATCACTAAAAAAGTTCTTGAAAAAAAGAGTGTTATACTTCTTTCAAGACTTACAGAAAAACACATCCCAAAAATCGATGAATTGACAAGTGATTATATTGTAGAATATGGAACTGGAAAAAAATTTTGTATTATTAAAAAGCAAGATTATATTCCATCCAAAGAAAATGGTAGAATAGGAATAATTACAGCTGGAACTTCAGATATTCCTGTAGCTGAAGAAGCTAAGGCTATTGCAGAGATGATGGGGTGTGAAGTGATTATGACACATGATGTTGGTGTGGCTGGAATCCATCGTTTGTTTGAGCCCCTAAACAATCTACTAAAGAAGGATGTAGATGTTTTGATTATTGCTGCAGGAATGGAAGGTGCATTACCTACAGTTGTAGCTGGTTTAGTTGATGTCCCTGTCATTGGACTGCCAATTTCAACAGGATATGGTTTTGGAGGAAAAGGCGAAACAGCCTTGAGGAGTATGTTACAAAGCTGCGCTCTTGGAATAGCAGTAGTCAATATTGATGGTGGGATAAGTGCAGGAGCTATGGCAGCTAAAATTGCACAGAGAGTTAATAAGAAACACAAATGTAATTGTAATGAAGGAGATATGTAAATTGAAAGTAGTTATTACTGGAAGTTCAAAAGGTATAGGTCTAGCTTTTGCTAAAGAATTTCTTAGACGCGGAGACGAAGTTGTAATTTCATCAAGAACTCAATCTGTTATTGATTCAGCCGTTAAAGAAATTAAAGGGGAAATGCCTAATGCAAAAATTTATGCTAGCATCTGTGATGTAACAAAAACTGAGGAAATTGAAGAATTAATCGGTTTTTCTGCAAGCAAATTATCAAACATTGACATTTGGATCAACAATGCAGGCACTAATGGTTATGTATATGATAAGCTAGTTAACGTTTCTGATGAAACAATTAAGCAAATTGTTGACACAAATTTATTAGGAACACTTTATGCTAGTAAAAAGGTTCTCATATTCATGGAAAAACAAGGATATGGGCAAATATTCAACTTGTCAGGTTATGGTAGTAATGGAAAAGCATCTCATAAGCTTGCTGCATATGGTGCAACAAAAAGCTCCATGCCGCAGTTGACTAAAACCCTTAAAACAGAGATTAACAACAAGAGAATAGGTGTGCGCACAATCTCTCCTGGAATGGTCATGACTGATTTATTAATAAAAAATACTACAACTGAATCTATTAAGATTTTCAATATTTTAGCTGAACTTCCTGAAACCGTTGCAAAGAAACTTGTCCCTAAAATAAGGAAAACAAAAGGATTTGGAAAGGAAATAAGATTTCTAAGTGGTTCGGGAGTTATGTGGCGATTCATGACTGCAGGAAGAAGAAAGAACAAGTTCTATGATGAAGAAGGTAATCTGAAAATCTAAAGATTAGTTTCAGTTATCTTTTTCAGAAGAATCTTTTACATTCTTCTTCTTAATTAATTTTCCAAAAATCTTCTTTAATTTCTGGAAGGATATAATAAAAATCTGCTTGATATCTTTTCCAAGCTGCCTATAATTTCCTTTAGCAAACAAACTTTTGTAAAGAAAGAGTGGCATGGTTACAGAGGTCACAATTGCAAGTCCAAGTAAAAGCATTGGATGCATAAATCGAATTATTATCATAAACCACCAGTTTATTCCATAAAGACAAGCTATAGAAACCAGAAAAGAAGTCAATAAGAAGCTTTGAAATAATATCTCTTGCTTTGTTTTATTTCTCTCACTTTGTTCAATAGTTATATCTTCTTCTTGGTAAGGTACAGCTGAATCATTTTCACATTTCTTTTCTCTTATTAAAGAGAGAATTTTGTCAATTACAAGCAAAGAGGCTATAATCATGAAAGGATTAAGGAAAGCATCGTAGTATTTGAAAACACCTCTAGATAGGAAAGTGTGTAGTATGATTAAGAACCAATTCATGAAAATGTAAAAATTAAACTCATCTGAAATTAATTCCTTTCCTTTGAAGTGACTCATGAAAGTGCCCATCAGAAAAGCTATAAGAAAAGGTATCATTGCTATATTTAGGTAGAGAAATATATATGCGAGCGCTTTGTTATTAATGTAGTAAAAACTATGTGCTAGCGTTGTTCCATGACACCTAGCTTCTTGTTCTACAGAGATATACCAAAGGGGTCTTCCTGCTCCTAGTATCATTCCAATATACAATAACGGAGTGATGAACAACCAAGGAATTGAAAGAAAGAAACATATTATTACATGTGGGATCAGAAATTTCTTCAGTGCAAATCTAACACTCTTTTTTCTAATTAACATGAAAAACATCGGTAATAATAGAAATAGTGGTATTTGTTTTGACATCCATGCAAAAGCAAGGAACAAAGAAGAAAGCATGTATTTTTCTTTCATAAAAAAATAAAACGTCAGCAATGTGAAAAAAGTCATTTGGGGAATGTTTAGAAAGTAGGCATCAACATAAAATAAGTTTGTTGGGATGAATGCAAAACCTATCGCGCCGAACAAACCAACAAAATGTTTAGTAGCTTTCCTTTCTTTGAAATTCTTCAGATTAATAATCAAAATATAAAGTAATACGACGGATAAAGTGTCAAATACTAATGCATTCCACTTAACTCCTTCATGGGCAATGGTTTCACGTGAACTTCCTGGTAAAAAAAGTGCTGCTAAAAAGTAAAAAATTACTTCTCCATAAAGAAATAAAGGACCATACATATAGTTATCCAGAAGATCTTCAGATCTTACATAAGGGTTCCAACCTTCAAATAGGAAAGAAAGTGTAAACAATTCATAATAAATTTCTGAATCCAGATATGTTTCGAAATGCCATGTAGAACTGATTCCTTCAGGATTTGTATAAGTATAAGAATAGTTAATTCCTACTGCATTGAAAATGCGACTACCTAAAATGTTCTTGAAATATACCACGAATCCAAAAAGAGCAAGAGAGATAACACAAACTAACAATGTGTTTAAAGTAAGCTTTTTCTTGAAATTATCAACAAATTTCTCTATAAAAGACTTACTCTTTTCTCTCAGCTTCGTCATTGACTTCAAATATCGTTAGGGGCAATCTTTAAAAAAATTTAGGAGAAGAAATTCAGAT
>BPTK01000223.1 GCA_023705905.1 Candidatus Heimdallarchaeota archaeon
AAAGAATTGTTTTCTCCTATTCTTCAAGAGACGGAGAAATTGTTGCTGTGACTGCTCCTTTTCCAGCTGATAAAGCCATAACACCAGACATTTCCCAATAGAATGTTTGTTTAATTTTTCTGACTTTTTTAATTTCACTCACATACCATTCCATTAATTCAGGATTTAATGCATCTGCCATAAATAAGTCATATTCTTTATCAGGATGTGTTCTAATAGCTATCTCTTTAATCATCTTTTTCATTGCACTCGTTTCTGAGAAAGCAGCTCCTATGCCTATAAAACCTTCTTCTGTGTTTACTTCTGCTATCGGTTTCATATTGAAGAGTGACACCATTATTCCTTTTGCTGAACCACGTTTAACTTTACCTGTTTTAAAAAGTGAAATAGTATCTCCAGTCATCCCAACTGTATACACTTCTTCTTTGAGGATGTCTAGATGAGCAGTAATTTCTTCTACACTTTTTCCTTGTTTCAGTAATTCTAGAGCACGATAAGCCATTGCTCCTTGAGAACCACAAGTAAGATCAGTATCATAATGAGTTATTTTGATTTTTCCTTTCACTCTTTTAGCAGCTAATCTTGCAACATTCATTTGACTAGAAATGATAGGAGTTAATCCTACGTATAATATCTCATCATAACCATCTTTAATTGCTTGTTCATAAACAGCCACAGCATCTGGAGCCATCATTTGACTAGTTGTTGGATAAGGATCTACAGTACTTAGACTGTTAATAAATTCTTCACGGTTGAGTTCAGTTATCTCTCTTATAGATTTTCCGTCGATTACAAGAACTGACTCAAAGTATGCTATCTTTTCATCTTCCATGAATTTTTTGGGTAGAAGTGAAGATGCATCTGTAACAAGTTTAATCTTCATACTAGCAACTAAATTTTGCTACTATAAAAAATATCGCAAGCAAAACTCAATTAAACTCTAATATTCAACCGAATTACTGCTTTATTTATCATTGGAATTCAAATTTATCTTCTACTTTTTAGGATAAACTATAAGTAATGTTAGCCTATATACAATTTTATAGAATAAATTCAGTGATATTAATGTCAGAAGAAAGAGAACTTGAGGAATTAGAGGAACTAGATGAAGAATATGAGGATTTATCTGATTTTGAAGAAGTTTCAATAGCAGTCGAAGAATATGATGATATGGCTGGTTTGGAAGATATACCTGAGGAGACGATTGCCAAGAGTTCCCAAAAAGATATTATTATAACTTATGGAGATAAAATTGAAGATGAGATAAAAAATCTTGAAGAAGAATTTAAGAGAAAACTCTCCGAATTAGAAAATGCTGATCCGTCAATAATAATCAGAGAGGTAAATGAAATTTTAACTAAAAGCAAAATGCTAGATGCACATTCATTAACAGCTGATATGTCTTCTTATCTAGCTAGGCTTCTTGAATCATTAGATAGACATGACGAGGCAACAGAATTCTGTTTATTAGCAGTAAGTGAATCGAGAAAATCAGGTAATGATGAATTGCGATTGCAAAGCTTGACATCATTCGGGATTAATCTGATCAATTTCGATCATAAAGATGCCTCTGTTGTATTTAGTCAAGCTATTGAACTAGCAGAAAACTTGGGAAATAATGAATCTAAAGCCATTAATACTTTTTATTTTGCAAACTGTCAAATTGAAACGAATCGAGAACAAGCTCTTCCATTATACATTGAAGCAAGAAAGTTCTTCGAAGAAAAAGCAGAAAATGTTTGGTTAGGAAAGATTGATTACAAACTTGGTATGCTCCAACTAGAGAATTACCAATACCAAGATGCTCTTAATATGTTAAATAGTTCAAAACTATATCTAAAAGAACACCCAAATATCGTAGATGAGTTCAAACTAGATGAAATAATTGAGAGAACTACTTTACTTCTATATTCTGGAAATACTTTGAAGTATCGTCTAAAAATACCCCCACCTCAAATCATCGAACAATCAGATCATACTAGAAAGATTTACGAATTACTTTCTGAGAGATCTTCTTTTGATGTAATTAAAGGTTTAAGAAATCTATCTAATGTCCAAGTTCTAACAGGAGATTATGTTTTTGACAGCTTAAAAGGGATTTTAGAAGGTTCAGAATACGATAAATTTAGTGATGATGAGTTGAA
The DNA here is from genome assembly GCA_023705905.1 of Candidatus Heimdallarchaeota archaeon. Classification (GTDB taxonomy): domain Archaea; phylum Asgardarchaeota; class Heimdallarchaeia; order Heimdallarchaeales; family Heimdallarchaeaceae; genus UBA460. The sequence goes on from BPTK01000223.1 coordinate 2,145, forward strand.
ATATACTTCTGATTTATTTGAGGAAATAGGTAATTTGTTTCAAAAAGATGATAAGCAAATAAATTCATATTTTTATTACGTTGCTGCTCAAATACTTTACGTATTAACGCAGAATTCAAAGAAAGCAGATAAATTACAGAAAAAACTTCTGAAGCTCATAGAAGAGATTTCTGAAGGAGAGACTACTCCTCAATATTTTGATCAAAAGATTTACATGTACTATCAGCTAGCATATTCCAATAAATCGATTAACCCAAAAGAGGCTCTAAAATGTATAAGTTCTGGATTAGAGCTTACAAGAAAGAGAGATAATCCCTTTTATGAAGGATTATTTAAAGAAATTCTAGGAGATATTAGAACAGAAAAAGATCTGGAAAAAGCAGTAGTTGAGTATCAAGCTTCCATAACAATTTATGAAAGCCTTGATGGTTATGTTGATTTGATGAGAATTTATGAAAAGTTAGGCACAGAGATGCTTTCTACTCAAACAGATAGAGCTAAGGAAATATTAAATAAAGCTCTAGAATTTGCCAAGAAACTAAAAAACGAAGAAACAAGAGTTAGGATAGAAGAAAAACTTTAACTTATTTCATTTATTTCTTTTTCTTCCATCTGTTTGTATTTTTCAATCTTGTATTGAAAATTAACTTGTTTATCTGTAAAGTGTTATAGAAGCAAAATTTAAAAGAGTAAGAAAGTTTATTGTTTTAGTTTATAATTGAATAGGTGACAACTTTGAAAAAAATATTAAAGATTACTTTCGTTGTAGCATTTCTTATTAGTTTTGCTAATCTAACTACAGCTGTACCAGAGGATGGACTATATTATTCTGATAAAATGGTGAAAAATGGAACATTCACCTGGTTAGTTACACAAAATATCAATGATAATGAAGCTGTTAACGTTTATGATGTTCTACAGGTTGATTCTAACCTTACTGTTCAGTTAAAAGATGATCTTTATCCTGGACCAATTACAGAGGACGAACTTAACTCCGTTTATGCTTCGATAGAAGTAGATGGAGAAAAATACACTGGTTCTGGGTTCCCACTTTTCTGGCATATTATGAAAGTAGAAAGCGGAGTCAATACTACTATACAAGAAGAATTTGAATCAGAAACTGATTTATTTAATGTAAGCGATGCTGGAGTTAATTTTCTAGTGAACTTCACAATATTCGATATCTTTGAAGTTGGAAATACTAATTACACTCTTTTTGTGGAGTTAGAAATTAATCCTCTAGAAGGGTTAACAACTAGATATTACGACGAACTGCTTAATGGAACAGTAGTTGAAAATATCTTTGAGATGGAATATCAAGATTATATAGTTTCAGCACCTATTAACACACTATGGGCTGCTACAGGTTTAGTTTCTATAGCAGCAATAGTCTGGTTTGTTAAAAAGAAACGTAAGTAAAACCTTAGATTATTTTAATTCTTTCTTTTTTCTTGTTTATTCAACAAGTCTTATATTATACTTAATGGAAAAAGGTTAGGTGCCTCAATGAGCGAAAGAAAAACTCCATCCATTGATTTGGAAGCATTTGATGATAAAACAAGTACTTACTTTTCAATCAGCTGGTTAGAATTAGAAGTTCTAAAGATACTTACAAAATCTCAAAAGTCAGTTTACAAAGGTGAGATGATTAATAGATTAAAATCTAAATATTTTGAAATCTCAACAAAACCAGAGAGTTCTTTTTATGCCATTTTTGACAGGCTCGAGGAAGACAAACTTGTTTCGTTATCTGAAATAAAAGGAGAAGGTTACAAAAAATTTCTCTCAATAACTCAAAAAGGTATGTTCGAATTTAAAAGAGCATTAAACTGGGGTATAAGCACTATCTTTGAAGGAATGGTGGAATCTCTGATCTCTGTTCTAAATGAATTTTGTGTAGGTATAATGGGATGTCGGAAAGAAAATGATTTCGGGATAATAAGTCCCAATAATCCAGAGTTTCTAGTGCCTGAAAGCTGTAATGCCTGTGTTGATCCTGGGGATGCTAATCTATTTCATCGATTCAATATTCTTATGCCTTACGCTAAAGATATGGTTATACCCTTCTATCAAAATATTAAAGCCCAGCCAGATAACATTCCCTTAAAATCTGATTATCTTCAACGAATACTGTCGATACTCTCTTTGGGGTTGTTAGAAGACAAACAAACAGATGAATTGATTGACGAAGTACACAGGATTCTAGAACCTGGAGGAAAAGTAGTTTTCATTGAAATAGTGGAATTTGAGAGTTATTTATTCGAATCTTTAAACAAACTGACACATGGGTTTGATTTGTTTGTACCAAAGAAAGGTACTTCTAGTTTAACACAATTTGCTCCACAACTACTTAAAAAGAAAATAGAACGAGTATTTGGTGAAGAAAACTTAGAAATAATAGACATGAGAGAATTCATTTTTGTTGTAGCAACAAAATAACACCCTGATTTTCTCTTATTAAGGATAAAACATATAAACATCTTACATAGTTTTGTTTTAGATAACTTGGTGTTTGATATGAGTACTAAAGCTGAGCAAAAATATGTTGATCTTAAAAAACTATGCGAAAGAATTGATCCTGAATTGTTTGACTCTCTATCTTGGATTTTGTTATTAAATTTGGATCTTATTCCACAAGAAGATATCGAAGTAAACGTTAACCTTAAATTTTCTCGTGAATTGATGAATGGAAATTTCAAAGCTGCTCTAAGCATAGCAAAAAGTATTGTAGAATCGGGCAGACCTATTGCTTCCCACTATAAAGCACTCTTTAAAGTTGATCCAAATTTGTCAAAAACTTTTGAAGTTGCAGAAACTTTCTTCGCACTTGCAAAGAGAAGAACAGAATTGATAGAAAAATCTGGATATAAACAATATTAACCACTTATTTTTTGGTTAATTTTTTAAAAAAATAGTAACAAGTATACTTATTAAGATTTATCGTGTTTCAAAACCAGTATGATAAAGCATCGTTCCCCCTTTTCAGTATTCGCTGGATTTACACTAGCAGTGTTAGGGGCAATGATATTCAATATTGGAGGACTTTTCGCTGGTCGTTCTGCTATTTTAAGATC
>BPTK01000224.1 GCA_023705905.1 Candidatus Heimdallarchaeota archaeon
AATAATCTCCAATACCGGACCAATCATCCCAGAAATTACCTTCTAGTGATATAGGGTCATACCAAGTGTTGTTAACTCCTTGATCAAATGCCTGGGAAGTACCTGTAGGATTATTACCAACAAAACTATTATGATGAATGCTATTATTCTTTCCAGAATACAGTTCTATTCCGTATCCGATATTATCTTGCAAGAGATTGTATGTGATTTGACAGAAATCTGCTTGCATTATAATTCCGACATCTCCATTGTTGTAGACAGCGTTATTAGATAGCACTGAACTGACAGTAGATATGTAGATTCCGACATCTCCATTGTTGTAGACAGTGTTATTAAATAATAATGAATTGCTTGAGTCTAGCATGATACCCTCCCAATTGCTGTGTGCAATTGTGTTATTAATCAGTATCACATTATTTGAGTCCTCAAAATCCATACCTATGAAATTACTCATAATCATATTATTTTCCAATGTTGCATTGTGAGATGAGCTAAGAAAAATCCCTTCTTGGTTGTTATTTGTGACAATATTGTTGGTAAAAGTCGCATTATTAGAACCATATAATTCAATAGCTGAATCTTCACAATCTGTGATTGTATTATTTGTTAATGTCGTAAAAGGAGAAAACTCAAGAAGTATCCCATTCCCTTCAATATTTGAGCAAGTGTTATTTATCAACATAGTGCCAGGGGAAGATTCAATGAAGATACCAATATAACTATTGTTTGAACACTTGTTATTAGTAATTGTAGAGTTCCCACTCCATCCAAGAAATAATCCTATATCTATATCTGAAAGTTTTTGGTTTTGGATAGTTGATTCTGTACAATTTATTAAGAAGAGTTGTCCATATATTGGGTTTGAAAAACTTTCTTTGTTTAAATTAGTATAATAACCAATTTTTTTCTCATTTACTAAATTGTTCTCCACTGTGTAATTTAGATAATCCTCAATACTACTCTCATAGATATATAAACCACCATAATAGCAAGTATTATTTGCTAATATTGTTCCTGAAGAAAACTGGAGATTGATACCAGAACACGTATTGTTGAATATGTTTGATGTTTGAGAGTCATACAAATATATCCTTGATTGTTTACATGTATTGTTGGATACATTTGAAGCAGGAGAATTTGATACTATAATACCTCCGCTGTTGTTTGCGAAAGTATTGTTAACTATTGATGTTGTTCCTATGGCAACATCTTTTACCACTATTGCCGAATATTTTGCACTTAAGTAGCAATTACTAATTACAAAAAAAACTGATGTATCCCGTATATAAATAGCATTATTCTCTGTGGTTGTAATATTGTAACCTTCTATTCGATAAGGTTCTTCTAATGTTCCAAATCCGCTGAAATCGCTGAAATTGCTATCTGATGTAATCGTTATAGGATCATGGGTGGTAAAATCTATATCCGATATTGGGTTTTGTGAAATCTCATCCGTAGATAAGACTGATATCATATTTACGTCTAAATTGTTAACTAATAACAAAACAGCAACTATTATAAATATCAAGAGAGTCTCTCGCTTAATTCTGTTTCTCATAATTAAATCACAAAAAGATTCTTTAGATTACAATATTTAAATATACTCATGAGACGTTTCGTCACTCTTTAGTACGAAAAGTTTTGGAAATCCTCATCAAAAAACAAAATCAAAGTCAAATATTCAGAATCATAAGATACTAATTTTATGATAATTTAACTTGATTCACTATTCTTTTATCGATAAATACATTTTCCCTTATTACTAAAGATACTTCGACAATGTATCCTATTTTTTCTACTTTCTCTTTAGTATATAAAGAGGAAAGATATATCCTTAATTTCTAATAGATTTACTTGTTGTGTTTTAAAAACATTTTTTTTGTTTAAAGTAAATATTCATTCATTTATCTCAGAATTTGATTCAGGTGAATATTAGATCTATTAAACAAAGAAAAATCAGATTTTGTTAGTTCAAACAGTAAATATAACAGGAAACAAGAATAATAGAAATATCATTAAAAAATTTGACTGCTTTTTATAGTAATTCAGTCATTATACTTATGATAATGACTTACAGCTACTCTGAACTACAATCTTTTTCACACAAAGTGGATGAAGTTGATACTAGAAGTATTTACAATAATCTTTACTTCGTTGCTTCATTATTTGATGAGATATCAGGACCTTTGATCGTCTACAATAACTCTCCCTTAGATACACCTACTTTAGAAAAACTAAATCTCAGAGTTTTTAGTTTTCTTATGCAAGGTTCAGAATTTGGTCCTGACAATTTCGCAAAACTTCGAGGTATTGTACACATTCCACAGACAAATTACTATACTTCTGCTATTGATATCTTGGTTAAGAAAAAAGAATTTAATAGCTTAACTAATGTCTATGTCCCCTTGTTAATTTATCTGATATTTCCAAAAGAAGATATCGTGATTTATGCAAAGATTATTGATGAAATAGAGCAATTTATCTCAAGATACTGGGAAAGAGGATTGATCGGAACACCTGATATCAGAGATGTGGAGCTTCTAATTAGAAAATTACAAAGAAGAATATATTCTATCGAAAAATAACCTCTTTTTTAAGTGGCTTATATACCCATATAAAACAGAGAAATACTTCATTGTAGATGTACTAACATAGAAAACTAACAGAGGTCTTTAATCAATCATGTATTAGATTTACCTTAATGCATTACTAATTTATACAAAGAATCCACTAAGTAAAGGATTAGCAAAGTTTTTTTTAGTATATTTGTTCCATCGACTATTTTTGATTCAACTGCTCTTTCTCTTTAATCTTGGAATAAGAAGGTATTTCCCCATTGTAATACTCCTTTGCCAGAAATTCAGCTAAAGCATCTCTCACCAGTTCACTACGGGATCTGTAATTTTCAACGGACATCATCTCATTCATCCATGTTATCATCGAATCTGTTACTTTGAAGGTGATTAATCTTTTCTTCATTTGTTGACCTCTAATCGTTACTGTAAACTCTACTGGCCTATCTTATATACTTTTTGTCGGAGGAAATATAGGTAATATCTGGGTATTACATTGTTTCCTAACTTCAATTGGAATTATTCCGTATCAATGCCATATTTAGCAAGTTCTTCTTCATCTTCTTCGGGAATTTCTCCTTTCCAATTAGAATACTTCTTCATAATCTGTTCAATGTCACCTGATATTGAACGAGCTAATTCTGCACCTGTAGATTTTTCTGCAACATCTTTTGGTGTAGAAGCGCTAATAGGTGGACGATAAGGTGAGGGTGATTCAGGTCTTTCTTTTAGTGTGTCAGCTATTTTATCACTTACTGTCTCGACTTCATCGGGAATTGGAATGTCAAAGACGACACCATCAATTTCCAAGACAGCGTCTCCCACAATCTCTTCTTCTTTGTCTTTCTCTTCTTCAATCCTATCTAACCAAGCTTGATGTCGATCCAGCTCTGCTTCCTCACTCTTTTGATCTTTAATCATCTGGAATATTTCAGTTCTGATTGGCTTACTAGTATCCCAAGCCATTTGCCATAATAATGTTGATTGAAATTCAGAAAATGTGAAAAGATCGGAAGAGCACACGTCTGAACTCCAGTCACGTGA
>BPTK01000225.1 GCA_023705905.1 Candidatus Heimdallarchaeota archaeon
TTTTTACTCATGAACTCAGTAAAGCTCCAGAATTTTTCGCCTAAAATATTGGCTATTTTTTTCTCTGCTGTTTTTGCATCTGATTCTACACTCAGAATCGTTTGAATTCCCTCTAGTTGCTCAAATACATACTTCCTTATGTATGGCCATAAATTTGGAAAATTTAATATTATCTCTTTTTCCCTTTCTTGTTCAGATTCGGGTGTTTTTACTTTTACTTTTTCTTTCTTATCAATAACACTATGAACTAATTCATCAACAGTTTCAAATCCATTATTCTTAGCTATCATTTTGAGTGCTGAGTCTATGGAGTAGAGTAGAGAAGCAGGATGCTCTAACTTTGCTTCTTTTAGCAAATCTTCAACAGCTAGCTCTGAACCAATAAAGCCTAATGATAAGGCTACTCTACTTTTCACTGAAACCTTAGGATCCTTCCTTAAAGAAATGAGTAGTGAAGATATTGCTTGAGGTGAGGAAAATTTCCCTAAACCCCTAGCTGCTGATAGTCGAATATCCTCTACATTATCCATTAAACAAAAGATTAGTGTTTCAATTGCTCTGTGATCGCCTATTTCAGCAAGAGATTTTATCGCATAAGTTCTATTTTCAGTACTATCTTGGCTCACAACCTTGATTAGGTCCTCAACAGCCCTCTCATCCCTCAATTCACCTAGAGTTAAAATAGCTTCTTCTCTCTTAGCAGGGTCGTCATCTTTTAGCTGTTTGATTAGCTTGTTGATATTTGCCATGTATGAGATAATTAAAACTGAAATATATAATTTTATTGTTATTTTTGAGATTTTTGTTAGAAAATTCACAGTTTCTGAAATAGATTCTTTCTCCAAGGATAATCTTCTTTTGCAATCAGTGTTACAGCAGAGTCTTCTTTGTAGTCAATTATCTTCAAATCTGTTCCATCTATTATCTGTTCAGAGAATTGTAATATTTTTGGAAACCTTGGCATTTGTTCATAAGACAATCTTTTTCTTGCATCTCCCACAGACATGAATCCTTTTGGTTCAAGAAAATGTGCTTCTGATTTCAAAAATAGCTCAGCATACTTTTTTGGTTCTACCATATTGAATTCAGGAACCAAAGTTAATCTTACCACTTTTCTAGTTTTTAACTCTGGAAGTATTTCCACTGTTCTCATAACATTTTCCCAAGTATTTTCTGTTGATGGTCGAGCAGTTTTTTCAAAAGCCTCTTTAGTTGGAGCAATTAGCGTTACATAAAGCTGGGTGGGGAGCGTAGTTAAATTTTCTAGAACGTCAGGATTAGTACCATTTGTTACGAGAAAAGTTGTCATACCCCTACTATGGAATTCTTCCATTAGCTCACTTATCTTGGGATACAATGTTGGTTCTCCTGAAAGAGAGATTGCTGCATGTTTAGGCTGATAAGCTTCTAAGTATTTTTCTTCAGGTACTTTATCATGTTTGTTGTATCCTGCAATCAATTTTCTCTGTTGTTCAATCATTACATCAACTATTACCTTTGGTTCGTCAACCTTGCCTTTCATCCCATTTTTGTTATACCAAGAAGCACTTCTCCAACAGAAAATACATTTCAAATTACACCA
>BPTK01000226.1 GCA_023705905.1 Candidatus Heimdallarchaeota archaeon
ATTTCTGCGCTTCTTACTACTACTATGGTTGGTCAAAAAAGATTAATTGACAATCTAAAACAGAGAAACATACGAGATAAGTACAAAGTTCTTATTGGTGGAGCACCAGTTTCTAGAAAATGGGTTGAGGAGATAGGAGCAGATGGTAGTGCTGAAAACGCCGTTAGTGCTGTCAAATTAGCTAAAAAGTTATTAGAAGAATGAGGAGGTATAATTCTGAACCTAAAGAAACCAATTCTTGAATTAGTTGCTGAACGTCACGTAATTCTAGATGGTGCAATGGGTTCCAGACTTATTGATTTAGGTTTACAACCAGGAATACCACCAGAAAGCTGGAATATAACTCACCCAGAAAATATTAAACAAATCCACTTAGAATATTTTAGTGCTGGTTCAGACATCGTACTCACCAACACATTCGGAGGGTCAAGATTAAAACTAGAAGCTCACGGACATGGAGATAAAGTCAAAGAGTATAATACAAAGGCTGTTGAAATAGCGAAAGAGATCTGTCCTCATGATGGTTACATTGCTGGAGATATTGGTCCATCAGGAAAATTCCTACCACCTGTTGGTTCTATAACAGAGCAAGAATTAATAGACAATTTCACTGAACAAACAAAAATTCTGGCAGAAGCTGAGGTAGACCTCTTTTTCATAGAAACCATGGTAGATATCAAAGAAGCAGAGATAGCAATAAATGCAGCTAAAAAAACTGCAGACATACCAGTTTTTGCTTCCATGACTTACAATAAAACTAAACGAGGGTACTTTACAATCATGGGAAATTCAATTGAACAATGCTCTGAAGTGTTAAAAGAAGCAGGTGTAGATGCAATAGGTGCAAACTGCACTATAAGTAGCGAAGAGATGATAGATCTTATACCTCTAATTGTAAATAGCACTGATCTCCCAGTAATAGCAAAACCTAATGCAGGACAACCTCAATTAGTTGAGGGAAAAACGATCTACTTATCAAAACCAATTGAGTTTACTCAAGACATCCAACAGATGATAAAAAATGGAGCGGCGATTGTTGGAGGTTGTTGTGGTTCAAATCCTAAGTTCATCATAGAGATATCAAACCAAATTAAGGGAGAGAAACAATGAAATCAATCAAGGACATTAAAATCGAACTTGATGAAGAAGAAATTCTTCGATTATTGAGCAGTAAAAAAGGGAACAGAATAAAGAAGAAAATTTCCAGTAATTTGATTAATGATATCCGTGAAACGATGAAATCTTCTTTGGAACTCATTAAGCCAAAAGCAATTTATGATATCGTAGAGAGCTCATCACTAAAACCTAAATTTCTTTTCAAAGAATCAGAAAAAACAGTTTTAGCAGTGTGCACGATTGGAAGGGACCTTGAGAATAAGGGTTCTAAATTAATCTCCAAAGGGGAATTATCTAAGGGAGTCATTGTTGATGCGATAGCTTCGCATGCAGCTGAACAAACAGCTGAATATGTTAACAGAACTATCATAGAAGTCATAAAAGATGAAATAAAGGGGAAAAAAGTTACCCTTAGATTTAGTCCAGGTTATTGTCAATGGGAGTTAGGAAAAGGACAAGAAATGATTTTCAATCTACTTGAAACAGACAAAATAGGAGTTTCACTTAGCAAATCTATGTTGATGACTCCTATAAAATCAGTATCATTCGCAATAAATATTGGAGAAGAAGTTGATGCTGAATTAGGGACAAGATCTTGTTCGTCTTGCTCCATGTTGAATTGTGCATACCGGAGATTAGATACTTCGGAATTGAAGTGAAATCAGATTATCTTTAATCCACCAAAATGCTTGAGAACAGATAAAGCATGATATGTAATCCATTTACTCTCTTTCTTGTATTCATCAATTTGAGCATACATGGGTGATTTGTATTGTTTTTCACTAATCCATTTACCGTTGACTGCTTTGTCTTTAATGATTTCAAGAGCTTCATCCATCTCTGGTTTATACTCTATTCCACATGAAGCTAGAGCCCTCATTGTGTCAAGTATATCTGAATTATAATTTAATGGAAATCCGAATTTCATCCATCCTGGTTTAGCAATTTCTACTTCTGATGGGTTCCTTTTTAGAAATTTGCTTCTTTCCTTGAATAGTTCTTCACCTTTGATTTTGCTTGTAGCAACATATTTCAGCCATTCTTTGTTTCTCTCAGGAACATACTTGAATATTTGATTTTCCAGCATTCTTTGAACACACATATTGATTCCATCTTTAATGCGATGTGTTTGATCTTTCTCTGGAATTGAGCTTAAAGCATGGAGTACTTTCGGTAAAACCATATAGCAATTTTTCAGCAGACTTGTTAGAGGAAAACAAATGAATCCTTCCTTATCTTCAAGTTTTGTTAGAATGTATTCTACTGCATCCTTAGTTCTTTCATCCTCACTGTAACCAAAGTAAATTAACATTCTAACCATATTTGCAGTTAAACATGTAAGGCTTAGACTATTTGTTCCACTCATTGAAAATCCACCATTTGAAGCTTGACCAGTTGAGAAAATATGTTCAATTCCATTAGAAATTTGTTCATTTTTCTGAGCGTGCATTTCATAAAGAAAGAGCAATTGCCAGAAAGTTCCAAGATATTTTTTGTAATTTTTATCCTTCTTTTTATCAAACCAGTAATAATTTTCTTTTTGATTTTGTAATATTTCTTGAATAGGTTTGTAGGAGTTAATTTTTCTTCTAACTTCAGCAATTTTGGAATCTTTAACATCTGAATCCAGTAATTTTGTTTGTGTTAGATAATAAATTGGAGGATTATCATCTTCAAGCAACCAATCTATAATTTCTTGCTTAACCTCATACATCTTTATTCTTCCACATTAACCTATTGGGAAGTAGTATTTAAATTTCCAGCAAGAAAGTCAGAAAAGTGTTTTATAAGTGGAAAAAGATATGCAATTAAGCAAATGGATCAAGTGACCAAAAATGAGACCGATTATCAAAATTCTTGAGGAGGATATGAAAGAGAAAGTTGTTCTAGAAGCAATGGAAATATTAGAAGAAATAGGATTCTTTGTAGAAAACAATGAAGCTGTAGATATATTGCAAAATGCAGGTATCAATGTAGAAAAAGAGACTCAGAAAGCTTTCATCCCAAGGGACTTGGTAAAGAAATCTCTCAAAACAGCTCCTCAATCAATTTCCTTATACAATCGTGATGGTGACTTTGTATCTGAGCTAGGAGGTGATAATATCTGTTTTGATCCTGGTTCAGCAGCACTAAATGTACTTGATAGAGAAACTAATGAGATTAGAACAGCAGTTACAAAAGATTTCGTTGATTTTACCAAGGTTGTTGACCAACTAGAACACATTCACGCACAAAGTACGGCTATTACTTGTTCAGATGTTCCTGAAAAGATTAGTGATAGGTATAGGTTATTAATCGCATTGATTTTCTCAAAGAAACCAGTAGTAACAGGAACATTCGTCAAGGAATCTTTCGAAGTTATGAAGGATATGCTTGTAGCTGTAAGAGGAAGTGAGGAAGAATTAAGGAGGAAACCCCTGGCGATATTTGATGCGTGTCCGTCTCCACCACTCAAATGGAGTGATTTAACATGTCAGAGCATTATTGATTGTGCAAAATATGGCATCCCATCTGAGTTTGTTTCTATGCCGATGACTGGTGCAACTGCTCCAGTAACTATACTTGGTTCGATCGTTCAACATGCAGCAGAAACATTAGCTGGTCTTGTAATTACTCAGATTGTATCTCCTGGTGCTCCAGTAATTTGGGGTGGTTCACCAGCGGCATTTGATATGAGAAAAGGGACAATGTACTTAGCTTCGGTTGATACAACTCTCTTGGATTTAGGGTATGTAGAAATAGGCAAATATCTCAATCTACCTACACATGCATATCTAGGAATGTCAGATTCTAAAATTTTGGATACTCAAGCAGGATTTGAAACAGGAATGGGGTCTCTTTTGGCTGGTATAAAGGGTGTTAATATGATTTCTGGTGCAGGAATGATGAACTTTGAATCGACACAAAGTATTCAAAAAGTTGTAATCGATAATGAAATCGCAGGAATGACCTATAAATTCGTTAAAGGAATCACACAAAGAGATGAACCAATAGCAAAGAATATACTCAAGGAATTCGATAAGAAAACACATTTATTATCACACGACCATACACTGAAGTGGTTCAGAGAAGAACTTTATTTGCCAAGTACTGTTGTTGATCGATCAACAAATGAAGAATGGATAAACAAGGGGAGAAAATCTACTGGACAAAGAACAAAAGAAAGAGTAGAGAAATTACTTTCTAAATATCCTGGAGCAACTCTTGAAAAAGATAATATCGAAGATCTGATAAATATAATGAAATATGAAAAAATAGATTTTCACAAATTGTTGGATTTGTAATTACTAATTGCTTGTTTAAGTGTCTCTATATTATCAATTTCTTTAATTCTTTGGCAAGTTCTCCAGCCCAATTTAACCAAGGATTTTCATCTGAATATAAGGCAATTTGCATGTACTTATCGCTAACAATATTGATGAAATTTTGCATCTCCTTACTATTGACTTCATATATTGTTCTAGTTCTTCCTGCAAAGGAACCCTTTGGTATCAGTCCAAAGGAAAAATTTTCATAAAAATTCTTTCTTGCTAATTCTCCATCCTCTGACTCATTCCAAATCTGTTTTCGGATTGTTAACGATTCTTCAACATACCACATTTTGAATTTCCTAAATAAATCATCATTCACTTTAGTAATATTCATTCCAAGTTTTGCTAATAACCAACCAGCTTCATTTTCATTCAAACAAATTTTGATTTGGGGATTTGTTTGAAGATTCTTTGCATTATTTAGTCTTTTCAACCAATCTCTGTACATTTGGTTTACTCTAGATTTTCCCTTCTTGATTAACAAAGGAGCATCTAAAAGCTGATTTCTAATGATTTCTAAGGTTTTCTCATTTCTTGCATTTTTTTGGAAAAGAAAATAAGTATAATCATCTTCTTTTTTTACAATTGAAACGAAGTAATTAGCTTGATCTCTCTTTATCACATATTCAAGATATTTACCATTATTTTCAAGCCTATAGAGGTCTGTTTGTCCTTTTAATGTAAAAACCTTTTTGGATTGTTTATCATTTGGGAGTTTCTTAATGAGAATAATGAAACAAGATACAGTATCTTTTTTTAC
>BPTK01000227.1 GCA_023705905.1 Candidatus Heimdallarchaeota archaeon
ATTGGCGCTATTCATGGCTCATTAAATAATCTTAGGAGACTTATTCCTAAGATCAAACAAGCAAAAGCACTTTTCATTACAGGAGATATCACAGGAACAGTCTTTTACTCTTTAATCTTAAAATCAATCCTCGAAACCAGAACAATTTCTCGGGAAAAATACGCTGATCTGGTCTATGGGAAATACAGGGAAAGATTTGTTAAATTTCAAATTAAATCAGCAATGAAATTTCTTAAACTCGTGCAGAAATTGGAATATCCTGTATTTTTTACTCACGGAAACAGTGAAACTGAAGATGTTAGAGAATTTTTCACTTCGCAAGCTAAAGATAATGATAACTTATACTACTTAGATAATTCAGTTATCAAACATGATGAATGGATAATTACTGGATATGGCTATTGTTCTCCAGCTGTTTATAGAAAAGCTTTACAGACACCTGGAGAGAAAGAAAATGTTGAGATCATCAAAGAATTGCAGGAATTAGAATCCATGTTATCAAATATTAATTCAGATACCAGTTTCATTAAATTTGCTTTATTTCATGAACCCCCTTTCAATACAAAAGCAGATTATCTCCCATTTTCGAAAACTCATGGAGGTAGCAAAAACATCCTCGCACATATTAATCGCATAAAGTACGATTATGTTTTTGCTGGTCACATTCATGAATCTCAAGGATATGAAATTAGAGGAAAATCATTAATCCTGAATCCTGGAGCTCTAGTTGATGCTCGATGGGCATCATTAAAACTCAAAGAAAAAACAGCGCAATGCAATACCTTAGTATCATTTTTCAATTTGAAGAGTTTCATCTATAAAACCCGTAATCACTTTAAGTGAAGATGCAATTAGAGCAAAAGAACTCACCATAAAGTTAATAAGGACTTAAATTTACTCAAAAGTAGGTAATTTATGATGCGTGATAAGATGATTCCAGTTGTTGATGTAGATATAAAAGAAGCAGAACTGCAAGCCGTTCAAGATGTAGTTAAAAGCAAGTATTTAGTAGAAGGAAAAAACGCTCGTTCTTTTGAGCAAAAGTTTTCTGAATTTACAGGAACAAAACACGTTACAACAGTTGTGAATGGAACTTGTGCTTTGCATCTTGCGCTAACAGCATTAGAAATTGGTCCAAAAGACGAAGTAATCACAACACCCTATACATTTATAGCATCTTCAAACTCGATTCTTTTTACTGGAGCAATACCAAAATTTGTTGATATTGATCCTGAAACATATAATTTGAATCCTGAGAAAATCGAAGAAAGCATTACAAAAAATACTAGAGCTATAATGCCGGTTCACATTTTTGGAAATCCTTGTGATATGGGTGCTATAAAAGATATAGCAGAGGACAGAAATCTATTAGTAATAGAAGATTGTGCCCAGGCACATGGAGCATCTATTGATGGTAAGCATGTGGGTAATTTCAGTGATGTAGCAGGATATTCATTTTATGGTACCAAAAATTTAGTTGGAGGAGAAGGAGGAGCTGTTACAACAAATAATGAAGAATTGTCTGAGAAGATTAAAAGCATAAAAAATCATGGTAGAAGCCCCGCTGGTGGTTATGCGCACTATCTAATAGGTTACAACTTTCGCATGACTGATATGACAGCTGCAATAATGAATGTGCAAATGGATAGAGCAGAAGAAATCTTAACAAAAAGGCATTATAATGGAGACAGATATAGGGATCTCCTTAAAGATACAGAAGAGATTCAGTTACAAAAAATCTTACCAAAACATCAACATTCAGATTATATAATGGCGCCTCTTATTCTGAAAGAAGGCACTACTCAGGAGCAGATAATCGGGTATCTTAAGTCAAAGAATATCGGATCCAGAACAATATATTCCTTATTATCATATCAACAACCATGTTATCAAGATTTGTCAAATTGGCCTCTATCCAGAGTTATTAATTATCCTGACTATTCCAAAGTTAAATGCTTAATATCTGAAAATATAGCAAAAAGACATTTCGAACTACCAATGGTTACCTCATTGACCGAAGAAAACCTAGAATACATTACAGAGACCCTTAAACAATACTTTTAACGTAATATGGCAAGTTAGAAGTTCTCGCTTTCCCTCTTATAGCTGATTAATAGTTCCGAAAACCTTTTTTGAACAAATATATAATTAGGTATGAATAACATGAGTGGTACGAGCGAGAACGATTTTCCTCTTTATATGTCTGCAGTTAACGTAAAAGAAGATAAAAACGTCGAACTAGAATTAGCGTATAGCGGAGATTATGCAGGAATTGATAATGTTTTTCTTATTGGAAATAAAAATAATCTTGTATCAGATGTAGGCGCTGCGAAGAGTTTTACCAAAGAAGAGGAACCATTTGTCAGTTTCAAAATCACCATACCTATTTGGGAAGATGGTAATTTCCAAGCAGTGGTGGAGAAAGGAGGAAAATACATCTATGAGCCAGGTGAGGAACATAATTTAGTGTTTAGAGGACGTGGTGTTTTTCTAGATCTTCGAAAAATATTTCATTTAACTTCCGATGTCAAACCACCAAAAGGTGAAAAAGTATCCAAGAAAGATAAAAAAGCAAAACAAGATAAAGAAGAAATTCCAATTGAAGAAGGTGAATTACCTCAAGCTTACGATGAAGCCAACATGTTATCACTTATGCCCCGTAACTTCAAAATTTTTGGACCAGACTTGAAAAATAACATGTTTCAGTTATTAGATTATTTATCTAATTCAAAAAGTCAGCAACTTATTTTTGATCAAGTTATTCTTCCAGACATCGCTAGAAATTTGAAACAATGCATCGCTGAAGAAGCAAGAGCATCTGTTTATGATATCTGTTTTCCAGTCATCATATTTATTGAAAAGGCTTTGATTTTAAGTGGAATGATACATGAGGAAGTTCTTGATGAGGAGAATCAACAGAGATATCAAAAAGAAGTTGTCGATAAAATTCCTGAAACCCTTAAAAGATTTAAAAACATAGAATTTCGAAATTCAACGGATTTGATAAAGAAAGAATATGATGACGATGTTCATGAACTACAAAACAGAATAAGAAATGAAATCTAGTTTACTCGAACATTTATTTTCTTCAATTTGTATTGATGATACCCAATCAGTACTTTAATGAAACCATTCTTGATGCTCTCAAAGTTTACTGGGTGTCCCAAATCGATTTCAAGTTTATCAATGGTCGTCAATTTTTGTTCTGAAGAGACCACAAGGAATTGAAACATTGAGACCCCATTTAGAACTCTTGAACTGATTTGTTGATTGCCTCGTCCTAATAAAAAGCCTTGACCTCCAATAGGTGTCAATAGAACTTTTACATCTTTTTCCACGGTAATCTTGTACAATTGCTCTTCGTTCACATCTCTGTGTTTTAGTTCTCCATCTATAAGAACATCAATGCCTAGTAATGTTTTCTCTATATCGATGGCTTTCATAATATGATACACAGTACTTCCTGTACCTAAAATTACTATACCTTTGAGAATATCATTTTCATTTACTAATTCTTCAGTAAAAGGATAGAAATCATCGATAACTCCACCAGAAGAAGAGATTTTTCCTCCTTGGATTAAGCCTGTTTTTTGAGGAACAATTAAATGCCCAAAAAGAGAAGATTGCACTCTATTCTCTCTGAACAATTCTTCATTTACATCCATAACATCTTCTGGAGCCAGAACAATCTCTTCATGAATCATTTCATCAAGAATCTCGCCTAAATCTTGTGGTCTATACAAAAAACAACCACTAAACATCTTTACACCAGAAGGGATACCCAATGCAGGTATTTTATCTCCAACCACTGAAGCAACATCTCTAGCTGTTCCATCTCCACCAACAAAAAGGATTAAATCTAAATCCAATTGCAAAAATGCTTTACAAGCTTCTTGGGTATCATTTGCAGTTGTTCGTTGTTTGGATGGATTAAAGACAAGTTCACTCTCGAAGTTATAATTGGTAAGAATAGATTTACCCATTGGGTCATCACAATAATAGAAAGTTATAGGAAGAGATGGGTCTATTGAGTCTAGAGCTAGTTTCACTCTCTCAAAAGCATAGGTTTCGCCACTCTCAAAGAATTCCCAAGCTTCTTGCATCAGATCAGTGCCTTTCCAAGCCTTTTTTCCACCAAGACCAGCAATAGGATTAATTAAAAAACCAATATTAAGCATTAGGAACAAAATATTTCAGTAGTTAGATTAAACTTTCGATTCAGCATTAAGAAATCGGAAAATTTACTGCTTCTCTTCTTTCAAAGGGGCTGATTTTTCTTTAGGTTTAATAGGTTTCTTTTTCTTAGGAGGTGGAAAGTAAAGATCAATAATTTTTGAAAAACCCACTTTTTTGCCATATCTCTTCTCAACAAAATATTTGTGCAAGAAGTATACACCAACTAATACAACTATAATTATAGCATAACCAAAAAGAATTAACAAAGGATCATGTACAAATAAATCAGAGCGAACATCACTTATGAACATAGGAAAAGCAAACATGGATATAAGCCAGATTATTCCCCAGATACTAAATGTCACAAGTATATTAGTACCAGAGAAGTCACCTTGAATGACGAGAAATAAAACTGTGATTAGAATAGCTATCAGTAAATAAGCTCCTCCGTAAAAAAGCAAAAGCTCTCTTTTCTTATAGTCAGTCACAAGATGATGAATGTGAAGACGGTTTTAAATTTAACTAATGGTCTTAATAATTTATCACTTAAAGAGCCAAAAATGCAAGTTTTCATCAAATAAGTGTAAGATACTTAAGATTTTCACACAATTTTTGGAAAGGTATATATAGGAAAAACAGCATGTAATATTGCTAGAACGCTAGAGTCTAACGAATTCCTAAAAATAGGAAAATAGTCCATACGTATAACCAATATGTATGGAAACGGCTTGAAACTCATTAGAGTGGAGGTATTTGGCTCTCCTAAAAGTTTATAAGGACTAGTGATAGGAGAGAATAACACAATAAAAAAATACGACTCTTAGAAAGGCTCTAATGAGTAAGACAACCAAGGAGAACTTGGTTGAAAAAAAAACACGGTGAAAAAAATGAAAAGAAGAAAACTGCCTCGTGGTGGAGAAGATATCATGAAAGTCCTGGATATGAGCGGACCAATGACACAAAAGCAGATATTGGGTTCTG
>BPTK01000228.1 GCA_023705905.1 Candidatus Heimdallarchaeota archaeon
AGATATGAGATAACTGATACAGGTGTCTCTAAAAGAACTGTACCTGGAACAAAAAATGGTATGTTCTTTACTGGTTCCAGTGAGCGAACTGAAAACGGTACTTCTATTGCCTCAACATTAGCAGGATTACCTGATACTTTACCAATCAGGGTTGAAATGGTAAAGAAGAGAATGAGGAAATTGGACCATCTTATTAAAGAACTAGAGGCTCCAAAACTTGTTGGTTTGGAAGATGCTGAAATTACACTAGTTTCTTGGGGATCAACAATTAATATAGTGAAGGAAGCTATTCTTCAGCTTCAAGAAGAAGGAATTCAAGCAAATCATTTACACTTAAAGTATTTAACACCATTTCATACTGATGAAGTTGAAAAGATTTTAACTAATGCTAAAGAAACGCTAATTATCGAACAAAATTTCACGGGACAGTTAAGGGAGTTCATACAGATGAAAACGGGTGTATCGATTTCAAATAAATTACTAAGATGGGATGGGGAACCAATCGTTCCATCACAAATTGTAAAGAAAGTTAAAGAGGTAATGGAAAATGAGTGAAGAATATAATTTATCTCTAAAAGATTTAGAAAGTTCGTTTCGACCAACATGGTGTCCAGGCTGTGGAAATTTCTCTCAATGGAGAGCAATACGTCAAGCTTTGATTGATTTAGAAATACCGCAGGAAGAAGTTGTTCTAGTAAGTGGTATAGGTTGTTCATCACACATGCCTAATTTTCTTAAAGTGTATGGTTTGCAAACACTTCATGGTAGAGGTATTCCAGTTGCTACTGGTATCCGTCTTGCCAACCCAAAACTCACCGTGATGGTTTATGGTGGAGATGGAGACATCTATGGTATTGGCGGGAATCATTTATTACATGCATGCAGGAGAAATGTGGATATAATTACCATTGTTTCAAACAATAGTGTATATGGTTTGACTACTGGTCAAGCAAGCCCAACTACTCCTGTCGGGACAATAACACGAACTACACCAAGAGGATCTATCGAAAACCCATTAAATCCAATTTCAGTAGCATTATCAGCTGGAGCTACATTTGTAGCGAGAGGTTTTTCAGGTGATTTAAAACATCTTAGTTGGGTTATCAAAGAAGCTATTGATCATCGAGGATTTGCTTTTGTAGACGTACTGAGTCCTTGTATAACTTTCAATAGGAATCAAACATTTGATTATTACAGGCAGAAAGTCTACAAAGTCGAAGATACTGGACATGATAAAGAAAACATCTCAGGTGCATTGGACTTAGGAAGTCAAATTTTCATCAAAGACAAAATACCTATTGGAATATTCTATCAAATTGAGCACAAAACTACATACGAAGAAAGAGATTTTGCTTTAAATCTAGGCGTTATCCCTGCACAAGCTCCTTTAGACCTAACTGAAGAACAAATCAAATTCATTACTGAGGAATTTTATTAATAAAAAAGGGTTAAAAATGAAAATATCAAAACAAGAAGCAATCAAATTTGGTGTAACACTTGCAATACTAATTGTCGCAATTACATTTACTATGATGTTTACTCGGGGAACTGTTGACATTAGCAATCATGAAGCTACTTTACATGCAAGGTATGACTACAAGGATGAAGGCAACATAACTCATGTTTACACAGCTGAAGTAAACTTTACTTTTCTAATTTCCAATACTTCAACTTATCCTGAAACAATAGAAACCTACGATTTAGGCGATAATTTTACATTATGGTTAGCATATTCTCCAGTTATAGAATTAGGCTATGATCAACAACTTATTTTTCGCGTCTCAATAACAGATGAAACAAACACTACTGTATCTCAAACACCAGTTATTGGTAACTTCAGCATAGATATAAGGTGCGTAGAAACAGATGAAAATATTGAGGGGATAAATCTTACATTACCAGCTTCTTCGATAAAAGAGGATTATATAAACCAAGAATGGGTAACATTTACTTTCAGATTACCGTATAAAACAAATATCGTTCTTACTTTATTATTTGTTGTTGGTATTCTCTGGGTAATGGAAGCAATTCCTCTAGTTGCAACAAGCATTATGATTCCAATTTTTGGTGTGATATTTCTTAGCTTAAGTGCTAAAGGTTTACTCGCTCCATTTGCTGAACCTGTCATATTTCTGTTTCTTGGTGGATTTATAATTTCGAAAGCTATGAACAAAACTGGAGTAGATAAATGGATTTCTCTCAACATTGTAAATATTAGCCCGAATAACCCCAAAATCTTGATGTTACTTATGATGGTTGTTACAGCTGTTCTTTCAATGTTTATGAGTAACACCGCTACTGCTGCTACAATGATACCAATAGCAGTGGCTGTTACAGACAAACTCAAAGTGAATAAAAAGGTAGAAGAAGAAAAAATCGATCGATATGGCAAGGCACTAATTTTGGGTATTGCTTATAGTGCATCCATAGGTGGAATTGGATCAGCGATTGGAACTCCAGCTAACCCTATTGCTATTGCTTTGCTTGCTGAATACGCAGATGTTCATATTACGTTTATTGAGTGGTTTATTTTTGGCTTGCCTATAGTTTTGTTAATGCTTCCTTTAGTCTGGGTATATCTTTGGTTCATAATGAAACCAGAAGTGCCAAAAGAAAGCATTTCCAACGCAAAATCAGCAGTTAAGAAAGAATTAGATAATATGGGTCATCTAAATAAAAAGCAAATTTATGTTTTAGTAGTTTTCCTGCTTGCTCTAATTCTATGGTTCTTAGAAGGAACAATTAAGAAATACTTATTCCCAACCTTCTCTTCTTCAGTTGTAGCTATTTTTGCAGCATTTATGTTATTTATTCCTGCAGTTTTCAGTGGCTCAAAAATATTAGAAGGAAGAGATATAAACGATCTTAATTGGAATGCGATATTGATTTTTGGTGGGGGTTTGGTTTTAGGTGTAGTGTTAACGGAAGCAGGAGCTGGAGATATGATTGCATTCTCACTTGAGAATCTGAGTGTTGCAAACAATATTTTATTCATAGCTTTAATTGCAGTGCTTGGTGTGTTTCTAACTTTTATAGCTTCGAACACGGGTTCAGCTGCTATACTTGTACCATTAGTTATCCCACTAGGTTTATTGTTCGGTATAGATCCTGTTCTTTTAGCAGTTGTTGCAGCAATAGGATCAAGTGTTGATTTTATGCTACCACAGGGGACGCCACCAACGATGATTGCTTACAGTACAGGAAAATATACTATCAGAGAAATGGCAAGAATTGGTTCAGTTGTAGATATATGCGGATTATTGTTAATTTCCTTTGTTCTACCGTTCTTCTGGAGATTTGTTGGAGTAGTGTATTTCTAATACATCTCTCTCATTTTTTTTTCCTATTCTTAAATTTCCTTTATATCTCAACATCATTTTCATTCTTAGTAGGTTCGGGCTTCTTAGATGGCCACCAATTCCACTTCTCAGCAACAGACATTATAGCTGGTACAAGTATAGTTCTCACAATGAAAGTGTCAACCAATACAGCAATACAGAGCATAAACCCAAATTGATTCAGAACCATTTCCTTTGATAGTAGTAGACCTGAAAATGCTATAGCCATTATTATTCCTGCAAATGAAATAATGTTTCCAGTTTTGTACAATCCCTTGTGAATAGCTGCTTTGTCTGAGTAACCTTTGTCTCTGTATTCTGATATTCTAGATAGTAAGAAGATATCATAATCAAGACCTAAACCAATGAGAATTGAAAAGGCCATGATTGGAACCAACCAATAGAAAGCATTCACATCTTGTAATGGAGAAATTAAGCTATTTAGGAAAGATGTTTCAAAAACCAATACTCCTAAACCATAAATAAAGGATAAAGTAATTCCGATTGTAAATATCAATCTCAAGGGTATGAAGGCTGACTTGAACATTATACCAATTAAGATATAGACAACAATTAATGTAATTGAAATCATCAATGGAAATAACTCATAAACCTTATCTATCGCATCAACCATAACCGTTGATCCTCCTGCTAGATATAGCTTATAACCTGTTAGATCCTCGTAGCGTTCTAAAATATGTCGTGTTTGATTTATCCAGCTCACTGCATCATCTCCCCAAGGATCAAATGGTGTTTGGACTTCCATAATTGTTGTAGAATTTTCTTCGTTTGTATATTTGTTATAGATGGATTTGTAAATTACACCAAATTCTCCAGTATTTGAAGGATCAAGTAACATTTGTACGCTACTAAAGAATGGAAGTTCTATATCATTTATCCTGACTATAGAAACGAAACTTTCATTGAATACAGCCGTTTCAGCAGCAATATCATGTATCATATCTTTAGCAGTGTAAAAGAATGAAGTAGTATTTAACCCATTAGTCTCATTTGTTTCAATAATGATATAGAAAGGCATAATTTGTCCTGGGGCAAAATCTTCCTGCATTGCTATATATGCTTCACGCGAATCAACTCCTCTTGGAAGAATCTGATTGAAATCGATTGACCTTTGAAACTTGAAAACTTGAATTGAAATGGGAATTGTTATAACCACTATAACTAAGATAACGACTAAAGCATACTTAGTTGAGAATTTACTTATTTTGTACCAAAGACTTTTCGCTTGGTTTGCTAAATCCAATTTCTTGTAATCTTCAAAATCACCTTCTTTTATTCCTTTACTCTTTCTATACCATTTCAATTTACTAAAGAATTTTCCAAAGGTTAGAAGCAATGCAGGGGTGAGTGTTAAATTTACTATAAGTGTAGTAATAATGCAAACAGCTGCTCCTAAACCTATTGTTGACAGAAGTTCTAATGGGAAAAAAACCAACCCAAGAAAAGTTATTGCTAATGTTAATCCACTTAACATTATAGTGTGTCCTGCATGTTGACTCATTTGTTTTATTGCTTGTGAATTTTCATTGTGTTTTAGGATTTCTTCTCTGTACCTTGTAAGCAGGAAAAGTGAATAATCAATTGATAGAGCAATGACAAGACTCATCATTATAGAAGGTACAAAAGAGAAAATATTCAATGCCAGTGCTAAAGGGTACATTATCAAGAAAGATGTTAGTATGCTTATCGCCATCGAGAGAATAGGAAGAATCATCAATTTCAAACTTCTAAGAACAAAAGCTAGAACCAGCATTGCAATCGGAATTACAA
>BPTK01000229.1 GCA_023705905.1 Candidatus Heimdallarchaeota archaeon
CTTTCATAAAAATCCATGGGATGACAAGAATTAATCCGAAGGCACCCATCACACCATACATCCATTGCCAACCCCAAGCAGTAGCAATTTCTTCTCCAACTAAAGCATACAGGGGAATTAAACCAATCAAAAAGGCCAAGCTACCATATAGTGCCCGTCTTTTTGGGACAGATTCTTCAGATATAGGGATAGTCCACAAATTCACATTTGTACCTAAAATTAAGATCGCATAAAATACCATAAATATCCAAAAGGAACTTGTGCCAATTAATCCTATTAACAACGCACTACCTCCCATCATAAGCAGAAGAATCAAAATTCCTATTTTTCTTCCCCAAAGATCAGCTAACCAACCTATGAGGAATACTAGAAAAGCGACAATTCCAAAAATTCCTTGCCAGAGTAAGAAATAGTCTAGTTCGATACCAAAATCAACTGTTAAAAGTGGTATGGCGCTTATTTCGATTAAAGAAAGATAATTGTCAACTAGGGCTATAAAACCCATAAATATGACTAAAAACGGCATGTAACCTTTAGAATGAGGTCGTGATTCAGTTGCATTTTCTGTACTCATAAAGTTCTAAAATACATCACTTCATTAAAAATCTAAGTTCATTTTTTCGTGTAGAAATTACTTATATCTCTTCTTTTTCTAAGAAATTATATATTTGCGTCAAGAACGAATCAAGATTTGAACTTATTTGCATTTTCTGTGCTTTTCCCTTAAGGAAATTCAGATCTATCTTCTCTTTATGTCTGATATATACTGCTAATGCATCTTCATAATCTTGTTCTGAACCAAATTTGAGTTTGAATAATATTAGATTTGCTGGATTGTTTATTTTGAGTTTAATACCATCATAGATACCATTTATTGCCATACTTATACTTTCAGTATCTAATTCACTATACACTCCTTTTATGTCCATTCTGAACATTCCAGTTTTATAAAAGAAAGTACAATGAGTTTTTTCTTCAAAACCAACAAAGTCATCCACTGATGCATCAAAATTGTTCTCTTTAAGGTAAGTAACAAAATCCTCCAAGTCCAGTTTTGTATGATCTAAAATAATGTCAACATCCATTGTAAATCTTGATCTTCCTAATACAAAGACAGAGACTCCACCTACAACTACGTATGGAATCTTTTTCAAGTCAAAATACTTAACCAATCGTTTCAAACTTTCTGATATTGGATCAATTGTCATCTTTCTTACCTTCTTTTGATTCCCATTGAATTTCTATCTCTCTTAATGAAAGAGCAAATTTAATAAAATTGGAAATCTCCTGTGTTAGCTCTTCTTCTGTAAAATTTCGTGCTCTTAAAGCCCTCCTCATGACGTCCTCTCTTCTTTGCTTAACTCTTTCTTCGTTAGGCTTTAGAGTGGGCATATTTATAATTACTAATTATTAATATAAAAAGTATATCGCTTTGATAGATGCTCAGTAGTATCGAATCTTTGTAATGGAGTTTACTTATTTGACTTATTTTTGATTAGCCAATCTTTCGAATTTTTTAAAACATTTAAAATTATAAATGTCAACCCAGGTGATGGCTTTTTTTTCTGATTAAAGTCCAATCCATTTCAAGTCATCCAGATTGATTTTTAAACTTGAATACTATTTCCAACATTTTTTATATACTTCGTATGAATCTTAAAAGATTAGAATATTTAGAACAGTGTTTGAAAATGAATATAGAACTTTACTTTTTCTCAGGAACAGGAAATTCAATTCACGCAGCAAGAGAATTACAGAAAAGAATTCCTGAAATAACTCTCAAATCAATTATAAGCTTCTTAGAGGATGAAGAAATAAAACCTGCAGCTGATAATGTTGGAATAATATTTCCTATTCACGCTCATACTATCCCTTTGGTAGTTGAAGAATTTTTGAAAAGATTAAACTTGGATAATGTTACATACTTCTTTGCTCTGTCGAATCGATATTGTGCGGATAAGGTGTTCAAAAAGATCAATAAAATCCTAAAGAAAAAGAATAGAACACTTGATGCTTCATTTGAAGTGATGACACCAGTGAACTATATTCCTGTTTTTACTGTACCAACAAAAGAAGAGATCGAAAAACTGGAGACAGAAATGCAGAGTAGATTGAACGATATTCAAAAATCAATTATCAATAAACAAAAGTATCATGTAAAAACAGGTCTTTTAATTTTTATCTTAGCAAACTCTCTTCTTCGTCTTAGTACATTCTTGTTTCATAATACAAAATTTTTCGGTTTACAAAAATCATTTTATGCAGATGAGAATTGCATAGGATGTGGTACATGTGAAAGAGTGTGTCTATCAGGAACAATAAAGATTGTTGATAAAAAACCTGTTTGGGATTCTGATATAGAGTGTATTTATTGTTTTGCTTGCATAAGTTATTGTCCGAAAGAAGCAATTCAAGCTAAAGGTAAAAGAACTTCGAAGAAAGGTAGATACCACCATCCGTTAATTTCTGTAGAAGATATAGCTCAACAGAAATAATGAGTTATATTCAGATTTTTCAAAAATTCGAGTTCATTAAATTATTTTAGTAATAAAAGAAAAAAAGAAGAGAAGATGTTTATTTCTTCTTTCTATAAATTAAACTCATGACAGGAATAGCTAGGATAGAAGAGATAAGAAGTACAGCTAAGGACATATTGACAAATTCTGGTATTTCAGGGATTGAGTTCAATGGATAGAGTCATCTTGATCTATAGCAAATTCTGGCATAAAAGAATGCGCGGTACTCTCAGTAGAGACAACTTCAATCGAGCTCCATTGTTGATTAGTGGAGACATTGTAGTGTCTATAAAATATGTCTGAATCCGCTTCTGCTCCATCATAATCAGCTTGATCCCTCCAAATTATGTGAACATTTTCTTCAAAATCTAGAGCAATAGATGAATCTGTAGGCCATACACTTAATCCCTCTGTCACTAATGTCATTGTGTTTTCTACAAAGTTATCTGCAACCTGTGGATTATACATTGCATAAAAGATGTCAAATTCTGTTCCGGCTCCTATAATATCTGTTTTGTCTTGCCATACAATATGCATTCTCTGTCTTGAATCAATTACAAATGAAACACTTGTAGAATCATTGACACTTAAACTTGAAATAACGTCTACTCCTCCCCACCCTTGAGGATAGTCTTTTGCTTGTTGTTCTAACTGGATTTTCCATTGCTTCAGTAGGTGAACTATTCACTAGAAGATTATTCCCTAACAAAAAACTAAAACATAGAATTCCCGTAAAAAATATGGTCTTTATTCTTCTTGTAATCACTGTAACACCAGTTTTTAGATTATTAGTTTAATACCTAATTTCATCTCAACATAAAGTGTGTTTTAAAAGGTTGGATAGAGACCGTACGATTAGTTAGATTATAACAAAATATTTTGTTGTTCCAATTTAGGGTAAACTTTTTCAATGTAAAAACTGTCTTTTATAATGAGAAAAATTTCTCACGAAGAGAGGTGAAATTATGGGAATATTTAATTTTCTTAAAGGAGGGTGCATTAAACCGATTAAAGAACGGCACAAGAATGACTTGACAAAGGAACTTTTGAAGGGAGACATAATTCTACATAGAGCTAGCAGCAAATTCATTGGTTCTCTTATTTCAGACTTCACCAATTCTCCTTATTCTCATGCAGAGATTTACATAGGAGATGGATGGTGTGTTTCTGCTGAAGCAAAAGGGATAACGTTCTCTGACAACTTGAACAAATCGTTTATTGACGTTATGCGTTTGAAAGAAGGGTTGACGAGAGAACAGAGAGGTATAGTTCTAGAGAAATCATATCAATCATTGGCAAAACCCTATGATTATCTGCTTATAGTTGGTTTTCCATTTTATGGACCTAAGTCCGCTGCAAGAAGAGCGGGAGATGTTGCCTATATATGTTCTGAACTTACAGCTTGGTGTTACAAAGAAGCAGGAATTGATCTTATTCCTGGATTACCAGAAGAAATTGAAGCTCCAGCTGATATTGCCAAATCAGATAAACTTGATTGGATGGGTTCATGGAATAAAACTCATAAAAAAGAAGATGCAAAGCTAAACATTCGTCATCCTATCCAAGGAAAACATCATTGGTTAGCTAGAATAATCATCAAACTGATTAAACCATTGACTCTACAAGCAGAATATGAAAAAGCTGTGAGATTGAAACAAACAAAAATTAAAGAAGATTCAAAATTAGAAAAATAAAATTTTCTTTTCTTTTTCTGATTTCTTTTTAGTTTGAGTAATCCTAGAATGAACTTCTATTTTCAGGAAAATCAAAAATAAAGAATGAAGAGGAAGTTACTTTAATGTAGCTTTATCAATTGTTAGTAGTATCTGCCGGAATTAGGTCCTCATCGTCTTCTTTAGTTAATTTAATGTAACTCTCATTGTATTTGCGCTTAACAATCATCAAAAGTGTAACAAATACTAACACCAAAGAAATGAAAAAGACTACTATGATGACCCAAGTATCAAAAGAGAAGTAACCAAAAATAACAGCAATTGTCAAACTAATGAAAATGCTGTTCAATGCTGCTGTTATATCTGCCATTCCACCTGTAAGAACTTTGCGAGGTTTTAATTTTTTATGATACAATGCGTATTTTGTTTCACCAGCATCTAATTCATTAGAATATGCTTTCCTAATTTTATCCATTGCGATTTTGTATCTATCACTTTTCTCATTTCGTTTCAACATTCTTAGCAGAGTAAGATGACCAAAAGCGATCAAAACTGCTAATGCCACTGCAATAAAATATGCAATATATTCAGACAATCCGCTCGATTTTTCAAAATTTGTTATAAGGGCAATAATACCTCCAAGAATAGCTGTTGATATAGTTATAAAGAAATTCAAAATCTTATCTCCATTTTCTTCATTCTTATGAAAACTATTGCTATAGTAATTGTACTCTTACCTTAGAAAATTAAAGAAATCTTCATCTCCACTCATAACTAGCACAGTTGCCTAAAAGTTACTTAAATGTTATGACTTCTTGGGTAAAATTACGTTTGTAAATAACATTCGTACATTGTATTAAAGAAAAAACCATAATTCTATTCA
>BPTK01000230.1 GCA_023705905.1 Candidatus Heimdallarchaeota archaeon
TACAACATTTTTCCCTTCAACTTTATTTTCTCCCAAAAGATTTATTGCTTGGACAGTCGCTTCTTCTCTGTTCTGATTTATTACTAAAGAAACTTTAGACATAGTACTCACTAGATAATTATTGTTACTCTATATAACTTTTATTTGTGTAAAATTGAACACAACCTTTATTCCGTACTATATTCTGAAGTAAAATTATTATATCTCTTCTTTACTGATGATACATGCACAATGAGATTCATGCCAATCTTGTAATTACAAATGCAAATATCTGGACTTTCAATGAAGGAAAGCCAAGAGCTAAATCTTTAGCAATTTTTTCTGATACAATAGTGAAAATTGGGGATATGGATGAAATTGAACCCCTGATAGGTCCTGGGACTGAAATAATTGATGCCAATGGTAACTCGATTCTTCCTGGTTTTATTGATGCTCATACTCACATAACTTGGACAGGATTGAATAGAATATATCTTGACTTCCGGGAAACTAAGAGTCTTGAGGAAGTGCTGGATTTAGTTGAGAAGGAAATTGCAGTAAAAGAGAAAGGAGAATGGATAATAGGCAAAGCTTGGGACCAAAGTAATTGGACAGAACAACGTTATATTACAGCAACTG
Organism: Candidatus Heimdallarchaeota archaeon; assembly: GCA_023705905.1. GTDB lineage: Archaea > Asgardarchaeota > Heimdallarchaeia > Heimdallarchaeales > Heimdallarchaeaceae > UBA460. Next base: position 619 of record BPTK01000230.1, read on the forward strand.
ATCTTGACCCAATCAGTTCTGAAAATCCAGTTATTCTTACACATGTATCTGGGCACTCTGTGGCAGTAAATTCTCTAGGATTTGAAAGACTTAAACTATCAAAAGACCAACTTGGAGTAGATTTAGATGAAAATGGAGAAATAACAGGAATTTTGAGAGATGTTGACCTTTCTGATAAGCCAGAGATAAAACCTACTTTTGATATGTTTATTAAAGGTCTGGAATTAGGTATGGAAGAGGCGTTATCCCTCGGTATAACCTCTATTCATGATAATATTACCCATGAAGTTCTACCAGCTTATCTACATCTTATAAAAGAGAAAAAACTGCCAATACGAGTATATGGTATCATCTATGAGGATATGATATTTGAAGCGATAAAAATGGGTCTTGATAGAGATTTTGGTGATAAATGGTTCAGGATAGGCGCGTGTAAATTGATGACAGATGGTGCTATAAGTACAAGAACTGCTTACATCTATGAAGATTATCTCGATAAATTGGGAGAGAAAGGATTTGCTCTATATGATGAAGAAAAATTAAAAGAAATGGTTACACTCGTACATGAAAACAATTTACAACTTGCAGCTCATGCTATTGGTGATAAAGCTGTTAGCAATCTCATTTCTGCAATCTTAGAAAACATTGACTCTGAAGAATCAAAGGAAGCTCTCCATCGAATAGAACATGCAGAAATTCTGAGAAAAGAAGATGTTGAAAGAGCAAAAACTCATGGAATAGTATTTTCAATGCAACCTAACTTTGTTTGGCGTTGGGGAATGGTTGATGTAAATAGTATGTATGAACAAAGACTAGGGAGAGAAAGAACCATGATGAATAATCCATTCAAATGGATTTTGAATGAAGATTTATTGCTAATATTCGGTAGTGATGGAATGCCTTTAGGTCCCCTTTATGGTATCAAAGGAGCAATCTATCATCCTAATCCTGAATTGAGGTTAACCTTGGAAGAAGCTATACAGTGTTATACATTGAATCCTGCAATTGCTTCAAAAGAAGAAGATTTGAAAGGTACATTGATGTATGGAAAATTAGCCGATATTGTTATCCTAAACAAGAATCTAGATGAGATACAATTAGAAGAATTTCATGATGTTGATATAGTATATACAATTGTTGGCGGAGAAATAAAATTCAAAAAATAACAAAGATACTTAGAATTTGTATTTGTTCATGATGATGGTAACAACATCACCATCTCTAACAATATGTTCTAAACCAACTCGCTGATTATCATGCTTTGCACTTGGTCCATAAACCACTGCATATCGGAATTCTGTTGCAAACTTTCTGTGAATTTTATCACAAACATTTTTGATTGTGGATCTTTTTTTCACAATTAGAGGTTCTTCATAGTCTGTCTTTTTACCTTGCTTTTTGAGATAAATCTTAATTAATTCAAGTTTATCTACTATACTATCTTTTAATGCTTTGAGATTCTCTCCTGTCAAAGCACTAATGAAAATTGCGTCAGGAAATTGCTTTTGTATTGATTTTTTCTGTCTTTTAGTGAACAAATCGATTTTATTAACGACAACGAGAATCTTTGGATAAACTCTATTACCTTCTAAAACATCAATTAATTGGTCTATAGTCGGGTCACTACGAACAGTAACTGATGCATTAATTACTTTATACTCTCTAAGAATACCCTTGAATGTCTTTTCTGTCATGTGAGTTAGTCTTCTTATAGTTGACAGAGCTATTCCCCCCCTATCCTCTTTCTTAATTATTATAATAGGTTCGACCATCCCTGGACGTATTGCTACTTTGTTTAATTCTGAAATGATTTTATCATAATATTTTGTTGTATCTTTCGGCTCTAGCAGCAATAAAATCATGTCAGAACCTCTTGCTACTGCAAGAATTTCTTTTCCTCTCCCCTTTCCTATACTTGCATCTTCAATTATCCCTGGAAGGTCTACAATTTGTATCTGTGTGCCTTTGTGAAACATTACTCCTGGTATAGCTTTTGTGGTAGTAAATGCATAAGCTCCAATTTTTGATTGCGCACCTGTGATTGAAGTAATCAAAGTAGATTTACCAGTTGATGGAAATCCTATGAGAACAACTGTACCGTCACCGGTTTTTCGAATATCAAACCCGTACCCTTTAGCAGAACTTGAAGAAAACTGAATCTCGAGTTTTCTTCTTCTCAATTTAGCAATTTTAGCTTTAAGCGTACCTATGTGGTGCTCAGTAGCCTTATTTTTTTGAGTTTGCTTTATTTGTTCCTCTATGTCACGAATTTTATCATCTACAGTGGAGCTCATGTTTCTCTCACTTTCCAGTAAAGTTTTTGCCTGAAAACAATTTTATTGCTAATCTCTATAAGATTAACTATTTATGATGAAAATATATTTTGTTCTTAAGATAAAGAATATTTCCCTTCAATATTGATGATTCTATTGAACATTGGTTACTTAAAGAGATGAAAGGAGACATATTAATAATGAAACATCTATATAATTCTTTGCCGAAAATAATAAACGAATAAGCATTTCTTCTTTTAACCAACCACTAGTCTTATATAATAATGTGAACGTTCACGCATGCATTAAACTCGGGGTGGTATAATGAGTGAGATATTAGAATTAAGTGATGAAGAACCAATTATAGGATTAGCTAAGGCTTTATCCTCGCCAACTAGATACAAGATCGTTAAATTATTACTTGACAAAGAAATGGATATTTCTAGTATTGCTAAAAGAATGAAGCAGACAGAAGCTAATACATCAGCTCAGATAAAATATTTAGAGCGTGCTGGAGTATTAGATAGCAGATACGAACCCGGTGCACATGGGGTCAGGAAGGTCTGCAAGACAAGAGTGAAGAAAATCATTCTAAATATTGTATGATTTTTACATACTAACATTCATTCTTATTTGCTATAACAGCGATATCTTCTACTGGTAATTGCCAAAGTTTGAGTATAGAGAATCTTGCTTTGTGCATCGTTTCCTTTATATCTGAATCAGAAAACAGTTTTGTTAAAGCTGTCAAAATAAAAATTCCTTCACTTCTAAGGGAAGAATGTATCTCCCGTAGTGTTATTTGAGGATCAGGAATATTTTGTATTACGGAAACACATACAATTTTGTTAAATATATTTTTTTTAAATGGTAAATGATCGCTATCCGCACAAATGAAATGGTTTGTCTTGTGTTTATTTTTGCCTTCTAATAACATCTTAAATGAGATGTCACAGCAAAAAATGTTTGATGTTTGATTCTCCATAAAATCAAGTAATAAACCCGTTCCTCCACCTACGTCCAATATAATATCAGAATTATCTACATCAATTTCAGAGAATATTTCATTATATTTTGACATTTGAATTTCCAAATATCTCTTGTCATATTGTGTAGCTGTAGCTTCATATCTTCTTCTGACATCATATTTTTTGTCTTTCATTAAATAACGATAAGAAAGAAAAGAATTTTAAGTTATCCCCTTATAGGTAGCTAATGTCTATAACTCTATACGGGGCAAGGATACTTAAGGACCTTACAAATCAAGAATTAAGAGTCCTTAATATGGTTGAAACTCTTCTAAAGAAGGGTGAATATGCTCCAGTAGAGAAAATTACCACATATTCAGGTTACACTGAAAAAGAAGTGAGTTATATTGTTTCGAAACTCAATAAGAAGAAATTACTTAGAAGGTGGACGGGTCAATTTGTGGGGTACACACTTACATTTGCAGGATTTGATGCTTTAGCTTTAAACTCTCTTTATAACAAAAAAATAGTTGCTGGGGTTGGACGTGCAAAAGGGGTTGGAAAAGAAAGTGATATTTATTATGCAATAGATTTTGAAGAAAATGAGATTATGTTGAAAATTAATCGAACAGGAAGAGCTAGTTTTCAACAAGTAAAGAAAAGAAGAGACTTGTTGAAAGGAAAATTTCACTATTCCGTTTTTTCTTTAGCTGAATTATCTTCTAAGAGAGAATACGAAGTGCTGATGAAACTTCAAGAATCAAAGCTGCCTATTCCCAAAATGCTTGGACGCAATCGTCATATTATCGCAATGAACGTAATTGAGGGAATAGAATTGGTGAAAGTCCAAAATCTGAAAAAACCTCTTAAAATACTCGAAAAAATTATTGAATACGGTAAAATATTGTATAATAAATACAACATCGTTCATGCAGATCTAACGGAATACAATATTCTATACGATGAGAACAAAGATTCTATAGCGATAATAGATTTTCCTCAAGCAATTACAACAGACCATCCAGATGCGGACTTAATTCTGGAGAGAGATTTCAGCCATCTCTTTGATTACTTTGGGAAAAAATGGTTTATTAGTCCTGAAGTTGAAGATGTTGTTGAGTATATTGTTGGAAAGAAATGAAGGTGGTAGGTATATCAAAAGAAGATTCTGATTTCATAATCATAGGCGTAGATATTCT
>BPTK01000231.1 GCA_023705905.1 Candidatus Heimdallarchaeota archaeon
CTGCCATACCTGCTAGCAGCAAAAGAAGAGTTGTTTTTCCACTTCCTGATGGACCTATTATTGAGATAAATTCACCCTGTTCAATATTAAGTTCCACTCCTCGTAAAGCTGGTACTCTCAGATTTGATTCTTTGGGATTGTAAATTTTGATTAAGTCTCGTATTTCTATAAACGACATATTATCACCTATGCTGATTGTCTCAATTCAGTACCAATTTCCTCCTTAGAAGAACTAAATGTTGGTATAGCAGCACCCAAAAATGCTGCAGCTAGTAGTGCACTTATTGATATTAAGAGCTGTACGACTGGCAATGCCATTGAATATGGAGGAATTGTTCGATTAGTTGCTAGTACCCCCATGAGCATTGTTGAGGTTATATAACCTACAATTAATCCACAAATCGTAGTAAATAGTAGCAAAGCAATATAAACCGCCATATAGTATTTGAGCAACTGTTTCGTTGAAATACCTATAGCTTTCATAGTTGCTATTTCTCTAGCTTTGTCTATTAATTGAATAGACGCAAATAATGCAAGAATGATGGCATTTATCGCAAATGCCATCATCAATGTAGAATTTATTGCAGAGAAGAGGATTGATGAACGAGGACTATCTGGTTTAACAAATATTTGGTCTTCTACATTAGTTACAGTTCCACCAGTAAGTGACAGAACTTTTGCAGCAACATCAGCAAGTGCATAACTTGAATTGCCTTTAATGAACAGATAGTCAATCACATCAAATGGAGCTAATTGTAAATAATCCATCATCCCGATATCTGCAACAAAATGATAAAAGATTGACCTGACATTCCCCAAACTTAATTCATTAACAAGTACTGGCCAATAATTGTAGCTGTCAACAACTGAAACAGAAATGTTTTCATAGAAAAAGGGTGAGCCAATAATTTCTCGCATGCTCTCATTATAGGCTCTATATGCTATAGATATATCATCACCAATATTTTGATTTAGCACCCCGAGTTCATCCTTTTGCACAAGAACTTGAAGAGGGGCTTCCAATTGAGCAATTAAATCTCCCAAAGGTTTACTAGCAAAGTCTTTCCTGAAATAAGCCGTTTGTTGGTATTCCGTTACATTTACTGCTAGGACAGTATACGTAATGGAAAGATCTCCTTGAACATCTCTAAGATTAACGAATCGTACAATAGTTGATGATTCAACTTCAGTGAGTGCGTCAACTTCGACTTTCAGATAGGCATTATCAATAGGAAAACCTCGGATAACTATATCTGCTCCTTGATCATAGTAGGCCCCTTCTGTGTTATAGGATTGATAGGTTGATGGAATAACTATGGAGCTAACTACCAAGGAGAAAGACAGAGTCAAGATAATTGACGATCTAACAAAACTTTTCTGGTATCTTGTGATTTCTCTTACACTTAGAGAAATTATATCAAATTTAAATAGAGTACTTATCTTCACAATAATCTTCGAGAATAAAGGAAGTAATCGTTGCATGAAAAGTATTGAACCAAATAGCACTAGAATTGTTGCTGGTATGCCTACATATCTAGCAGTCAAATCTTGATAGGATGATAAGCTTGGCATTTTGAAAATAATCCATATTACAACACCAAAGACAATCAATATCACATCAACAAAATATTTGTAATATTTCGGAAGAGATTTCTCAACTTTCCCGTAATCCTCAATACTTCTCTTTTTTAGAAGTGTAATTGTGTTCACAATTTGAATTAGTAGAATCGCTCCTGCACTACCTAGCAAAGCAACATATACAGAAGCTAAATCAATTCGAAGTGGAACGGTCGTATTCGAAAATGACAAAAAGCCTGAACTTTTTGTAAGAAGAGCAGAAATGGGTATGCCTACTATAACACCAAAGAATAAGGATACTCCTCCAATAATTAATGATTCCAAAGTTAAATATGAGCCTATTTCACTCCGTTTTGCTCCCCTTTCTGTAAGTATTGTAAGCTGTTGATCTCGCTTCTTCCTAACTAAATTAGCTGCATATACAGTAAGAATGATAGTTAAAGCAATAATTGGTGATAAGAAGGCGTACATGAATGTTTGATACAAATTATACTCATCTTGGAATTTTTCTAATAAATCAACTAAATAAGAATTAATTCTAACTTGTGTGTAGGATTCCAGTAATAAATACCATTCTTTTAACTCTACACCAATTAATTTTATCGTGTTAATTTCATCTTCCAAATGAAAGGAGTCAATTACTGTAACATCATAAAATAAGTCCTCATTGATGGTGGCCAAACCATAAGACATTGCAACTGATTGAAGAATTTCAGCTCCTTCTATCCACCAAGTTACAGCTGCAGCTCGTTCAGCTAGTTCTAAAATATATTCAATAGGAATTCCAATATCAGATCCTAGAACATTATAATCTACTAGATCATCTAAGAAAACTATACCTGAAACATTTACTGTTGTATAAGCGGCAGGAACAGTTAGAGAGGCATCTTTTGTAAGTGAGATTGGGATGTAGAGGTTCGTTGTGTCATTAACACGGATAGATGAATGGTTATAATAATCGTGAGAGACAGCTGCTAAAATTTCGAAAGGATTTTCAGGAGCTCTACCTATAGCTATGTTATTCGACAGATAAGTTCGCAATTTGCCTTCCGTACCTATAAGAGGGATGTTTGGTAATATCGTTTCATTCGTAATTGGATCAAACGTTTGCGTGAACATACCTCTCTTGAAGAACAAATCTCGTTGTAAAACTCGATCGGTCATATTTATGTAATTCAGAGCTATAGCTGAAATTCTATCAAAACTATTGTATTGATGGAAACTTTGTTGTATAAATGTTGATTCTACTTGTACCTGAATGTAAGTCCTTGGTTCATCAGCAAGGAATAAATTAAAAGCTTGAAATTGATAAGAATATATAAAAAATACATATTGTGTAATTACAGCAACAGCTAAAGTGACTCCAATCGCAGAAATTATTCCGTACTTCCACCCTGCTTTAAACAAAGGTCTGAATAGGTGTAAACCAGGAAGGAAAATCAAGAGAAGGATATCAAAAATTGGGAGAAGAAAAATCGCTATTGGAATAACAATAAGACCTAGAATTTTCCAGAAAATTTTAACTTGATCTTCTTTTTTCTCCTTTGATAAAGAAATAATGAAACTGAAATATGTTCGTGTTACAATGAAAATATTTTGAATTATTGGATTACGATGAACATTTTTCTGCGAACTTTTTTTCATTATCCGAAGGAACTTACAGACATCTATAAGCCTTTTTCTTTGTCCAGTCAGACGCTTATATTTCTTACGCACAACTTGCTAGTTAATATCGCAACAGACTATTGGTAACCTAAAAAAGTATTTTTGTCGAAAATTCGAATAATTCGAATGATACGATAAGTTCAAATATTCGAATAGTTCAGATGTTGTCTGGATAATATTTTGTTGTGGTGGATATGGATAAATTTGAAAGATTAGCACGTGAGGCAATCAAGGAAAGTGACAGTGTCTCATATACACCACAAGATCCGTTTGTTTCTTTTGGATTTGAATCTAATCCATTCTCAGATGTATCCTTAGCAGATTTGGAATCTGAAGCATTCATTGAACCACGTTTCAAGCAAGTTATACGATACATCAACAAAGTCCATAATAGTTTCACACAAACTTTAGAAAAAACGCGAGATAATACTGAGGGAGTAATAATGGATGGAGTCATATTTGGTTCCAGTCAAACGGGCATCAGTACTTTGATGTCTCTTGTTCACAGATTTATCGTAAAGACTTCCAAGAAACTCCGAAATACGATTTTTATCGATGCAAGAGAACTAGTTGAATTCACGGACCAGCAGTATTCTATTGCTAAATCTATTCAAAATTTTAGAAATATTCTTGGTGTATCTGATTCAGCGGGAGAATCTCTTTCACTTATTATTATAGATCACTCAGATTTTTTGGTTGAATTTTTTGAAGATTTCCGTTATGCAATGGAAAGAGATTTTCAGAACACACCAATTGTTTTTATTTTTTCCCATTCAGGATGGACACGATTAAAGAACAGCATGGCTTATTCTAATTATGATTTAATTAACCACATAGTTCCTAGCGAAAGAATCAATTCACTAAATGATGAGGAAATTCTAGAAATTCTCACTTTAAAATTGTCAAAGAATAAACAAATACAACAGCCATTCTCTTCAGATATTCTTAGATACATATCCAATAAATCTAGTGGTAGTTTGTTGAACGCTATTAAGATTTGTTCGAGAGTATGTGAGGATTGTTATTATAATGGTCTAGACATTGCTTCAAAGTCACTCGTTAATGATATTATTTCATTTTTAGGAATCAACTTGAACAAAGATTTTTACGATTTGGTTACTCTAAATGATAATACTCAAACATTCATCCTAGCTCTCATATCTATGAAATCTATTGCTTATGATCACGGAATTACCTATGATGATATCATTAATAATTTAGGTATACAAAAAACATCAGCATCTCACCATCTTAAACAATTGCAAGAGAAGCGATATCTGCTTAAAAAAACTGTTAGGAGGAAAGCTCATTATCGTTTAAGAGAAGAACTAAAAACAGCTGCAGATACTCATCTAATTACTCGTTTCGAGCAAAAAGAAACTCACGTTATGCTTGAGAACATTGTCGATTTAATCTAGTATTCAATCATAAAAGAATGGTCAGCAATTTTCTTTACGCAAGTACTCATCCCAGGTTCAAATCCAACTATTGTAGTTCCTTTTCCTTTTTCTTTTATTTTCAACAGAATCGGGGCTGTTCTTGCGTGTCTAGAGGCTATTATTACGGTATCAATCTTTCGACTTTCCATTAAAATATTCATTACTTCAATGGACATTGTCAAATAAATATCGTGTGGAGATACAATGGGTTCATATCCACTATTAGATATAGCTTGAATCAGTTTTTCTCCTGCATACTCATTGAGTATAACTTTCTTAACAATTG
>BPTK01000232.1 GCA_023705905.1 Candidatus Heimdallarchaeota archaeon
CTATAATCTGGTAATGAGGGTAGATAGTAAATGTGAGAATGAGGGTTATAGATAAAATAGCAACTAAAATGATGCTTCTAATTGATTTATTTTCAGCTCTCTTACTCCAAAGATCATAAGCAAGTTTGATACCAACTATTCCAAGTAGGAATAAGAATAAGAAACCGATTATGAATAATGCTAAAGAGAGAGAGTTAGGTTGAGATACATAAACAACGATTATGCTTAGAATTGAACTACTAAGAGGGGGGACACCAATAAGCCCAAGAAAAATTATAATAGATGTTATAAAGAAGGCTACGTTGGTGAGTATCTGAGTTTTAGGTGTTTCCAAATCATTTCTTAGTTCTACTTTACTTCTGTTTGTAATTATAATCGGAATCGCTGTTCCTACAATCATTATTACAATCATAATATGAAAACCAATTGCATAACTTCCTGAACCAAATGTAAAGAGTATGTAAGCAAATAACGATGAAAGTATAAGAACTAGTAAAGAACTTTTGTTATTGGTGAAAGCTGCAATTGTTATAGAGATTATTGCAATGATTATACCAACCCACGCAAAAATATCTGCTAAAACTGGTAGAAGATTGAGATAAGGGGTACTAACGAAAGCAAACAAATTCGCAAAAATATAGAAGGAAAAAACAGGTATATTCCATGATAAATTATCCTTATTTGCGTTTCTGAACCAAGTATGAAAGGGGAAAATGGAGATTTTTGCTATAACACCAACAAAGAACAGAACGTTCAGGAGGAGAAAATATTGATTATGAATAAAGAATTTCAGTTGAATATCATCAATTATCAAGTTGTAATTGAAGGAAATTGTTCGTTTTATTAGTAAGATAAAAGATGCTATAATTAGTGCATTTGCAATGATCAGACTGAAAAACAGCTGCTTGAATCCTAATCTATTATCTGATCTTGAATCTTTTGATAATGAATGTAGGTACTCTAGATATAGAAAATCTAGAATAAACCATACTATTACTAATTGAAAGAAATTGGGTGAGAATACAAAAGGTATTATCAATAGAGCAAAATACGATACACGATCCAAAGTTGACTTTGACAAATCTTGTTTTTCAGCTGCTAAATAGTTTAGATATATAGTTAAACATATTACTAGAACAGCATAGAAAATTGTCCTTAAAATCGATATTGAAAATCCTAAACTAAAAGATAGATTATCAATATTGAACAAATCTATAGATGTTTCATAGTTACTACCACCATAAAGAACCAATGTTAAAACTGTTACAGAAGCTAATATGTTAATTAAAGAAAATAAATTGTGGTGTTGTTTCTGATTTTGTTCACTTCCCCTAATTAGTCTTCGAAAAATGGGAAACGCAAATAATATCCCCATCTGGATTAACAGAAGTGTGTTAATTAAGTTCATTATCTTCAATCCTTTCATCAATTGTAGGTACCACTGCAAACACCTTATCTCTTACATAGAAGAATAATATAAGGATAATAGATAATACCCCAAGTAAAGTAAATATTAGTGCCTCAGCATTTAATTGTACAACAGATAGGAAAAATATACCAGTAAGAAATATCAATGCAAAACCTATGAAAACTTGTAAATTCTTCTTGCTGAACAATATGAGAAATATCCCACATAGGAAACAAATAAAGGCAATTGACAGTATGAAACTTAGGTATACCATTGTTCAGCATTTCTCCTTTTTGATTGAGTGTACAAATCAATTAACATTAAGATAAATGTAAAAAACATTGTAAGAATTATTACTATAAGCATTGTTCTATAATCTGAATGAAGAGCAAATAAATCAGCAAGGGGGATGTTTGCTACATCTATCTTTCCAGCATCCATTACAGAGAAAACCAAAAAACCAAATAGTGAAGCAAATGCGAGAATAACGATTGTATTTATAACAAATTTTGATCCTTTACTATCTGTTACTTCAGTGTCTTTTGAATTGCGAATATTTAAACTATAAAATAGTAAACCTAAATGAAGAACATACGAGAGACTCAAGTTTATAATAAATAATAATGTCTGATTAACTGCCAGAAAAATAATAGAAAAAGCCGAAAATGCAAAAATGTGAAACATATACTTACTTCTCTTATTTATTAAAATACCTCTAATTAGAAAACCTAAACCGAAAGATCCTCCAATAAAGAAGTAGCTTTCTTGAATCTCTTCTGGTAGAATTATAATCCAAACAGTGATTATCATAATTACAGCTACTTTGATTAGAAACCAATGAATGTTTTTCAATTTTGAAATGTTTGGCAATGTTAGAAGAACAATGTTGGTGAGGCTAAGTAAACTTAGAATAATTGTACTTAAAACATAAGATAGCTCAAACATTATTCGTCAAAGAAAGATAAAGAAAAGGAAAGATAAAAGTTTTTGGTAAAAGAATCACGTTAGTTTCGTTTTACCTTTCCGCTTTTTCCGAAAGATGTAGAATATGATAAATGTTAATCCTGTTATGGCTATGAAACTCACTGGACTATCATAGAGTCCTATAGTTGCTTCACCAAGAAATTGTGTTTCGGTAAATAGAGGCACTGAAACATTATATTCAGGAAAAGTTGGGTACTCAGGTACCAGAGGACTTCCTGCGCCAAATGTTGTAAAATTCCCTATAGTATAATTTATCCCTAAATCTATTCTATATTGAAGATTAACTCCTTCACTTTTGGTTAAATTTATGAAATAAATAGGCGTATCATGCTGCAAATTAGCATTTATTGCATCATAGAGGGGATCAGGATAATAGAGTACTTGCCATTGTGCTTGTGACTCTTCAGGTATTCTCAATCTCCACCTAGCATTAATAATCATCCTAAACAGCTCGGTTTCTGTTTGGTAACCAAGATGCGATAAATCGAATGAATTTATGCCGTAAAAGCCGAAATAAATATCCATTTTTTCATCATCATTTGAGTCCAGACCTAATATATTAAAATACAACTTAGGTCTCAAATACTCACCAACAGAAGTATTCAAACCACCATCCTCTTGAGGATCGAAGATTTCAATACGCTGTTCGTCGCTTCCTATTCTCATTATTCCTTCAAAATCCCACACATCCTCTTCCTCCTCTTGTGCTAGGATAGAATAATGGAAAGATGAACTGATAAAAACTGTCACCATCAACAAACTTGCAATAATCAAATACTTATTTTTCATTTCCTTTTCCTCCTAATAATCAGGTTAATTGTAACAAGAATAGCTATACCACCAATTGCTGCAACAGATGCTAGAAACGGAAAAGCTACGCCCAAACTATGAGTTCCAGGTAACGATGTTCTCTGAAAATTCTGAGCAATAGTCACATTATATTGAGGCCACCAATAATCTGTGTTATCAGGCTCTTGCGGATCTGTATATAACGGTAAATCTCCACCATAAGTAGTAAAATTACCATTGATGACTGTCTGATCTTTATTTATTTGTTGCCAAATACCTACGCTACCTTGTTGAGTATTAAATCTTACAATATGTATGGGTAATTCTAAAACATAGATAAAAGCAGCATATAATACTGGATCAAATAATTCTTCATGAGTATATTTAATTTTATTAATAATTGTCTCATATATGATTGCAAGATCTTCATCATATTCAGCTGTTCCATTATCCATAACATCTTCAGTCATGGTGACCCAAGACATTCCTTCACCTGTAACATTAAACCCATATAATCCCCCCAGACTTGTAGTTTCAAAGAAATCTGAATAAAATGGGGCGTTTCGTATAGGTTGTATTCCATGTAATGCAACTAGGGCGTCCACTCCTGTAATATTATCCTGTTCCAAACAAAATAGAAATGTTCGCATTTGCAAAGGATCAACAATATATGATGGAGTAACTTTGACTCGGTTTTTCTGCTGTGTAACTACACCTTGATAATCCCATGTTTCATCGCCAACAACAGCATTGACAGTAATTGTTGAACTAGAAAGGAAAGGAACTACTAAAAGCGAGATAATAAATGCTATACTAATAAATCTGGAATGTTTCAATCATTTTCCTCCAAATCATATCTTCTAAAAGTAAGGTTTGTAACACATTTATAAAGATTATTGATAAGTTCTAAATTGTGAAAAAAAACTATTTCGTATAAAATGCTAAATCGTAAATTTTATATCGTTTAAAGGAATTCTTGAACCAGATGTCATGGCTAGAGAACAGAAAACGTGCACACTCTTTTAAGGAGATTATGTCGGTAATTGCCCCCTATCTCTTAAAGAGCATACCTCTGTTCATTTTTGTTAGTTTTGTTGCATTTTTTGCAGCTGTTTTAGGTTTAGCAACACCTTTACTGATAAGAGAAGCCATTAACAACGCTATCGAGACAAAGAGCATACCCTTGATCTGGATCATTGGAGGAGCAGTTTTGGGAACAGCAATAGTTGGGGGAGTCATGCAGTTTTTGTCTAGATATTATGCAGCTGTTTACGCACAAAGAGTGATTTTTGATTTACGAAATGACATCTATAAGATACTCCAACAATTGAGTTTGGAGTTTTATGACGATGAAAATACAGGTCAAATAATGACCAGAGTCACTACAGATCTTAATGCAATCCAAGGATTTGTTAGTTTTACAATTAGATTAGTCATGAATGGTGCTATCTTCTTTATCGGTGCATATATTGCTATGATTATCATGAGTTGGCAACTAGGGTTAATACTTGTTGCGCTGTTTCCTGGATTTATCTGGTTGATTTATTGGTTTAGCACAAAAGTTAGACCGTTGTTTTATCAAGCACGCAAGCAGTTTGGATCAGTCACATCAATATTACAAGAAAATGTTACAGGAGCTCATGTTGTTCGAGGATTTGCTCAAGAGGAAAATGAAATTGCGAAATTTGATGAATCAAATATTGTTTACAGAGATCTGAGAGTTAAAACACAAGTTTATAGAGCAATATATTTCTCAAGTATGACCTTGCTTA
>BPTK01000233.1 GCA_023705905.1 Candidatus Heimdallarchaeota archaeon
TCCCCAACCAGTGGAGAAGTTTAATGCTAACCAAGGAACTTTGATAAAGGAAACGGGTAAAGCAATCTCTATACATAGAAGAGCAGCAACTATCAATCCAAATCCCCAAAATTGCCAACTGGAGAGCATTTGTTTCATAGTTTGTGTACGTATAGCTAATCCAAAATCGAATTTCATTACTTTTTCAGCAAAAGGACCGATACCAGGCAGAAGAGTTACTTTACCTATTTTTATTCCGTCGTACCCAAAATGGGCTGCGACGAATGCAACAGGACCAGCTGCAGCAAGATTCAAAAGAAAATGATGTGCTAAGTCTGTGGTTCCAAAACAATTAATGCCATTATGAATGCCATGGGTGTAGCTATTAGAATGGTCATGAATATACTAATCCACCGGTGTTTATACTTGGGATTAAGTCGAAAACCAATGAGCGGACTCCTTGGTAATTGAAATTTTGCTTGAGATACAGTCATATATTTCACCTGTATTTTAGCGAATAAAGATCAAAACAAAAACGCAAAGAGTAACTCTTTGTAAGCCATGTCTTTGACTTGATTTTTAACTTGTCGCTGAACAATAATTACCAATTCCGTATTTAAAGAAGCTAGAAAAAAAGATTTCGATATTTAAAGGCGGATTTTGTGCATTACACCTCTGGTTTGTATTTAAGAGATTAGATTAATTGATCAATGAACCAAGGATGTTATATTCAATTAAAGACATTATTCCTTCATACTGACCAGGATAAGATTCAGTAACTGAACCAGAAGCTGTAGTAACAACTATCATATCATGTTCAGGGAAGCAAAAGATGAATTGTCCTCCTAAACCTCTTGCTGAGAATGATGTATATCCTCGCATAGTCTTCAACCACCATTGATAACCATAACCTGTATCTTTATAGAAGTCAGATTCCAACCCACTTGTCATTGCTACGTCAGTTTCTACTTGACCATTTGCATAGTCTTGTATAGACTCCTGCACCCAATTGGCTGGTACTATCTGACCACCTCCTAAGGATCCATTGTTGAGATATAAACGACCAAATTGCAAAAGTTCCCTTGGAGTAAAATACATTTCATGACCACCGGTGTAATATCCTTGAGGATCTTGATACCAATAATCAATGGTGATATTCAATGGATCAAAGAGATATTGTTCTGCAAATTCCCTTGTACTCATGTTACTCGCTCTAGTTAAGATAACAGAGAGTAAATTTGTCTGAGGAGTAGCATAATGCCAACCCTCTCCAGGATTATGTACGAGTGGTAATTGCAAAGCATAGTTAACCCAATTCAAGCTTCTTGAATATGCATACCATTCATTAGCAGAATCGTTAAAATTCAATCCTGCTTGCATCTGAAGCAAATGACGTATTGTAATATCAGACTTTTCAGGCTCTAGATCTAAGTCAACATGTTCTGGAAAGAAATCAAGTATCTTCTGATCCAAATCAGTAATATATCCTTCTCTCATTGCAATACCAATTAAGGCTGACATGAAGCTCTTTGACGCTGAGTGAATATGAAAATCCGTATCGTTGCTCCCATCATTGAAATACCATTCAGCTAGTAGTGTATCATATCTCATTATTAACACACTTCTGAGAAATGGCATCTGTTCTGCAACAAGAAATGTTGCTGCAATTTTGTTCCATCTAAACCCATAATCCTTGGGTTCTCCTTCTAACCATTCATAATCAGCTGTTGTTATTCGAATTAATTGAAGTACTAACAAAAAGAAATGATGACACTAATCCCTATAGAAATTCCTAAGACAATTTTCCAACCTTTTTTCATCCTTCATGCCTCGATGCTATACTAGAGTAGTCAGTTTGAAAATTGTACTTGGACACTATTAAACAGTTGTAAATCAAAAGAAGAAAAAAATGAAAGTAAAACTGGGAGTGATCTCAGATAGTCAACATTACAAATCTTGCAGCTTCAAGTCTAATTTATCAATAATTTGAGTAGAATCAGGATTTGTTATAAATGTATTATCAGAAAATGCTACTGTTGGAACGCATCTCTTTCCATTATTCAATTCAATAACTATTTCAGAGGCGTTTTGGTCTTTGTCAATATCAATCGCAGTAAAATAAATTTTATGCTTTTTAAGGAATTTTGTTAATCTTTTACAACTAGGACACCAGGCAGTTAGATAAATTGCTATTATTTCTACCATGATTTTATCTAACCGACCTTAGTCTTTGTATTATTCTTCTTTGATTTCACTCTTTCTTTGCGTTGTTGGAGGTTAATCTGTATCTTACTTTGAATTTTTTCAGGAATAGGTTGAATTGTTTTCTCAGTATTTATAGAACTTTTTTCACTAACTTGAGCATCATCTTCTCCACAGATAGTGTCTTTAGTTCTGTAAACAAACCAATAAAGAAATCCGACAAATATCAAACCTCCTAGAATATTCCCAAGCGTTACAGGTAGAAGATTTCTATAGAAGAAATTCCCCCATGTTAGATTAACTAAATCTGGGGAACCAGCTGCCGAAATAACTGAACTAAAATTCTTCAACCAAAGACCTAATGGTATGAAGAACATGTTTGCGATTGAATGTTCAAAACCGCTCGTAACGAAAGCCATAACCGGAAATAAGATGCTAAAAATTTTACCTATAGTTGATTTTGCAGATGTAGAAATCCAAATAGCTAAACAAACTAGCCAGTTACATAGAATTCCTCTGCAAAATGCTTCTAAAAAGCTTTGATTTACTTTATCATTTGCAATAAGTAAGGAATTTGCTCCAACAAGAAAATTATTACCTTTCCAGATTCCTGTTCCAACAAAAAGGACAACTAGTAAAAGAGAACCAACAAAATTTCCAACATAAACCACTGAAAGGTTTTTGATTAGATGATATGGTGTTATTTTTCTATCCATACAAGGTATAATTAACAAGTTATTTCCAGTGAAAAGTTCAGCTCCTCCTAATACGACCAACATCAATCCTATGGAAAAAACTATTCCAGCAATCAGTTTTGTAAATCCAACACCAAAATTAAGAGTCATATCAGTGGTTACAATTATCGTTAACACTCCTCCAAAACCAATATACACACCGGCAAAAACAGCTAAAATCATTATTTTTCTTTGAGACATGCAACATTTAGCCTGTCCAATTTCATCAAGAACTTTTACTATTTTACTTTTAGGTTCACTCAAATTACCATCAGCTATAAGAAATAATCAAAAAAGAAATTGGCAATTAGTTTAAATGAATTACTAAACAACTATGAGGTATATTTTTATGTAAAATAGAAAGAGAATCAGGGGAAATTAGGGAAATTAGGAATTATAAAGAATCTCAAAAATGATAGGAGATTCTCTGAACTTTATTTATAGGAAATCCCTAATCGTTGACTAACGCCATCTAACATTGCTGGAACCATTTTATCAAAGGGTAATTCAGGTTCCCAACCCCATTCTTCTCTAGCAGCACTATCATCAAGTGACTGTGGCCAAGAGAGTGCAATAGCGTTACGGAAATCGGGTTCATAATCGATTGTGAAATCAGGCAAGTATTTCCTTATTGCATTAGCAAGTTCTTCTGGAGTGAAACTCATTCCTGTGACGTTGTAAGATCGATGTTTGAGTTTTGCATCATCAGCTTCTATTAAGTCAAAAGTTGATTTTAAGCAATCTGACATCATCATCATTGGCAATCTAACATCTGCTCCTAAGAAACAAGTATATTTCATGTTCTTAAGCGCTTCATAGAAAATCCAGATGGCATAATCAGTAGTCCCACCTCCGGGTTCCTCAGGGCTTAAAACCCCAGGATAGCGAAGTGCTCTAAAATTCAAACCGTATTTCAAGTTATAATAATTACCCATTAGTTCAATATATACTTTAGATATTCCGTAAATACTTGTAGGTTCCATTATAGTTGTATTTGGAGTATTTACTAAAGGAGTCGTAGGACCAAATGCAGCTATGGACGAGGGAGTAAATAATTGTTCAATTTTGAGTTCTCTGGAAGCTTCTAGAACATTATAGAACCCTTCGAAGTTTATTGAATGAGCTAATTGAGGATTTTTTTCTCCTGTAGCGGAAAGGACAGAAGCATTGTGGATAATAATATCAATGTCATTTTCAACAATCAAAGATCTTAAACCAAATTGATCTCTAACATCTAATCTTCTGTAAATTACATCCAACTCCTTGAATAAGGGAATTGGTTTTTTTCGACCTGTAGCAATGACGTTTTCTCTTCCATACTTCTTTATCATTGCAGGAATTAATGCAACGCCAATTTGTCCATACGATCCTGTTACTAGATACTTTTTCATTGTAGTTCACCTTATTGGATAGAATCAAACAAAAAATGAATTTTAAAAATTTATTGCATAGTCATCAGAAATTATAGGTAAGAAAAAAAAAGAAAAGAGTTTAGAGAGATAGTTTCCTTTTCCGTCTAAATGCTAAATAAACTACTGCAGAAAGAGCTCCTAAGATTGGCATTAGAGTTATAAAACTAAATTCAGGTATAGTAGGGTCCTCAATCTTCCACCAGCATTCTTCTAATTTAACGATTCCAGTGTCGAGGTCGGTTACTATGAAGTAAACATCATACCAACCTGCGTTCACAAATACCCAATAGACATAGAAATCATAAGTTGTCATTGATAATACCAATTTCGTTTCATTATGTGCTATCCAAGAGTCAGCTCCTTGAACTATTTTTACTACAAAGTTCAGATTCTTATCTATAGAGAACAGATTATCTACTCCAAATTGCATAGTATAGTTTGTTCCTACTTCGCCATAGTAACCTTGTTCAATCCATATATCTAACCAGCCATCATCATGGACATACCAGATACAATCAGAAGTCCAGAAAATTCCAGTTTGAAGTTCTAATACTATGAAATAAACTTTGTAGACGCTAGGATTCGTAAAAGTATAAGA
>BPTK01000234.1 GCA_023705905.1 Candidatus Heimdallarchaeota archaeon
ATCCATTAACGTGATTGTTCCATCAAAGTCACAACATATAGCAATAGGCATTAGTCTGAAGAATCCTTCACAAAGAAAAAGTTTACTGTTGACAATTAAGTACAAACATATTAAAGTGCTGATGGAATAAAATAATCAAACAGTATCATATGTTTGGCTAGCTATATATATGTCAAAGATAAAGAAAAGTCTGAAAGGGGTGTAAACTATCGATTCACTTGATAACCTACTCAAGATTGCAGAACAGCAAGGTACCTCTTATTCAGATATACGTTTCGGAAGAATTGAGGAAAAGAAGATACATGCTATTAACGGCGAGATTGTCGATGAGATAAATTGTATTAGCTCAGGTTATGGTATCAGGATGTTATCTGAAGGAATCATAACTTTTACTTCTACACCAGATTTGAAATACGCTGATGCGCATATTAGGAAAGCTGTAAAAACTGCAAACCTTGTATCTAAGTGGAAAAAAGGAATTTCCTCCTTAACTGAAGTACCTGTATCTGATTCAACAGTAACAAGAAAAGCAAAAATTAACTGGAAAGAACTAGATAAAACTGAATTCAAGGAACAGATAAAAACCTTTCAAAATCATATTGAAGAGAAATTAAAAGTAGAAGCATTAATTGAAACTGACATAGTTTTTTTAAATTGGTCTGAACGTTTTGCAAGTAGTGAAGGATCACAAGTTTACCAAGAATATCCTTATGCAATTTTGACTTTGACTGGTCGAGTAATGCATAATAACACACAGGTAAAATACTACAAAAATTTTGGCGGACTAGGTGGAGTCGAAGTATTACCTTTTGATAATCTAGATGAAACTGATAATTTTGTAGAAGTAATAAATAATCTTCCTTCAGCTAGATCTATTTATCAAGGAACTACCAAGGCAGTATTAAGTGAAGACATGGCTTGGACATGTTTACACGAAGTATTAGGGCACTCATTGGAAGCAGATAATGTTCTTTCAGGTCGTTCTTTTTCAGCAGGAATGTTAGGGATGAAAATTGCTCCATCTGTTGTTAGTGTAATTGATGACCCCTATATTGAAACAGTAGGTTATTACGAATATGATTCCGAGGGGATTAAGGGACGAGGGACTTTACTGGTTGATGAAGGCATATTAGTTGATTTTCTACACAGTCGAGCTACAGCTGCAGCGATGGATGGTGAACCTTCCTCAAATTATCGTGCTTTTAGTTTTGAGTTTTTACCTCAAGTTCGTATGAGCAATTTCTTCTTTGAACCAAAAGATCATTCTGAGGAGGAATTGTTTGAAAATGTTAGAAAGGGCATCTATATTGGTGAAGGATTAGCAGGGTCAGCAGAACCTCAAACTGGTGAATATAATTTCGATGCTCAATATGGTAGAAAAATAGAAAACGGTGAGCTTACAGATTATATTTTACAATTTCAGATTAGTGGTCGCATGACTGAAACCTTGTCAAAAATTGATTGTGTCGGAGATAGACTCCTTGCTCAACCAGGGAGTTGCATCAAGAATAATCAAAGAATTTATGTTGGTTCTGTTTGTCCTAAAGTAGCTGTTTCAGAGATGAGAGTGAGTTAAATGTACACAGATGATGAGCTAAAAGATACAGCAGCTAAAGTGCTCCGCAAACTTGAGCAAAAGTATAATTTTGAATCTGCTGAAGTTTATATTCAATCTCTTGCTCATATGACAGGTGGAACAGAATACCGAACTCCCAAAGTTTTTCAATCCACTCATCGGGCAGGTTGTGCTCTGAGATTCTTTAAGGATAATGAGTTGTTTTTCGCTTGTTTCCCAGTACCAACAGTACTCACAGAAATTGATAATTTGCTAAACATAACAAGTTACCCAATCTCATCAAACAAGTTTGATTTTCCGGAAATCAGTCTTGGCTCTTCAAGAATTGAGAATATTTACGATAGAAGAATAGCTTCAATGAATGAGGAAGAAATGTTCAATTTATCTTATTCTCTCAATCAAGCAGATGAAAACTTCAAAGAGATAATTCTAGATGGTTCTATAATGCTATCACTAGAAAGAAAAGCTATTGCAAACTCTTCACAAGCTGTAGCATTTGAGAAAAGCACTTGGTTTGATATTGCTGTCAGAGCTCTCTATCGAGGTTTTAACATGATTTCAAGTTCTGAGAAGCATCTTACAAGTAGACAAATACCAACGTCTATTAATAGCATTCTTGATGATCTTATCTCTGAAACAATACAAAAAACTGTCCATGCGGATAAGATTGAAAATATTGATGTTCCAATAGTTTTTTCCCCAATGGCATTTTCGCAGATATTTTCCTTTTCTTTTGTTCCTCTTTTAAGCGCAAGATCAATTAACAAGTTATCAATGGAATTATCTTCGAATTTCAATTTGATTGATGATGGAACCGTTCCTGGTCTGCCAAATTCTACTGCTTTTGACGATGAGGGAGTTAATCAAGCTAAAACCACTGTTATAAAGAATGGTATTTTTGAACAATCTCTCAATAGTGCACAATTTCTAGGTTCAAAAGAAGAAAGCTCTGGGAATTCATTCCGAGTAAAAATGTTTGAGTATTTTCCAAGAAATTATCAAGCATATCCATCCATCTTTCCATCTAATCTATTAATAGTCGAAGGTGAGACATCCTCAGATAATATGATTGAAGAGATAACTGATGGGATATTTGTTAATTCTACACAAGGATATATGACCGCAGACTATCATTCTGGAGCTTTTAAGGTTTCAGCAAATGATGCATATAAAATTTCCAATGGAGAAATTGTTGGTTCATTAGATACCTTTGATATTATAGGAAATATGTTTGAACTTCTATCAAAAACTCCACTATTTTCCAAAGACAGAAAGGTTGTTCGTCCCGATAATACTCCCTATAGTATTGTATCACCTTTTGTTGCTACTGATGAATTAACTATCTTCCTTTAGTCGTTTATTCATCTCTCTCTTAATTTTCTAAAAGAAAACAAGTTCGAAAAAGTTTAAAAATACAAATGCTTTCCCAACTTTGAATATAAACCCCCCATTTAACGGTGATTTCATTGGTAAAAAAACGAACACTTTCAGCTATAGCAATTTTAGTATTAATGCTAAGCATGAGTATTATATCCCTATCTCAAAGCAAGATTGACCAAACTTCAACTCTACCCAGTTTTAATGCAGTAACAAGACCTGTGTTTACTGGTGGAGATGATAACACAACAGTATTAGTTGCAAGAAATGATGCGGTTTTTAACGGATCGATAATAAAAGCTGAAGCACCTCTTTACTCTAATATGACTACAAATGTAACTATCTGGTACAAATATGCCGGTGGAGATAATGAGTCAGCACCTTTGTTATTTGGTGATGAGGGTACAAATATTCCTGAAGGTTTAAGCTGGGAAGATCCAACTTTAATGACCTATGACAACGAATCCACAGTTGAAATTGGTTTTGATGTTTATGCTTATTATAATTACACATTTAACTTGAATTCCTCGTTTATATCATTCTATGCAAGGTATGGTGAGTATGAAGACGATTTCAAAATACCAAATATTATCACAACAGGTGTATGGTTAGAATCCTATTTCGTTCAAGAAGAATACACTCAATATGAGGACATAGAACTGGATATTATCTTACATGATTACAATATCACTCAATACGGATTAATGTATAGAGAAGTAGAACCTACACATAGTCTCCCATTTGAGAATGTTACATACTCTCTTTCTGATGAAGATGTTCAAACCAATGTAACTGCAGCAATTGCTCATTCTTATGAAGCTGGAACTGAACTGGAAATTAGATCATTTATAGTTCATTATGATAATATAACTTCAGAGAACAGAGTTTTACAGGAAAACAAAGTTCGTTTGATTACTCTTGTAGACGGTGATCCTGAATTAAGTTTAGATGCAGAATTATTCTCTAATTCAAAAGACATCAGCATTGATTGGTTTGCTGAAGCAATTAACTCAAATATAACAGCTGTTGAATTCGATTGGGATGATGGTTCAGCTGTGGAATCTATTGCTAATGTATCAATATATACAATTACTCACGAATATGCTAATAGTGGTGAATACAATGTTTTTGTAACTGCTTATGCAGGACTTGGAGCAACAACAGAGAATATTACTATTCTAATAGAGACAATAGCACCAACAGGAACGATTTTTCTACTTGATGAAGAAGGAAATTCAATCGCACCAAATGCAACGGATACAATTAAGATTAATGTTGAGAAGAAGGAGCTTAAATTCAACATTACAGGGATTGATAACATTGGTGGAAGTGGTGTAGAAAAACTCATCATAGAGACCGATGAAGGTAATGTGATAGAAAGTCCAGTGGATATAGTATTAACTGTACCATTCCTCGAATATGGTTTCCATGTTATAACTTTCAAAGTAGTTGATTTTGCAGGTAATGAATATTCATTTATCGTATATGTAAACTTAATTGAAAAAGAATTACCAACTTATGGTGGTATTCCATTTCCATTCGGGTTGGTCACAGTAATAGGTCTTATCGCTGTAACATTAATTTCCTTAAAGAAAAGAAGATAATTTCTT
This sequence comes from Candidatus Heimdallarchaeota archaeon, assembly GCA_023705905.1. Taxonomy (GTDB): domain Archaea; phylum Asgardarchaeota; class Heimdallarchaeia; order Heimdallarchaeales; family Heimdallarchaeaceae; genus UBA460. The sequence goes on from BPTK01000234.1 coordinate 4,564, forward strand.
CACTTTTTTTCTTTTGTAAACCCTTTTTAGTATCTTTTGACTATATCAATTAGTATGTCTGATGATTTTGATCCTTACCACATAATGAGTGAGGAAGAAATTGTAAAATACTTACTTGAGTCATTAGAAGATGAGAGAAAGGACTTTAATATCTTCGCAATCAGACAACTCAAGCATTACCATTCAGCTAAGATTGTAGAAAACTTACTTAGAATAGTAGAAGATGAAGTAGATACCGATAAAAAAATAGCAGCTCTTGGTTCACTCCAAAAACGAAAACCCAACCTTTAAGATCGGAAGAGCGTCGTGTAG
>BPTK01000235.1 GCA_023705905.1 Candidatus Heimdallarchaeota archaeon
ACTGAATCCAAGTTTTCCTGAGAAATTGCTAGTTTTTTGCGTATGTCTTCCATAATGTTTTCCTCCAAGAGGTATTACTAATTATGCTATTTTCTTTAATCTATTCTAAAGAAGCATGGTATTATTTTAAATATATCTCTCTAAAGATACGGAAAAACTCAACTATCTTTCTCATTGATTCTTTTTAATGCTTCCCGAGCGCTCTGACTTACAAACCTATTAGGATCATTTGTAAGTAGTTTAAGGGGTTCTATAGCTGATTTGTCTTTTATCACGCCTAGAGATGTTACAGCACATTTTCTAATGAACCAATTTTGGTCATGTAGTGCAACTTGTAATAATTCTACAGCTTCTTTTCCACCTATTCTGCTTAAAGCTGTAGAAGCCTTTTCTTTCACATTATGAAGTTTTGCTGTCATGAAAAGATCGTAGAGAGGTTGAACGGCTCGAGAATTCTTTATTTCTCCTAGAATCCATGCTATATATCCTTGCACTTCATTATCTTCATCGCATAGAAAAGGGAACAACAATTCAATACGTAAAATTCTCCATTTGTAGTACATTTTCCCATCTTCCCTTTGCTATAAAATGATAAGCTATCTCCTTATCGTTGTTTGGAACCCATCCCAAGTAATCAAGTACAACGGCTGCTTCATTTCTTACCTCCCAATTGTTATCTTCTAATTTCCTAACAATATCTTGGATTGAATCTATAGCAACAAGTTCTCCTAATGATCTAAGACTATTCTTTCTAACGTTGAAATTGTTATCATTCAAAGACTGGATAAGAGAGTCTATTGCATTTTTATTTCGGATTTTACCTAAAGCCCAAGCAGCTCTAGCCCGAACTTCATCATTATCATCTAGAAGAGCATCGATGACAGCATCCACTGCATTTTCTCTTTTACTGTTATCGACTATTGAATTTATTGTGAAAACCCGTACATGAGGATCCTTGTCCATTAGACTTTCCAAAAGATACTTCATATCATCCTCATCGAGCATTTTATCACCGTTTCTTCTTGTTATTATTGTGTGGCAATATTTCTAAATAGAATTGGTATTCCGAATTAATCAATATTTCCAAATTCATACGATTAATCTATACATTCCCACTTATCTATGATAATATGGTATTCTACATAAGTAACATCATCTATCTTACTTGGGCGTTTTAATTTTCCTCTTACTTCAATTACTTCTCCAGCAACTGAGAGAGATCTGGTGCAATGTATTTCTACTTTCGAATAAATCACTATCTGATCTCCATCCTCTAAATCAAAGTGGTAGATGTGATTGTGGTTTTCCACAATCTTAATCATATGTTGCCAAGGGATATCTGAAATTTTCCCTATTAATGCAATTGTCTTACCAACTTTGTCTTTTAGGTGCAAAACAAATCCTCTTTAATTAACATTTCAAATAAATTATTTAATATTTAGCTAACGGAACTGAACGAAGAATTTTATACATGTTTTCCAAAGTATACTTGAGGTTTTCTCTTTGAATAAACCAGACCCGGGAAAAATGAAGATAAACCATCAAAAAAATAGTACAATTAGAGTTTTGCATGTTGATGATGAAGTTGATTTTCTTTCTATAACCAAAGATTTTGTTGAACGCATCACCAATGGAGAGATTCAAATAGATCCACTCTCTGATTCTTCTCAAACTATCGATATTTTGCATAAGAAGAAGTATGATGTCATTGTCTGTGATTATTTAATGCCATCAATGGATGGATTGGATTTACTAAAGGAAATTAAGGATAAAAATATTGATATTCCATTTATCATTTTTACTGGTCGAAGTAGAGAAGAAGTTGTAATTCAAGCTCTTAATTTAGGAGCAGATTCATATTTAAGAAAAGGTGGAGATGCTAAAAGTCAGTTTTCAGAATTGGTAAATGACATCAAAAATATTGTAAAACATAAAAGAGCAGAAGAAGATCTAAAAGAAAGTGAAGAGAGATTTTCTCATTTTATGGACAATTTACCAGCTATAGCATTTATAAAAGATGAAAAGGGAAAAGTTTGGTATGTTAATAAGTATATGAGAGAAAAATATGGAGCAGGAGATGCCCTAGGTCAAACAATAGCAGAATTATTCCCCCAAGATAGGGCTGAAGTGATCGAAGAAGAAGATAAGAAAATAAGAGAGGATGGATTAACTGTTACTTCTGAAACCCGAGCAGATAAACACAGATTTGGACTAGATTTTAATACTATCAAATTTCCAATTTCTGTAAAGGGAAAACCTTCATGGATTGGAGGGATAGGGATTGATATTTCTGAACAAAAGAAAACTGAGAAAGAACTAAAAGAAAGTGAAGAAAAATTTAGACAAATATTTAACAATACAAAAGATGGTATATTTATTCATGATTTAGACGAAAATATGAAGTTAGGTAATTTCATAGAAGTAAATGACGTTGCGTGTGAGTGGACTGGATTCAACAGAGATGAATTACTGCAGATGAATCCTTATGATCTTGATAAAGAAGGTCTTTTTAAATCATTTAAAGGAGTAGGAAAAACATTTAGAAAAAACGGGAGGGTTGTCTTCGAATCAACTTTAACAAGCAAGGCAGGTGATGCTAAACCAATAGAGTTCAACTCTCACAATTTTGTTTTAAAGGGAAAAGAAGTCATTTTAACGGTTGCTAGAGACTTATCAAAACAAAAGATTACAGAAGTAAGATTGATGGAGAGTGAGGAAAAATATAGGCATATCTTCCAATATGCTAATGATGCCATCTACCTCTATCCAATCAGCAAGAATGGAGTACCTGGAAAATTTATTGAAGTAAATGATAATGCATCTAAAATGCTTGGATACTCTAAGAAGGAATTTCTAAAGATGTCGCCTATAGATGTAGCAGCAAAAGGAACCGTAAAAAGAATATCAAAAATCGTGAAAGAGGTTATTGAGAAGAAACAAATGACTTTTGAGGCTACACATAAAACAAAAGAAGGAAAAAGTTTACCAGTAGAATTAAGTGCACATATTTTTGATTTTAGAGGAGAACAAGTCATGCTCTCTTTGGTTAGAGATATATCAGAAAGAAAGAGAAGAGAAGAAGAACTCCAAAAATCATACAACCTCTATAGAATCCTGTTTGAAACAACAGGAACAGCGAATCTACTTTTTGATGAAGATGGGACAATAGTTCTCTTTAATACTAGAATGGAGAGCATTTCAGGTTACAAGAAGGAAGATGTTGAAGGAAAGAGAAAATGGTTAGAATTCATCCCTAGACCTGAGCTTGATATGATGGTAAATTTCAATGAAATTCGAAAGGAAGATCCTAAGAAGGTTCCTGTTCAATATGAGAGTAGATTCATCAGTAGTGATGGAAAAATAAGAGATATAATTCTCACAGTTAAGAGCATTCCAGGAACTACAAACTTTCTCGCTTCTTTGATTGATATAACTGAGAGAAAGAAAGTAGAAGACGAAATTACTAAACAAAAAGACGAATTAAGTGACTTTGCTCACTTTATGGGGCATGATATTAGGAATAGCTTAACTGCAATTGAAGGGTATGTTGAAGAACTAAAGGAGAAATATGAAGACTTGTACTTGGAGAAAATTCTTCGAAGAACAATTTATGTAGGAAATCTGTTAGAGCATTCTATCGAACTAGCTGAAGCTGGAACTACAGTAGAAAAGGCAGATAAAGTTGATTTGGATAGACTAGTTTCGACAGTAGCGGATGTTATCATTCCTAAAAGCATTAAATTCAACAAAGATAACTTGGGAAATATTGAAGGAGACAATGGTAAACTCTCTCAAGTTTTCAAAAATCTGTTTGAAAATGCAATAATATATGGAAAACCAAACAAAGTAAGTGTCACTAAAACCGAAAAGAAAGATAAAATAGTGATTTCAATTAGTAATGATGGAATTTTAATTAAAGAGAATATCATCACAAAAGTTTTTGACAGAGGGTATTCGTCTAAAAAAGGGAGTACTGGTTTAGGGCTTTCTATTGTCAAGAAAATTGTTGAAGGACATAACTGGGAAATTTCAATAGATACAAAAGAAAATCAAACGAATTTCAGAATTATAGTACCTAAAGAGTAGATAGCTCATCTAATTCTATTTTTGTATCGCTTCATTGGGGGCCACTTTTTCTTCTTGATTTTCTTTCAATTTCTTTCTCTTCTTAAATGACCATTTTATTGATCGATAAGCTAATCGAACAATTTCTGAGAAAGCAAATCCTCCAAATACGTAAAGTAGAAAGACTAAAAATTGTACTCTATATATCTCCTTTCTATACATTTCATCATACATTTCGCCTATTTTAATAAATGGATATAATATAATATATAACGAATCAATCTGATGATCAACATCATACGAAGAACTGAAACCATTGAAAATATAATAAGTACGCCTTTCTTTTAATTCGTTAAAAATAGCTTCTTCTGAAAATTCTGTAACGTTAATTGTTGTCCATGAGTAAACAGAATCAGGTTGGTGCATATCAGTTCCAGTAATCATACCCAGACCATTGTCTTGACAAAACTCGATAGAAGTTGAATCCGGAGCATTTTCATTAATTACTTCGATATAATCAACACCCCATTCAAAATATTGTTGTCTCGTAGGGTGATTGATTAAAAATTTATCCGACCAAAAGAAGTGATTCACAACAACTAGTCCGCCTAACTTATGTGTCTCAGAGATTATGTTCTGCATCTCTTCATCCGTAGGAGAATAGGTTATACCTTTCCTAGCGTCTAGTAATTTACTGTAATTTTCCTTTTGAATGTTAGGAGGGATGATAAGGTCTAGATGACATCTAGCAGTTGTCCATTCAACTCCAATGAAAACCTTGATAGTATCATTATATT
>BPTK01000236.1 GCA_023705905.1 Candidatus Heimdallarchaeota archaeon
TACCCAAAAGTTTACAAGAATGCTAAAGAAATCGATGGCCCAGTCATATGTAAAATTCATCATGCAAAACAGAGAGTGGAGAGAGGGTTCTTTTTGGCTAAGAATCGTGAGGATTTTGAGGAAGAACTAGAAAAACGAATAGAAAATGGATCAATTCTTGAAGAAGACTTGCATGAAGCATCTATTGAAGAATTCATCTCTGGAGTTACTTTTAACTTTAACTTCTTCTATTCACCATTATTCAAAAGAACAGAATTATTGGGCATAGATAGAAGATTTGTTACTGACTTAGATGGAATAGTCAGATTGCCAGCCAATCAACAAATTAAGATGGGTTTTGATGAAGAAATGAAAGAGATAGGTAATTACGCTGTTACATTAAGAGAATCAATGTTAAGAAAAGTTTACCCCATGGGAGACCGTTTTGTCGATGCTACAAAGCATCTTTACCCACCAGGGATGATAGGTCCTTTTGCCTTACAAACGATGATAACTAAAGATTATGAATTTATCGTGTTTGATGTATCCACAAGAATGGGAGGAGGAACAAATAGTTTTATGGGAATAGGTAGCCAATATTCAGCAGTTTATTGGGGGCAACCAACTTCTGCAGGTAAAAGAGTGAGCATGGAGATAAAAGAGGCAATAGAATATAGTAGGTTAGAATACATCTTAACATAGAAAAATCAACAAATTTAAACAAAATCTAAGATAATTTTATCATAAATGAAGCAAGAATAAGCACATTTTACATAGATTTGCAAACATCATTTATAGGAATTAAAAGGACATTCTCACTTTAAACGTTGTTTTAACTTGATTTCACATCAAATCGGAACAACTTAAAATATACATTAAACTAAAAAATTAAAAAGTGATTTCTTTCGCGTTTCCTTGAGTATATTGATAATCTCAACAATAGGCAGTCATTCTGCCCTTCAAATTCTGTATGGAGCTAAACAAGAAGGGTTCAATACAAAGGTCTATTGTGTTAAAGGAAAAGAAGATCTGTACAAAAGATATCCTGTAGCACAAGAAATCGTAACCCTTGATTCTTATGATGATTTGTTAACTCAAGAACCTTCTATGAATGAAATTTTCATACCTCACGGAACACTCATTGCATCTCTTGGGAAGAGAGCACTTGATATCCAGATTCCTGTTTTTGGTAATAAAGAAGGGATGCACTGGGAAATGGTAAGAGAAAAAAACCATCAGTTGTTAAAAGAAGCTAATATCAGAACTCCAAAATCATTTAGTTCAGATAAGATAGATAGATTATCAATTGTCAAGTTTCCGGGGGCAAAAGGAGGATTAAGTTATTTCCTATGTTCTTCTCAATCTGAATTTGAACAGCAAATAGCTGAACTACTTTCAGCAGGTTCAATCTCAGAAGATGATGCCCAATCAGCACAGATTCAAGAATATATCAATGGTGTAACAATGTATCCTCATTATTTCCATTCTGTTATTCAGAATAGAGTAGAAATGCTTGGAATTGATAGAAGATACGAAACAAATGTGGATGCTTTAGGTAGATTGTCTCAAAATAATTTCAAAATAAAACCCAGCTATAAAGTAGTTGGCAACCAACCTCTTATTGCAAGAGAATCATTAGTTCCAGAACTACTAAATTGTGGAGATAGATTGATAGAAGCTGCAGTAAAATTGTTTCCTCCTGGCTTACTAGGTCCTTTCTGCATAGAATTGGCAATTACTCCAGATGAAATTGTAGCTTTTGAATTTACCAGCAGAATAGTAGCAGGAACAACGCTCTATGTTAGTGGGTCACCATATTCACGTTTTCTATTTGATGAGGATATGAGTATGGCTCGAAGAATATGTAGAGAGATAAAGCAAGCAATGGCCCAAAGAAGATTAAAGGAGCTCTTAACTTAATAATTTAGGACGTGAAGGATATGGATAAAATTGGTGTCTTTGACTTTGGTGGTCAATACTGTCATCTGATTGCTAGAAGGATACGTGATCTGGGTGTTTATGCAGAAATAATATATGAACCTACAGAGGAATATAATGGATTTATTCTATCAGGTGGTCCAGGAGATGTATATAGGGAAGAATCACCAAAATTACCAGAGGGCTTTTTTGATAAGGTTAAGGTTCCAGTTTTGGGCATATGTTATGGTCATCAAATGATTGCTCAATCACTTGGAGGAGTTGTTAATCTTGGGAAGGAGAGAGAATACGGAAGAAAAATGGTTAAACTCAATCTAACATCAGTTCTCTTTGAGGGATTAGAGGAAGAAGAGAGAGCTTGGATGTCACACTTTGATGAAGTCAAAATTTTGCCTGAAGGTTTTGAGGCTATAGGAAGTACAGATATCTGCGATATTGCTGCTTATCAAAATCTCGAAAGAAAAATCTTTGGAGTGCAGTTTCATCCTGAAGTTGTTCATACAACCAATGGTACGAAAGTTCTAGATAATTTTCTAAAAATAGTCAATTGTAAAAGAGAATGGAAATTAGAAGGATGGGTGGAAGAAAAATTAGATGAAATTAAGGCAACTGTGAGAGATAAGAAAGTTATCATGGGAGTTAGTGGTGGTGTCGATAGCACTGTAGCAGCTGCTATGCTTGCTAGTGCAGGTATTGATTCTCACTTCATTTATGTTGATACTGGTTTAATGAGAGATTATGACACAGAAGAAGTCAAAGCAATCTTCTCTAATCTAGGAATAGCTAATTTTGTTGTTGTGAACGAGGAAAAGAGATTTGTTAAAGCTCTTACGGGAGTTATAGATCCTGAAAAGAAACGTAAGATAATTGGTAGACTGTTCATTGAAATTTTTGAGGAAAATGCTAATAAAATAGGAAGTTTCGATTTCCTCGGGCAGGGTACTATTTATCCAGATAGGATTGAGAGTGCTCAACCTAGTCAGCATGCTAACGTTATCAAATCTCATCATAATGTGGGCGGTCTTCCTGAAAAAATGGCTCTTAAGCTTGTGGAACCACTTAATGATCTCTATAAAGATGAAGTTAGAAGAATAGGTAAGATATTGGATATACCCATAAAATTCATTAATCGCCATCCTTTCCCTGGGCCAGGTTTAGCCATAAGAATTTTAGGTGACATAACAAAAGAACGTCTCGCAATTTTAAAGAAAGCAGATGTGGTAGTTCATCAAATTATTGAGGAAAATGGATTATATGATACTCTTTGGCAAGTATTTCCTGCGCTAATTCCTATAAAAACAGTTGGCGTAATGGGAGATAAAAGAACGTATGAATACATACTAACTATTCGAGCAGTTGAATCACTTGATGCAATGACAGCTGATTGGAGCAAATTACCTTATGAAGTGCTAGAAGAGATATCTAATCAACTTATAAACAAAGTTCCAGGCATCAATAGAGTTCTATATGATATTACATCTAAACCTCCTGGCACAATAGAATATGAATAAAAGGTGAAATAATGGAAGCAAAGAAAAGAAAGCTAACTGAACTTCTCTTAAAAAATAATATTTTGAAATATGGAGAGTTCACACTTAAATCAGGAAAAAAGTCTTGGTTTTATGTTGATTTGAGATTAATTTCTTCCTACACAGAAACCTTCGAATTCGTTATTGACTGCTATATCGACATGATCAAATGTATTCCTAACGTTGATGCTTTAGCTGGAGTTGCTGTTGCTGGTATTCCCTTCTCTGCAGTTACTGGATACAAACTAGGTATTCCCTCAATTATTGTAAGACCTCAAGTGAAAGAACACGGGTTGAAAAAAATAGTAGAAGGAAATATTCCAACTGCTTCAAAAGTTGTACTCATAGATGATCTAATTACTACAGGCAGCAGTAAAATACCTGGAATTTTAGCTTTAAGAGATAGTGATTTTGTAGTTGATAATATGATTGTACTCATCGATCGAAGTCAAAGTAAATTGGAAGAATTAGAGAATCTAAATGTAAATCTTCATTCATTTATTACCATAGATGAAATATTCAAATTATGTTTAGATATAGATGATGAATATATTTCAGACCAAGACAAGAAATTAATAGAAAATAACCTATAAAACTTTTTTGTCTCCTTGTCTCCTTAAGTGTTGGAATAATCAGTTTAAACAATCTTTCTACGATGAATATTACGGGAGTTTTTATAAGAATCTCTAGATAAAAAGGAGATGACGAAAGTTCTTAGGGTGGAATGTATAGAAGTAAAGTATCATCCTAGATTGAGTGAGCTTTGTCGTCAAGTAAAAAATCTCTATAATCGAGCAAATTTTCTGATAAAAACTTCCTTGAGAAAACAGAACAAACTCCTCTTTTACAATGATCTCAACAAGATACTCAACCATGAAGAGTGTTATCGTACTCTCCCTGCGCAAACTGCCCAACATACGCTCAAGCTTATTTGTAGAAACTGGAAAGGGTATTTTAGAGCAAAAAAAGAATGGAAAGTCAACCCAAGAGCTTTTTTCGCTATACCTCATCCCCCTAATTACAAAAAAAAAGATGGGGAAGTGGTAGCTATCTTCTCTAATCAGCAAGCGAGAATCGTAAATGGATGGTTAATTCTTCCAAAGAAAGTGGGATACACTTACAAAACGCGTCTAACTTCTCATACTGATTTACGAGAGGTGAGAATCATTCCAAGAAGAACTGTGTATACCTTGGAGTTAGTCTATCAGAAAAACTTGCCTAAACTCAGGAAAAAGTTGATAAGAAAAGGAGGAGTAGATTTAGGGATGATCAACCTTGTTACCTTTGTGGATAACCTCGGGGGGCAACCGATTGTTATCAAAGATGCAGGGAAAGGGATAAAATCTATAACACAATATTATTTGAAAAAACAAAAACAATTGCAGATACAATACGCTCAACAGCAAA
>BPTK01000237.1 GCA_023705905.1 Candidatus Heimdallarchaeota archaeon
ATTTATTCGAGAAGAAACTCAGGAATATTTTATCTTTACCTTTTCCAGATTCAGTACCTGAAATTTTGAAAAAAATACAACAAACATTAGAGAAACAAATTCAAACAGATTTATCCTTTCATTTTCCCTTAGTAGACATTACCTTTAATGGAAGGAAACTACTTAAATTATTTCCAGAAGAACAACTTAGTGTTGGTAAAGACTATCTACAGTTTCCAATAATTAAGAACAAAGAAGGTTCAATTATTGCTTTAGGGTGGATTTCAGCAAATAATGAACCCAAAGCATTTGGGGAAAAACTGCTCAGAGGTTTACAATTAAGAAAAAAAGATATAGTAATCATTGATAGACCCGAATGGTTTTCAATCGTAGACAAACTTGGAGGTTCTCCAAGAGTTCAAGTTAGACAAAGATTTGTTGGTGAGTTTCATATAATTACAGAGGATATACAACCAACACAAGGAAGAAATGATTTTTCAGAAAATGAACAAACCAACTTACTCAAAAAAGAATTGGTCAATTTAACAGTTGAATACACTAATTTAATTCATCAGAGAGATTATGAATCAGAGTATGCAAAAATAAAAAGAGAGAAAAATCAGATTACCCGAAACACAAAAAAAATTATGGAAAATAGAAGTGAAACCCAAGAAACAGTTAAAGAATTAGTGAAACTAAGCAGAAAAATGAAATCAAAAAATAAACAAAAGAAAACTTTTGTAGAAAAAATAATTTCACCTACTACTTTAAATGATTTCATAGAACCGATACTAGAAGATGCGGGGAGAATGAAGGATGCTTATATGCTAATCTATCTAATAGAAAATTTAGTTAGAAGATTTATGGATACAGTAATCCGAGTACAAACAGGATTACCTTTCAATGTAACAAATGATCACCTAGCCATCAATAAGAAAATAAGAGAATCAATTGGAAAAACGAAGGTATTAAGAGACAATTCAACTTGGTTTAAAGATATTCCTGTACCCTCAGATTTATACTACACAAGTATTGATCAACTTCATACTCTAGTAACTTCAAATCACGAATTCTTTTTTGATTATATAAGAAGTCATGAAGAAATCTGCAAACTGATTAACAGAACAGAAGACATTAGAAATTTAGTTATGCACAGCAATATGGGATTACCTAATAAAATAATAAGTGAATTAGAAAACACATTAGGACAACTAAGAGTAATATTGGAGGGTTCTTTCATCAAACTTGCTGAACAAATGTCATTGTAAGAGATTATATCAATTCTAGATTCTTTCAGAATAGTGATTTTGCTCAGGGAACTATGATATCTATTCTACCTAATTCTAAATTATATTTTTGTTATAACATAATTTATCCTGTATATTCTACAAATCTATTGTGAATTTATTGTTAAGAATACTGAAATTTATCATCTTACCAGTTACAAGCCAACATCTGATCTATTTCCTTTTGTTTAAACAAGATAATTTTGCAATTACAATGCTTGTAAATGTGTTCTGCCATGTCTGAAGCAGTTGAGCTAAATCTGTTTGCAATGATTATAGCACCATCACAGTGTAAATCACCTAGTCTTTCCTCAGTTTTGATGATAGTATTTGTCCCTACTCTTTTCTTCCAATCAAAGATAAAAACAGCATATTTTTGAGTTTCATCACTGACTATGAAGGGTTTAATCACATCTATTTCATCACATAATTGGTCAACTTTACCATAACGATGCAAGAAAACCCACACTTTCGTTTCCATCTTTCCAGCAATCATTTTCTCAAAGAATACTTAGTAAACCAGATATTAGTACCTACGTAGTTCAAAAATATTACAGCAAAAAACCTATTTTACTTAATGAATACAATTCATCAAATTATTACCAACAATTGAATGTTTCAAGATATTAGAGTGTGTGAAAAAACAAACTCCTTGTAAGATGTAAGATATCTATACATGTTATTTTCTAAGTAGCAAAAAATACTGAAATCACTGATTTTAGAAAATATAGGCTATTTCTTTATATATTAAATTCTTATCTAGATAGTGAAAAGAGATGAGTGGTAAAAGTAAAAAAATAGAGATAATAGTTGAACCAAAATTTTTCACTGATAAGTTAGATAGACATAGCATCAAGCATTATTTCTTCTTCTTTATAATGCCTTGTTTTCTCTTAATTCTGGGACTCTTACAAATCATACTTGATGGTATTTACTATAGCCAAACAGAAGATATCTCAGGTTTATGGGATTATATTGCCTTCTGCTTTGGTTTTTGGGGTGCAACAATAGACGTAGTTCTAGCAATTGGAGTCGCCATTCTGGTTATCTCAGCTTTAATTCCTATAAAGATAAGAAATAACAAAACAATCGGTAAAATCAGAAAATTTTTGGGAGTAGGGTTTGTTTTTATAATTATCTATCTAATATTAAGTTTAATTTTACTTATACCGATGGCACCACTAAACATCTTCTATTTGTACACTGCCAAAAATTACCTTTTATTCTCGACTAAACCATTACTGGTAATTCCAGTAGTTTTAAATTATCTTCTATATTCAATTCATATTTTATTAGCACCACCTTATTACAAAGTAAGTGATTTAATAAAAAGTGGTCATGAAATCACTAATTTGTTAGATGATAATTCGCTGGAAAGCATATTAAATGAAGAGGATTCTGCTAACAAAAATACAATTTATTCTATTCGGAATAAAGTAGGTAATTTTTTTGTTCTTTTGGATAAATATCTTACAAGTAGAGTAACTTTCGGAATTTATGATACAGCAGAACTAACCGCAGAAGTGGTAATGTCTTGGACAAGTAGTCAAAAGACTGAATTCGAATATATATTGACTAGAATGCGGGGAATAACTCATAATATTGAAAATCAAAATATTGTAGAATTAAAAAAGGATTTAGAAGAATTAATAATTCGAGCCCATACATCAGTTGAAAAATATGCGGAAATTCTAGATTCCAAACTAGTAGCTAAGGATATACCAAAGCAATCAAGTTCACGAAAATGGATAATTGTTTTAACAACAATAACTGCTTTTCTATTGCAAATAATATACTTCATATTCTTTCTTATTGATCGTATCTAAGCATAAAATTAAAAATTATTTTGCTTGAAACCTATAATATAGTAAATTAGAATGAGGATTCAGCTTGTATTCAGATTTATCTAACTATCTTCTTTTCGTACTAAAAATCAAATTGCTAATCATCAAATCGAAATTCTAACTGAAATAGATATTGCTAAAATTCTGATTTTCTAATGAACAAAATATCCAACGGGGGAATTAATAAGAGGAAATACCAATGAAAGATAGAGAATAAAAACAAGTATATTTTAGTTTTGTTTTAAACCGAATAGTAACAATATAAAGAATTAAAAGAATCTAGGAAAATTGAATATATTTAAAATCTTGTTTAAAGAATACAGAACAATTAAGCTGATTAATAAGAGTTCTAAAAGGATTATTATTACAAAAGAATATGATATTAGAAATATATCTGAAGTTAAAGGTATCCTAAGTTTGTTAATTCATCTGACAGATTTTACAAAACTACAAAAATTCATTGCAATGAAATGGAAGATCAAAGAATCAGAATTACATGGTAGATCTTATTCTTTTTTCATATTTCTAATTTTAGATAGACTATTTAGAATTATATCAGATTTACCCGAAATAATTAATTTCAGATATGACTATAAATTATATAGAGGACTACAATTTAATAGTCATCTTTCAGTAATAACTACTGATTCCAGAAGAAGTCGAATATGTTATGAGATTTTTAGACAAACTATTGAAATTGTACAGACAAAAAATGGACTAAAGGACATCCTTGATGACTTAAATGGTGTTTACATATCTTTTTATTTAGTACTTGAGCCTTTTACAAGTAGCAAGATAGATCTAAATTTATTCTCAATCAGTAACTATATTGAAAATTTGTTGGAACCAATTAATGTTCCTATACAAGCAAACGTCGAATTCAATTCTATCTTGAGTCATTTTTTTGAAGAATACTATGACTACTTAGATTATTTCAAGAATAACAAAGGAGAATGGATAACGGCAAATGGTTTCTTTGTTGCGTTAATCTACTCTTACAAATTTCTTCTTGAAGAAAATGTTTTTGATGAATGTAAGGAAACTCTCTTAATAGATAAACTTCCTTTCGTAAATTTTTCACCTGAAATGAATGCTTTCTTCCCCAATTTTTTTGAAAGTGATTTTAATAACCAGACTACAACATCTATCAATTCATCAATTTTTATAACTCAAGATGGAATTTTACCTATATTCAAAAAAACCGATGAAAGGATGTCAGAATTATACCAACGGATCTTTAAAGTATCCCATCCTCATCTCTATGAAAGTTATAGTTCAAAGAAATACGAACAAATAATTATTGATAACTTACAAATCAAAAGTATGCAGCAGAATATTGATAATCTGCACAAGCTAAGAGAAAGATTTTCTCTAGTAAAGTTATTTAATTACAATAAGATATTTTCTCTAGAATTATATAATTCTATTCAAACAGGTTTAATTTTTCAAATTTTGACTGATGGACTTAACATTTTTTGTAGGGATTACAAACAGGTTTCGAATATGATATTCATTGAATCAGATGAAAATAATGAGTATGAAATTGCACTTGACAAACAAATACCAATAATGAGAATACTAAGAAGCTCTATTTATCATATTACATCAGAGAAAAGATTTAAACAGATTTATGAAGAAAAATCGAACTTTGAAAAAATTG
>BPTK01000238.1 GCA_023705905.1 Candidatus Heimdallarchaeota archaeon
AAAGATAGAGCAAGAATAATCTCTGAACAATTAGTAGGACAGATAAATAAAAATAACTACATTACCAATTTGGCTCAAAACCCATTGATTCTTACAATTTTAGCTTTGGTAAATAGAATTGAGGGAAAAGTTCCTCAGGATCGCACTGCACTTTACAAAAAGATTGTGCATACTTTTCTAGAAACTTGGGAATCGTATAAAAATCTAAGATCAAAGATACCTCTAGAATTATTAAAGAAAAGTTTGCATTTCATAGCTTTTGAAACGAAACTTAATTTTATTGAAGGCAAAGGTGCTTCTTTGGGATTAGATAAATGTAAAGAACTTCTATCTTCTTATCTAAAGTCAGAAGAAAAATTACCTCATTTAAAAGCAGTAGAATTATCGGAATCAATAATGAATGACTTGAAAGAAAGATCTGGAGTAATTATCATTGAGGATGATTCTCTAATATTTTGGCATTTTACGTTTATAGATTTTTTAAGTGCACAGTATCTTTTCACCAACTATTACAATAATACTAAAAACTTATGGAATAGAATAAAAATTCAATTATTAAACCCGCAATGGTTTTCAGTACTAGTATTACTGATGGGGCTATTTAGAGAGTTACCATCAAAGATTATAAGAAATTTACTAGACAATATATTCAGATCAAGAAGATTGAAAATAGCAACAACAGCTATTTTTTTGGTTGATGTTTTTCTGGAAAATACTGAAGTACAAGAATCTTATTCTAACAAACTAGTGAATTACATATATGATTTATTAGTAAGAAGACAAGATAAAACAGATCTTCTTTTGGCACTAAGACTTTTTGAAAGAATAGCGAATTTTGTAAACCAGAAATTAGTTTGCAAGATAATGGATACAGTTATGAACAATTTCATTCAATTATCACAACCCAGATACTATCAAGATGGCTCATTTATAATGAATCCTGTACTCCATTTTTTTGATTCCTTATACAAAATAAACTCTGATTATGTATTCAAAGGGTTGGAATTCATAGCCAAAAAAAATAAACTGAATTTAAATTTATTCAAAGAGTTGATAGAAACAGAGAAAGAGAAATTAGATTTAATTGTGTCTACTATTGAGATGGGAAGGTTGGATTATGATCAATTGAGTAAATATCATTCTTTCAAAGATCTGAATATTGAATCTGAGAATACCTTCAATGTTTTGGAAATTCCAGAAGATTACAAAGAAATGATAAATAATTACTTCTTGGCGTATTTAACCAATAGAAGTGCTGTATTATTTATATACTTAAGTTATATTTGTAAGAATCATAATATTTACAACAATTTTAGTTTCATGATTTCTGATAAACCATTAGCTATCATTGGAACAAAAAAACAAAGAAAAATCATATCTCCCGAAAAAAAGAATCTGAAACCAGAAAAATTATTCCAATCTCAGTTCTGGACCTCACTTCAAATCGATAACAAATTATCAAAAATATTTAAAAAATTTGATTATAAATTCGATCAAACTTATTTTGTAAATCTCAATCTTCCATCAGAAAGGTTCTATCGATATGAGAAAAAATTTGAATTAGAAGCTTTTAAAAGTATAAATATCAAAGTAGATGAGGAATTCTTCCCGGATTTTTATTTAGATGATGATAACACTTTTCGTATGAGAATTCAACAGAAAAATAGTCAATGGTTTATCTCAAAGAAATTTGATTTCTCTAAAGAGAGTGAAAAAGAAAAATTTTACAACGAAATGCAGAAACTATCTCAACTTCTTGAAGAGTTTGATATTGAATTTATTTTTGCAGAGGAGAATAATTTATCTACTATTGCACAAAAATATCTCAGAGAAAAGGATATTGAAAATGCTATAGATTATGCTAATAGAGCACTGAATTTAGATCCGCTTTTGTATAAAGCATTAGTGGTAAAAGCAGAAGCTTTAGGTATTGTTCATAGGTTTAAAGATTCATTAGACATATGCACTATTATAAAGAATACCTACCCAGAATCTGAGTGGGTATATCACAGAATTTCACTGAATTTATCCCTTATGAAAAGATATGAAGAGGTAAAAAACACGTTTGAAGATGCATCATCGTTAGATATAAAAAATGAAAATATAACTCTGTTATTTGCAGATGCACTTTCAAATCATAAGGAATATGATTTAGCAAAGCAACACTTTGATGAAATTGCAGAAAAACTAGAATCCAATACGAGATATAACATGCTACGTGGATTTCATCATTATAGAATAGGTGATTTTGATGGTGCTGAAAAATACTTAAAGAAAACTGTAAAAGAAATTGAACAATATGGATACTTCCATAATGAAATCATTTCGTTTATGATAAATCATAAGGACATTAAGAAAGCAAACATTTGGATAGAGAGAATAAAAAGTATTGAAGTGGATGCAGATACATTGTTGACACTTCAAATTCAGATTGGAATACTAAAGAAAAACTATCAGGAAAATTTAGAGATAATTGAAAAAATTCTTAAAGAAGATACAGATAACATTTCGATGTGGATTTATAGAGGGCTTATCTTTCAAGAGATGGGTGACTATAGAAACGCAAAAATCTCTTACCAAAGAATTACTGAACTTAGCCCAAATGAAGGTATTGGATATTATAATTTAAGTTGTATTTTTGCATTAGAAGGTGATCTAAACAAGTGCATAAGTTATCTAGAAAAGGCTATAAAATTTAATGAGCATTTTAAATATATTGCAAAAGAGGAAAGGGATTTTCTTTCCCTAAAAAACAGAAAAGAATTTAAAGAATTATTATATGATTAATAGATTTAAACCTTGCAAAATGATGCAAATATATCCTCCTTCTGAAATGTAGGAACTACCAAAAAGGAGACCTTCATGCAAGATTATAGAATCTTCAGTTGAAAACTAGCTGGTTTATTCGCCAATATAATAGTTTACTAATACTTTTTGTTTATCCCTGCAATGATTATCTAGAAAATGTTTAAATTTGTTTATCGATTTTATTTTGTGTATGATCAGTAAAAGAAGACTCAGGTATATGATTTATGTGACTGTAATTATTCTTCTAATTGTTCTCTTAACTTATAATGTCATGATTAAATTTAGCCTTGCTTGGAGTGGGCCTGAAAAAGTAGTGAGTACGAGCTATATTCCTGATAAAGTGTATTTGCCATCTGTTGAGCGTATTATTGAGAAAGACGATGACAATTTCTATGGATTGTTTTTAAATTCTTATGATAGCTATCTCTTTGGGAAAACTAATAAGTTAACAGAATGGACTGAGGAATTTGAAAATCTAGGTTACCTATTTCGTGAACATCGTGAAATAAATTGGGCATCAGGTGTTGATTATGCTCATTTGAATCTCTTAAATAATGGATCTTTGTTATGTAGTGCACTTTATACTGAGGTTGCTCAATATTCTTTCACTGATTCTCCATTTATTGAATTCCTACAAACTAATGATGGTGTAGATTGGTCTTCTGCAATATCCACTAATAATTGGAGTCATACACCATTCAACTATTGGATTTACACAGTACAAGGTTACAGCGTTCTGGAACAATCCGATGGGATAAAAATATTAACATATTATTGTCCTTCTGATGGAGATGAACTTAATCTAGCTGTTTGGAGATTAAATAGTAGTTATGAGGGTATAGTGTTAGTTCAGGAGAGTAATTACACATACTATGCAAATGATGTTTGGGGTGGCGGCGATGATTTTGCTGTTAATAATAAGCATGTGTTATTCAGTCAGAGTGATTCTCTAGGAAACAGAGAAGGTCTAATAGTAACTTATGAAAACAAAACTTGGTCTTTTAGCAAATTTCTTTTCCCTTATTCTAAAGGTTCTATGAAAAAAATGATTTGGGAAGAGGGAAAATTGTTCCTCGTTTATAATATACCTTACGGCTTCAATCCGTTTAAAGGAACACAGACTTTAGCGCACATAGGCGAAATCGTTCCAAACCAAAACACAAACACCTCAAGTATTCAAGAAATCAAAAGAATTGGTAAATGTAGAAGGGAATATGATAATTTAATTGTGGTTAGAGGAATAGATCAGAAAAAAATTATTCTTCATAATGATGGATGGTTTCTTTATGAGGAAAAATTTGATGTATCTCAACTACTCACATATTCTTTTAGTACAATTGGCTTAATCCTATTAGCCGTTTTACCTCTTATAATTAAGAAATTTAAACGAAAAAATCTGGAGAAAGAAGACAGCAAGATAAATCAATGATTAGTAAGGGTGGAATATACTAATGAATAATTGTTGGATATTCAATCAAGGAGATATCTGTATATTGCTATCAATTCTTTATTCATGCATATAAAACATCTTCATATTTGTTCTTCTTCCTTATAGATTCCTTGGATTTCAGATAAGAAGACATATTCAAAGAGTTTGGAAGTACCAAGAAGAGGGCTTTAATGCAAGAACTATTATTTGTGAAGAAAAAAGATGGATTTTGGGAAAATTCTAGAAGAATACATATTACAAATTAATCACTCAAGTTCTATAAGAATCTTTTATTTTAAACAAAACAAAAAAAAGAAAAAAATAAAGCTGAAGTTATTCAGTATTAGGTTTAAATGGAAAGAAAAGGGAAATTGTTCCTAGTATCAGCGAAAAAGCAAGTATGATAAAGGATCCAATAAGTGTACCATGTTGGAAAGATAGAACAGAACTAGTATCTAAGATTAATAAAAGTCCTAAACCTAAAATAAATCCAATTATCCCAGCTATAGAGAATTTGAATAA
>BPTK01000239.1 GCA_023705905.1 Candidatus Heimdallarchaeota archaeon
TATAACACTTCTGGCAAGATTGAGTAAGATTCGAACACACAGTTGTTTACGGTATCCCTTTTCCTATTACGCTTGGTATTATAGTAATTATGTACTCGTCAATCAAAGATTCATTATGAAACGCTTCTATGATTTTTCCCCCTCCTAATAACCACACATCTTTGTCTGTTTGAAGATTTTCCAGAAAGGTTCTGACATCTTCATTTACAAAAATTATTTTATCGTGTTCCTCACTGATTTTTAGTGAGAATACAAAAAGTCCTTTACCTTTATAATATTCATAAAATTTTTCGCCCCTAGAGTATTCTTGAAACGTCGTATTCCCCATGACTATGGCACTTATCGAATTGAGTAGGTCACTAAATCCATGATCCTCACCAGTTTCATTGAACCTATCTAAGAAGTCTACAGAGCCATTTTCCCTAGCAATGAAACCATCTAATGTGCAAGAGATATAAAGAATAACCTTAGGCATAAGAAATGACACCATTAGAGAGTTAAAAGAATTTCCGACTCCCTAAATTTACTTACCTTAGCAAAGTGCTTCTACTTTCCTTTTTTCAGATATTTCTCTCTCCATTCTTCATCATCATACTTGTCGTCCAAAATCTTCTGAACTATCATCTTCAAATCCTTGTGATACTTCTCTTTTTTCATAGCTAGAGCTTTCAGAAAGAGTAACTTTTCAAGAGAGATGATCAAATATTCTTCTTTCTCAATTGCTTTCTCAGATAAAAAATCGTAGTCGAAAAGACATATACATTTCCAAAGCTCGAATTCATGAACTATAACTCCAAGATCACCAAATAAATCTCTATGATACTCTGGTTCCGGATAGGCTCGTTTTAATCCTTCATAATCTTCAAGAGCTAAAACAAAGTCAATATCATTACCTGCTTTACGGAGTTCATAATACTCCATAGCTTTTCCACCTATAAGCAAAGGTTTACGTTGAAAGGCGTAATTAAGTTTAGATAAATCGATGTTGAGATTCATTGAGAAACGGTCTAACATTTCAGTATATAAGAATATTACAAAAATAAAAGAAAAAAAGAATGAGTGAAAACTACATTCTACGGCCTCTTAATTATTATCATACTTTCAATACTTTCGAGTATTTTTGAAAATTCCAACAAAAAAATCTTTATATCTATATTTTCTGACAACAAACGAAAGTTATGGAGATTAATATAAAAATCGGAAAAAAAGAATTAATCATCTTCACAGTTGTTGTTCTGGTTCTTACTGGTGTAGGTCTAGGTACTTGGTTAGGTATTAAAACACAATTAGAAAGCGAACCTGATTCCTTTGTGATATTTTTCAATGATTCTGAAGATTTAGGTGATAGTAGAAGAATAAGTTTCAGTATATTAAGTGTGAATGCTTTTCTTTCTCTTACTGAAATCAATTGTGATCCACAAGCAACATTCACCACTAGCAGAGCCTTACCTGTGAACGTAAGTAGCGGTGCCCAAATAACCATTGTATTAGAAGGAAATTTTGATATGGGAACAAAGTATACATTCGAGTTTCATATCGGTATTATATTATACCCTGGAACAGAAGGAGAGATATTGGCACAGATAATAATAGAGACAATAACACACAGATTCTAACTTCAATCTTTTATCTATTATAACCCTATTTTGATTATTTAATAGATTGAATTATAAACCCAAATATTACTAAAACTGAAGTAAAAACTGAATGAGTAAAAAACTACATTCGGATGATTTTTGTTACAAGTAAAATGAATTTACCCAAAGAACTTATATTTGCACATATTCAAGCCTTTAAGGGAATGGTGATATTTATGAAAGTATGCTCAAGTACAAGTTCATTAACTGGTGCAATTGAAGAGATTGTTTTAAACGCGGAAAAGGAGTTATTTTTAGTTAGCCCATATATCAAATTTACAAAAAAGAATGATGCGTTGTGGTCTACTCTGGTACAAGGTTTAGAATTAACAAAAAAGAAAGAAGGTATGAATATTGTTTTCATTACTCGAAAACCAAAAAAGAAAGCTGAAGAAACAGAAATTAAAAACAAGTTGAAGAAATATGCGAATAAGGTTTGGTTAGTTCCCGATCTTCATTCTAAATGTTATTTCAATGGAAATAGGGCATTAGTATCTTCAATGAATCTCTATTATCATTCAGCAAGTGAAAATTTCGAAATTGGTGTAGATTTCCAAGGTGCGAGTGATGAGGAAAGTCTTCGCTATATCCGGAATTATATCAACTTGCTAATGGATATGGGTGAAGAAATCTTAGCTGGTACAAAGAGTACTGGTTCTATTAAACTAAAATATTCTGAAACCAATGGTAAATATATCCTGAAATCAGAGAATCAAGAACATCTGGGTTTTTGTATCGTTTGTAGAAACGAAATAAAAATAGACATCAATAAACCGAAAAAACTTCATGTTGTTCGATGTAAGGATTGTTGGGAAGATAAGAAAAAAGGAACTGTTAAAGGTCAATTTTGTCATATTTGTGGATATACAATAAAAACGTCGACAGACAAACCTGCTTGTATTTCATGTTACAGACAAATAAGAAAGATAGTTGAAGTGTAACAGAGCTATATTGAAGACTTTAGGTCAGTTGAGTTTGATTATTATACTCAACCCCTTTTTTGAGGAGCAATATTTTCATAATTATTGCATCTATTTCTTTCTTTTTTTCTTCAGATTTCTGTTGTTTTAGTTCATTTACTATTTCTTCACTCGATTTCCCTTCCACTCCTTCCTCCTCTTCAAACAATCCTTCAGTCTTACCGAAGAGACACCAGAACTCCACCCTCCTAGCCACCTTAGGATAAACTACCAGATCCTTCTCCTTGAAAATAGCATAAGTAGACCTCTTAGCATCGATAAAATCCATCGTACCATCATCATTATAGATAACTATCTCAGGCTGCACTCTAGTCTGCTCTTCCAACTCAGGTGTTTCTATAGTAGGTTTCCACTCCCAATTCTTTCCTTCCAAAAGAACCTCAGCTATCTCTTTACAAAGTTCTTCCCATTTGTAAGCTGTAGTAGTAGTAAACCAGCAAGCTTCAGCTTTTTCATGACTATACAGATGACTAGGATCAGCAAACCCTCTCTTGCATTTCTCACAGACATATGGAAGTTCGTCTGTATGAACAGAAATAATGTGTTGCTTAAGGTCACGAGCATGAGGAAAGGAAGAATCACATTCTTCACAGCCATAAGGACGGTGATTTTGATGAACAACTCTAACATGGTCGTTTAGATGTTGACTGAGTTTGAAAGCAAAACCACATTCATCACAGACATAATTGCGTTGATTAGTGTGGATAGAAATAAAATGTTGTTTTAGATTATCCCGTAATTTGAAGGAGGCACCACATTCATTGCAGATGTGAGGGCGTGTGTTCTCATGTACTATCTGTAAGTGCCTTTTTAGACTATCTTCTCTTTTGAAACGAGCGTCGCATTTAGAACAAGTAAAATTTTTTTCACTTTTATGCACAGAGATTATGTGCCTCTTTAGTGAAGCACTTTGAGAAAATTTTAACCCACATTCCTCACAAATGTGGTTTTTTATTTTCTGATGAACTTCCTTAATGTGAGTGTTTAAGCGATCTTTTCTCGAAGTTGTATAGTCACATAAAGTGCATTGATAAGATTCCTTCTTTAGATGTACTGAATCAAAGTGACGTTTCAGACCATAATTTCGAGTAAATGATTTACCACACTCACTACACTCGTAATCTCTTGAACTCACTTTGAAGAAACTCCATCGTGTTGAGTTTTTACGTGTCTATTCAGATTGTCCTTCCTATTGTAAGATTTCATGCAGATAGGACAACTGAAAGGTTTTAGTTGAGTATGAGCTGATAATTCATGTCTTCTTAGCTTATATTCATGCTTAAAATAAACTCCACAAATTTCACATTTGAATGGTCTTATCCCCAAATGAACATCACGTATATGCCTATCTAAGATGTCTTTTCTGTTTGATGAAAACTCACATTTGTCACACTCAAATTTTGTTGTAGAGGTGTGTTTAGTTTTGATGTGTCGAGTCAAATTATCTATTCTAGTGAATGATATGCCACATACTTTACATTCAATTTGTGCTTGAGTTTTCTTAGACATTATACCAACTATATATTTATTGAGAAAATGGAATATAAACTCCTATAATACTCAAATAAAAATAAAATAAAAAAGAGAATGAAAATGTTCTATTATTACATTCTACGGCCTCTACGGCCACCTTTTCTCCTACAACCATTATGAGGGAGGGGAGTTACGTCTTCTAGTCTTATTATTCTCATTCCTGATCTTTTCAGTGCTCTTAGTGCTGCTTGTGTTCCTGGTCCTGGAGTTCTATTTTTATGTCCTCCTGGTGCCCTATATCTTACAAACAGTTGATATATTCCTTTTGCTTGCGATTCTTGTGCTGCTGCGTTTGCCGCTTTCATTGCTGCATAAGGACTTGATTCATTTCTATCTGCTTTCACAAACATTCCTCCACTTTTTCTGCTGAATGTTTCAGCTCCAGAGATGTCTGTTATGTGGATGATTGTATCATTATAACTTGAAAAGATGTGTGCTATCCCGTGTTTAGATTCTCTTCTTCTTGGACGGCTAGTAGGTTGAGTAGATTCTTTTGTTTCAGTCTCTTCTTCAGATTTCTTTTCAGATTTCTTTTCAGATTTCTTTTCAGATTTCTTTTCAGATTTCTTTTCAGAT
>BPTK01000240.1 GCA_023705905.1 Candidatus Heimdallarchaeota archaeon
TGAGGTAAATGCTGTAAAATCTGTTGATGCTGCTGAATTATACTTCTTAGATTGTGATGGTGATGGGATTACAGATGCACATGAAAAGTATGTTTATGGTACAAGCAGGTTTTATTCAGACACAGACCAAGACGGTCTAACAGATTCCCAAGAGTTGTTTACTTACTACACTGACCCAAATGACGCCGATAGCGATGACGATGGATTGCTAGATGGAGCAGAAGTTAATACTTATAGTACTGACCCAAATGAACCTGATAGTGATATGGATGGATTAACAGATGGTCAAGAAGTTTTTGTATATTTCACTGATCCTAATGATACAGATAGCGATGATGATGGTATACAAGATTGTGTGGAAGTGAATACTTACGGCTCGAACCCAAATGATGCTGATAGTGACAATGACGGTTTAACAGATGGAGCAGAGGTAAAAACATACGGCACCGATCCCAATGATTTTGATACGGACAACGATGGACTATCAGACTATCAAGAATTGTTTATCTATAACACCGATCCCATTGATTCGGATACAGATAGTGATGGGTTAACTGACGGAGCTGAAGTCAATACTTATAGTACAGACCCATTGGACATTGACTGTGACAATGATGGATTACATGATGGTTACGAAATTCAACTTGGAACCAATCCTAAAGATTCTGATACGGATAATGATAACTTAACGGACCATGAAGAAAATTGGTGGGGAACTAATCCTCTAGTAAATGATGCTAATCTTGATTATGATAATGATGGGTTGACAAATTATCAAGAAATAAAGACGTATAATACCGATCCCTTCGATAATGATACAGATGGTGATACCATGCCAGATGGATGGGAAGTAACTTTTGCCCTTAATCCTATAAATGCTAATGATAAAGCAGCTGATAAAGATGGAGATAGACTAAGAAACTTTGAAGAATATTATGCAGGAACCGACCCTACTGATACAGATACGGATAATGATGGGTTAGATGATTATATAGAAGTCTGCTGTGGCACAAATCCACTTGTTGATGACGCTCAGTTAGATTATGATGGTGATGGTTTAACAAATTATGAAGAGATGAATGGAGTTTACGACTTCAATGGTGATGGAGATTATAATGATCCTGGAGAGGTAACGGGTTACTATACTCGACCAATAGTGTTTGATACTGATGGAGATGGATATGGGGATGGATATGAGATAGATCCAGATTCCCCCTACGATCCGTCTAACCCAGACGATCCTAACAGTATTCCAACAGTGGGTGGTGGAGGTGGAGGAGGAGGACTTTTCTAACCTCTCCCTTCCTTCAATTATCTTCTACCTTTTTTCAAACCCATCATAGGTGTTTACATTCTATTGTTGTTCATCCTTTATTCCCGAATATTTTTTTTCGAAAGCTAAGATCCCTATTTCTATCTTCTCTATTATTACATTTCCAATGACATTCATAGTTTCGGGAAAATTCTTTTACCTCCTTTATAAATGAAATTAAAGATAATCTAGATAGATAATGAAAAAAGCGAAATTAAAAGTAGTATTGATACTGCTCTCTATTAATCTATTACTTGTAAACTTGACAGTTTCAAGTTCTGACAATAGCAATAGTGATCAATACAAACAAGTTTCATCTTTACTGTTAGAAGATATTGTTTTTACTTACAATTCCTCCTTTTGTAGTCAGGAGTTTTCTTTTGAGACTTCTATTCAATTAGACAGTTTTAATAGTTTTAGCTTGTTTTTTGCGACTTCTGGAGACAAAACTAATGGTGAGGGCATAAAAGTTACTTTGAGTTTAGAAAAAGTAGAAGTTGTGTGTATCATTGAAAGATTGTTTCAAGATACCTTAAATCACAATCTTACCCAAGCATTTTCCTACCCTGAGGTGGTTGATGGTAAAATGAATGTTACTATAACCTGTGAAGCTCAAACTTCTTCTTCATATTACTCCGGTTCACTGCGAATCTTTAGCCAAACAAAAGTGGAAAAAGTTATTCTACCAACAATCACCGAAAGCTCTTCCTCTCTTCCTGTCGTTCCTAATTGGGTAAGATTTAAGGGGAGTCTATCGACAGTAATGAGAAGTGTAACAACGGCTTTTAACAATTCCAATAATTTTGAAAAACTAAATCTTACCATATCATTTAGAGCTAGTGATTTTTCAGCTTATTTGCATCACTTTGAAGTGAAAGTTAATGAAAATATAGTAAGTACAAAAAGTTTTGAGGAAAATCAACTAACGGAAGAAACATTTTTCTTCTCCATAAATCCAAGGTTAAATCTAGTGACAATAAATTTCATTGTAGAATTATGTTTGGATGAAATTCAATTAACTAATATCTGTTTAATTGGAAAAGGGATTAAGATTAAAGGTATTCTCCCTGTAAACACTTATGATTGGCTAGCATGGGAAAATAATGATGTAAATTATGTTTTTGATTTATCCTCATTAAAACCTGTGACAACTGTCTCTGAGCAAATTCTACAAATTGGTATTAAATATGGGTGTTTTGGCACAGCAATATCTCCAGCGATATATTATGAAATTAAACTAGGCACGATCATAATAGATTCTGGTGAGATTTCCGAATCTGAACAAATTAGCTCTCCTCAAACTCTTTTTGTTCATTCACCAGTTACCAACTATAATGAGCCTTTAACTTTTAGAATTCAAGGGAGGGCAGAGGGATATGGAATTTTTTACGTTCTCAACACCAGCTATGTTGCTATCGAACCTCTACCAGAACTAACCGAACAAAACCCTTTGGAAAGAGAATTAGTGGAAACGGAAGTACATCATACACCACTTTCTGAACCCCTTATCCTTAATTATAGAGATTTTTTCAAAACTAATTTTAGTTATTTGAAATGTAATATCTCTCTTTCTTTTTCTCTAACTGACGAGTTTGGTTCTTCTATTAGGCAAATAGATATTTTAATGAAACTTAATTGGCAAACGGTTATTGACCACCCAATAACTTATGAAGACCAGATAAATGTCACGGAGTCAGAAGTATTATACAATGAAATGTATGATGTAACTATCACCTTATCTATTTATGGCGATGGGCGGACTATAACATTAAGAAACTTAAAATATGCTCTTTTTCCTTTCAATTCAAACAGCATAACAATCCCTGTTCCTCCCACCCCTCCAGCAGAAAGTAATAGTGACAAAGAACCGATTCATCCTTCTAAATTATCTTTACTTTACATCGAATATGATATCATTATCCTTGGGTTAACTCTTTTAATAATCCGAATCCTTTCTAATAGAGAGGAGAAACAAGAGAGCACAGATGGAGAAACTCAAGTAGATAGCTTAGAATTCCAAATTGTTGGTAACAATACACAATTCGGACACTTTTCCAGATTGCTACAATTGCCTAAGGATTGGTATCTGAAAGCAAAAGAATCTTTATCTCGAATGATATTACTCCCATTAACGGTTGTTCATGTTATAATGAATATAGTCTGTTTTAGTACAATTATTGACCAACTTAACGAAATTGCTTATAGGGAAATCCAAGAAGTTAAGCTTGTTGTACTGGGGACAGTAGGCTTTTATTGTCTCATGGTCTGTGTTTATTCCTCAACTCTTGTGGCATTTTCTGCATTCTATCTTGCTTTTAGTGATACTTTTTATGAGGATCTGTTTCGATTTATTAAAAATCTTGGCATTTTCATTCTCAGTCTTTTTTTTCTGTCTTGGATTACTCTTTTCATATATATCCAACAAAATAGCCCAAATCGCGGAATTCTTGGTACACTTATTGTTCCGTTCATATTCTTAGGTATAATTATTCTTCTTGTTTGGTTAGGTAAAACAAAAGATAAGCAATTTGAGAGATTAGTTAAAAACTTCTTCAAGTCTGGACGAATAAAAGTGAGTAACATTAGAAGGGATGATACCGAAACAGACTCAATGGTTGAGGAAGAATCTTTATCTAACACGCAATACAATACCCACTTTCAGAAGATTGTCAATCTTATTATTCAAGACATTTCTATAAAACTTCAAGTTCCTGTAAATCGTTTTGCTGAACTTCTTAGTATTTCACCAAGATTAGCACACAGATTATTAACGGACATGTCAAACAAACTCCCAAGATTAGGGAAATATTATATTACAGAGCAAATCTATGTCCGCAGTGCTGATATTGAGATAGGGGTCGATACACTAGAAAATATTACAGAGGAAAAAAAAGGGGAATTAATATCGAAATATGATAAGAATAGTGTGAATAGTGAAAAAACTGCAAATAACCATGATGATATGGAAAATCAAAATAATGAAAAAACAGCAGAAGATTTCATGGGGAATCAAGCAAAATCCTCACAAAAAACACATCAAATAACTCTTTCTAGAAAATATAATATTGAACTAACAAGACATACAGAACTTTCGATGAGAGAAGTTGATGGTGCTTTCCTTAGACATCATGATATTGAAAATGAATATGATTTAATAAAAAAAAGGATTAAAAAATTACCAAAAAGTTTCTATTCAAAATGTATATACAAAGTGTTTGAAGAAGGAGTTTTAGGAAGGATAAAGTCTGAAATTAGTGTAGCTCATTTTCTGAGGATTTTAAATGTTAGAGCTGCTAGAGATGGTGGTGCAAGTTTACTTGAATTAGGTGCAGTTGGTAAAAAATTCCTTGAGGACTATTCAAGGATTGCAGAACAAATAAAAGAAGATTGGGGTGATAAATCAGCTCT
>BPTK01000241.1 GCA_023705905.1 Candidatus Heimdallarchaeota archaeon
GACCACCGAGATCTACACTCTTTCCCTACACGACGCTCTTCCGATCTAGCTTGTATAACTCTCTACTGATAACTCTGTTCCGTTATCTTTGTAAACTTTATTCAATGTTTCTATCTTTTCGTTAGGAATAATAATTTTAGATCCTCTTCCCATCCGTTCTTCTATTACACGCATTTTTTCAACAGGAAAATAGATGTGGCCTTTTCCATGGCACTTACTGCAACCAGGATCAATTCTTCCCATTTCGTCTGAACAAAAACAAGGGAGAGAGGAATACCAACGTACGAATTGCCCATGCCTTTTGAGTGCAGATTGATACAATTCTACATCTTGATAAACCGGAATTCCTGTGCTCTTTCCCACTACACTACCTTCTTTCTAAATGATTTTTTCAGCTTACGTTTTCCTCTTCCTTATATTTACTACCCTTCTTCATATTATCCTCTGCCCATAAAGGTTGAAGATTCTCTAAAGTCCAACACTTTTTGAATTCATTATCTTCTGGACATGTATAATTAAATAAGGACTTGGGTTTTTTGTGATCGATATGCCATTCACCTATATTATCCCAACTCATGCCTCTTAAGAACAAAGACTCAAGATGACTCATCAGTTCCCTTAAAGTATATCCAACTAAAAATTCCCATTTCCGACCAGCTTTTTTTCCTCCTAATGCTAAAAGAACAGCCGTTTTCATTCTCAAATTAAGATTAAACTTCGGATCTTCCGATGACCTTATCCTGAAATATTCATTTCTATTTTGTATTACACCCGGTCTTTTTGCATATTCTTTCAAATACCTTTCTCTACGTTTATTAGGCTTATTCCTATTTCTTTTATAATTTTCTCTTTGATGAATCTTTTTACATTCTTTACAACTACTATAATACCTTCTTTCCTCAACTCCACTCTTATAAGTATAGAATTCCGAAACATTCTTCTTCTTTTCACATTTAATACAAGTTTTCTTCATTCTATCCAACCATACCTATCATAACATTTGAATATTTCAACCTATTCGTCTTGCAGAATTCCTTCAGATATTTTGTATAAGAAAGAATCCTTGCTCCAAAATACGCACTTGTGGCCGACTGAGTACTTGAAAAGGACTCACTTAATCCATCAAGAGAAACACTGGATGAAGAAAAACCAGCCATTAGTCCATCTCCCATCCATCCTAACAAATTCAATGTCGCTAACATTCCTATGGCACTTCTAAGATCCCTATCAAGAAAATCACTATTTTTCCATCCAGTTGTATAATCAATTCGATAACCTTGTGGATATCTCTGAGAAAATAATTGTGGCCATGCCGCGACTAAACCAGTTCCTGCATATCCTTTTCCCATTACGGTAGTCCCTTTTGGAAAAATAGTTAACTGTCCTGATTTCTTATATATTCTTACCCAATCCTCCAAATCTAAAACCTTTGAATCCCATGCAGAATATAATTTTGCACTCTCTATACTTATTACAGGTTTATGTCTTAATTGAAGGAATCCAAAAGCGAACCATGCATCTGGCGAGAAATCATAAGGATCTTCTTCATCTGTATAATCTACTCCCTCTTGCCATTCAGGTGACTGTTTTAATGAAGCCAATGGTTTTGTTTTATATACCCTTTTCCTTATATCAATATCGAAATAATGCTCAAACTCTGCTAAAGCATTCTCTACTACAAAATCCAACTGTTCATCCATTACTTCCGACGACTCCGCATCCGAAGCCTTTTGATCTATTCCCCAGACGAATGTATAACGCATATCATCTGCTGTTACTGCTTTTCCCCATTTTCCTGAAGGTGCTTCATAATTTTTAAATGAATAACCAATCTTCTCTTCCATTTAAGACTCCTATAGCGTTTCTGCCCAGATTGTCACATTAACCTGAGCTCCAGTTACATCTGTACAAGTAATACCTAAGGCTGTCAATTCTATAAGAGTCATAAAGGCAAAATCTTTGACTAAAATATCCTCAGTATTAATTGTTACTGTTATTGGTTTATCACAAGATATCAGAAGCGCCTTCACGCTTCCGAGTGCTGATATATCTACAGTAACCGCTCCATCAGCATTATTTATATTCCTGGAAATACTTTTTTTATCATAGAAAGAAACTTCCTGACCTTCAAAACTCTTTCTAATACCACCATCTCGAAAACTTGCAGAGAAATATAAAATACTCATTAATTACTCCTTAAAAAAGCCGAAACTTCCTTTAGTATTAGAAGATTCGGCTTTAGTTTCGTCTAATTTATAACCACCAAGCAACAACTAAAGCTGTTAACCCGTAGTAGTTGTAGCAGTAATAACTTCTTTTAAAATATCTGCTATTTCCATACTTTTCTGAACCGGATCAGGAAAGACTCCACCTTCTATTTTTGTTGCTTTGCATCTCGCTATTAGTGCTGCTTTTTCATTAGTATCTAAAACGACTTTCCCTGCCATAATATTTCCTCCTGTCTTTTTTTCTTGTTATTAAGTAACGACCACAGCATATATCAAGTCATGTAAAACATTTGCCACTTCTGTACTTTTCTGATTCGGAGTAGAAAACTTTCCACCCCCTAACTCTATTGAATTTAATCTATCCAACAGATCTCCTTTTTCACCAGTTGTTAAAACGACTTCAGCTGCCATAATATTTCCTCCTGTCTTTTTTTCTACTGTTAATCAGTGACTTCTACACCTTCAATCAGATCGTACAAAATATTTTTCAATTCTGTGGTTTTCTGATCTGGACTGGAAAATTTTCCACCTTGCAACTCCGTTGCTGTTAACCTGTCTAGCAAGAGTATTTTATTGTCACCTGTTAAAATAAGATCCCCAGCTGCCATAATGTTTTCCTCCTAACTAAAATTCTTATACCTTCTTCACTACTACGGTCACAAGACCGATAACATCAGTTAGTTCCTGTGCACCATTTTCAAAACAAACCACCTGTAAGGTTTCTCCTATGTCGATTGTAGCTTTACTATCATCTATTATCGCAGCTCTAGTAATTACCTTATCAACAGCACAAACGATAGCAGCAACAACTTCTTCATCATCACCGTTCGTAAGTTGCATTGTACCAAGTTCAGCAGCTTTGCGACATTGAATAATAACATCAAGAACCTGAAATTTAAACGGTGCATTAGCTTTAAATATCTCAAGGCCCGTAGCAGCTCCTACTTTAACTTCATAGGTAATGAAAATAGGAAAGTTAATACCCACGTCAGCAATACCAACTTCACTTAAGTCTCCTTTTTCGAGTCTTTGAAACTTGGTTCCTACTTTTACTCCTGCCAGCATAGGACAGCTTCTATTAAGGCGTTTTATTTGTGCCCCTGAAAACAACATAGTTCCCTCCTACACCTTTACTGCTACTATAGTTACAAGACAACGGTCACCTGCTGCTGCTGTTTTAACTATCAAAGTTTCGTTCTCATCAATTTCTGAAACTCCATCATCAATAGTACCAGCACGAGTGATGGCCTTATC
Source organism: Candidatus Heimdallarchaeota archaeon (assembly GCA_023705905.1). GTDB lineage: Archaea > Asgardarchaeota > Heimdallarchaeia > Heimdallarchaeales > Heimdallarchaeaceae > UBA460. Next base: position 3,483 of record BPTK01000241.1, read on the forward strand.
CGAAGTAGCACCTTCACAAGTGATTGCATCGGTGATATCAGTTGGGGTAATAGTTGTAAGTTTCACGGTACCATCTGTACCCTCTCGCGCTTCTATAATCACATCAAGGATCTCGAATTTAAAGGGAGCATCCGCATCGAATATCTTTAAACCGGAAGAAGCATCCCCTGCAACCTCGTAGGTAATAAAGACAGGGAAATTAATTCCAATATCTGCAATACCAACTTCGCTTAAATCACCTTTTTCAAGTTTTTCAAACTTATCGCCTACTTTTACTCCTGCTAACATAGGGCAGCTTCTATTGAGTCGATCTAATTGTTTTTGTGAGAATAACATAAGTTCCTCCATTCCTCAGATAAAATATTTAGATCGGACAAACCTTATCGATCTGCCCAATCCAAACAAACTCTCACGGTGAGAGTACTTCCAGATTTAGAACCAACCTAACCTAGAAGGTGAAATGTTCTTTATTCTTACATTTTGCTCTGCCTTCTTCAATCCTAATGCTCCGAACAAAAGCATCAAGAAAGGAGTCACGGCGGCATTTGTAGGAAAAAGATTGAACTTCATCATGGGTAAGAACTGAAACCACTCTATAGCATCATATGCTGCACTCAGATTCAAAAGAAATGCATTTGATGTTCCTGGTAAATCTGCGTTGAGATCTTCTACTGCCTGTGCAGCTCCTGTGTATTTAAGCTTAGTAAAAAACTTTACCGGTTGCAAAGCCGCCGCATTCTTTTTTCCTCTGAATAAATATAATGCTGTTCCAGGTGTGGCACCATCTGTAATTGTAATTGTAACCTTACCATCAGCCGCTGGACCAGTACCATCAGATATAACTTCAGGTGAAAGTTGAGAAAGACCATATTTGTTTACATGTGCTGCTTTATAGTAATACGTTCCCGCATCACCTGCTGCAAACTGAGATACTGAATCTCCTGATGCTGCAGAGACTGCTGTTGCAATCGTAGGCTGTGAAGGTCTCTTTGTGGTTAGAGCAGATTTAACTCCTTCAGCTCCTTCTAAGATGAAAATATCATCCACCAATTTCGGCTTTGCGAACGGAGTTGGATAATGATCCCAGACAGCTGCACCAGCTCCTACTTCTCCATTAGGAAAACGAGTTCTGTCTCTTAAAAGTCTCTGAGTATCTTCCATTACCTTTAATGAAGTATATAAGTCGGTAGCAATACCGTACTTGGCTCTTATAACTCTACAACCCTCTGT
>BPTK01000242.1 GCA_023705905.1 Candidatus Heimdallarchaeota archaeon
ACAAAGATTATCATATGTTCTTTTCAGAAGATGGGATCAAACGTTATCCAATTCTCAATGGTCTTTATACAACTCTAAAAGTCACATTAGATATTGCTGATGAAGATTACTCCAAATTGGAAGAATACGGTTACAAACTTAACAAATTATCAGATTTGACTCTGTATGAACCTCGTAATTCTTTTGCCTTTGCACTTCTGGGAAATATGTTGCTTTTATTGGTAGGTGAACTGAGCAAAGAAGCATTTCTACAAGAGCTAAAAACAAAGTTTGAGGAACTATTACCTTTATTCTCAGCATGTATTATTTCAGAGATAGAAATCTATATTTCAAACTTAGAATTAACGCTCAAAGGAGACTTAGCTTCCTTCAATATGGGTAGGTTACTATCACCGAAACATTATGATCCCTATTCAATTTTTGTTCCTGAAATCTCAAAACTTGCTGTAGAAAGAAACTTTGGTGAACTGGTTTACCTTCCTTTTAATCTTCAATCAGATTACCTAACCGATGCAGATTTCCAACTAGTTGAATCAATTGACTCTACAACTATAGAAAAGACAGATACTATCATAGAACCTTCTGACACAACTTCAAATCCTTAAATCAAAGATTTCTTTTTATCTCAAATCTGAATATTTATCAATTGAAATTATTTTCTTTGCATATGTCTTTCGAGATCATTGACTTAATCCCTAAAGAAGCAGATGAAGAGCTACTAGAATCTTACTTTGATTATGCAGAAATTTTATTCAGGGAAACATATCCAACTGATCCGTTAGTTCCAAGAGACCTCCATCTCAAATTACTGTTGGTATCTAAAACAGGAGAAATAAAAATTCGAAAATTAGCACGGTCTAGTGAAACAGGAGAGATTATTGGACGACTTTACCTATTGATTATTACTGAAGAAAACACTGGTTTCAAAGAAAATAAACATTCAGCTGAAATTTACATCAGTATCCTCAAAGAACATAACAATGAGAGTATTTCGCAAGTACTCCTCAAAGAAGCTATTCAAGAGATTAAGCAATATGAATACGTTACAACAGCTGACTCTTGTGGATATATGGAACGAGAATGGAAATTTTGGGAAGGTTTAGGAGCCAAATTAGCTCTAGAAGGTGCTCAGAATCGATTGTACATGAAAGATATCGATTGGAGAATGATAGAAGAGTGGAGACAACAAGGACATGAACTTGCTGAGAAAGAACACGTAGATCTCTTTACATTTGAAAAATGTCCAGAAGAGATAATAAAAGAATATTCAACCACTTATACCGAGATTATGCGTTTAGTTCCTTTTGGTGAATTTGATTATATTCCTGAACCAACAACGCCATTTACAAGCCGTGAAGCGGAAGATAATTTTAAAAAAACAGGTTATGAGTGGCACACACTAGCGACAAGAGAAAAGAATGGAGAAATAAGTGGATTAACAGAGATTCTATATTCAAAATCCAGACCCCATAAAGTTGATCAGGATTTAACAGGAGTAAAAGACGAGTATCGAGGAAGAGGGTTGGGTAAATGGTTAAAGGCTGAAATGATGGTTTTTATAAAACAGCATTTTCCTGAAATTGAGTTTATATTCACAGGAAATGCAGATATGAACGCGCCCATGATCTCAATTAATGATAGAATGGGATTCAAAAGATTTCTCACAGAAAAATGTTATACAATAAAGTTTGAAAAATTGGAAGAACAACTCTCGTAGTTGCTTTTTCAACTTAAACTTATAAGTATTTGAGATAAGGTTTTCTTGATTGAATGAATAATATAGTCTTTGCCACATTAACATCAGCTGATGGAGAGGATATACAAGCTCCTTTGTTGGCATCAAGTATCCGTAAATTTGGCAGAAATTTAGCTGAGCAACCCATCTGGATTCTCGTTCCCACTCAAGATAAGGATATACACGAAAAATTATCAGCTAATTTTGAATCTTTAGACGCAACTATCATCCCTTTTTCATGTGATAGTGATGATTTAGCTTTCCCCTTTACTGCACTTGTTTGTGCTGCTGCTAAAGCAGAAATGTTAGCTAAAAATACCATGGATCTCTTAGTGTTTATTGATAACAATTCATTCATTCTAAGTGAACCGAGTGAGTTTCTACTTGATGAGAAGAAAATATTAGGCTATAGACCTGTTCACCACACCTTAATAGGTTCCGAATATTCAAAATCCCTTGATAATTTCTGGAAATTAATATATTCAAAATTAGATGTTTCAGAAGACGACATTTTTCCTATGAAAACCCATGTAGATGGAAGAACTTTGCGTCCCTATATAAATTCAGGTTTCCTCGTCGTTAGACCTGAAAGAGGGTTGTTTCAGTTTTGGTGGGATGCATACAAAGAGATTTACAAAGAGCAGGAATTTCAAGAGTATTATCAGAAGGATTCTCTCTATTCTATATTTATTCATCAAGCAGTTTTATCTTCAATTATTCTCACTAAACTCAGTCGAGATGAATTATACGAACTTCCATTTAGTTACAATTATCCCTTACATTTATTTCGGGAATCACCACAAGAATATCAACCTGACAACTTAAACGACATGGTCACTTTGCGCTATTATATGGATAAATTACGGAATCCCGAATGGTTAGATCCTTTACCATTTCATAATCCGCATAAAAGCTGGGTGATAGACAAATTGAAAGAATTAATATCAATAAATAAAAATAGAAAGAAATAGAAAACAATTGCCAACTATTAAACCTTAATAGGTGATTCTACATCCAGATCGTCCCATTTTCCACATCGGCTTCCCCACCTTGCAATTAGTTCATTATTCTGTCTTATTTCAACAATCTCACAAACATTTGGACAACCATCACACTCAAACCCTCGGGAGTTAAACGTTTGATCAGGTATATCCCACCCATAAAATTTAGACGGACTATCAATTTTTTGCATGGTTTCTTGTGCAAGTATAGCTGCACCAATTGCGCCCATCACATCAAAATGTTTAGGTATAATCACTTTGTGACCAAAAGTAGTCTCAAAAGATTCTTTTATTCCGAGATTTGCAGCAACACCACCTTGAAACATTATTGGAGCAAGTATTTCCTTTCCTTTTCCTACATTGTTAAGATAATTTCTAACTAAAGCTTCAGAGAGACCTTTGATGATATCATTTGTTGAATGACCTAATTGTTGTTTGTGAACCATATCACTTTCTGCAAAAACTGTGCACCTTCCTGCAATTGCTACGGAATTGTCGGATTTGAGAGCACAATCTCCAAATTCTTCTATGGGAACGTTTAATCGTCTAGCTTGCTGGTCCAGAAAGGAACCTGTTCCAGCTGCACAGACTGTATTCATGGCAAAATCTACCGCAACTCCATTTCTTATGATGATGATTTTGCTATCCTGACCACCTATTTCAATTATAGTTTGAATGTCTTTCCTTACATTTAACGAAGCTAATGCATGGGCAGTAATTTCATTTCGCACTATATCAGCGCCAATGAGTACACCTGTTAGACGTCTAGCACTCCCTGTAGCTCCTGCACCAGAGATCTCGTAATGTTTCCCGAGTTTTTCTCTCATAAGTTGGATACCTTTTTGAACAGATTGAATTGGTTTACCCTCAGTTCTGATATAGACTGACTCAACTACTTCTCTTTTTTCATCTATTACAGCAATATTCGTGCTTATAGACCCTACATCTACTCCAAGATAGTATTTTTCTACTGCCTTTGTCATCTTAATTCTTCTCCATTTTTCTTCGTTTTAATAAATCTACAAATGCTTCCAATCTTGTTTGAAATCCTGCTTCTCCTGTATGTTCATCTACCACTAATGAGAGGATAGGCATGTCATGCTCCCTGCTGACTTGAGGAGCAATACTCCTTGTGATTATCTCGGGCATGCAAGTAAAAGGATATAGATGAACCATTCCATCCCATCCTTTGTTTTTGTAAATTATCATCTCACCTATATTTTCTAGTGCTTCTCCTCCACATCTATGTTGTAGATATGGTTGAGCCGTCTTTCGAGCTATCTGATGATGCATGGTGATGAAAGGGTTTAGTTTGTGTCCTACATCTATGAAACTCCTTAGTGTTGGAGTACTCTCCACTATAACCCCAAGCTCATTTAGTCTGCGGTGTACATCGACATTCAGTGATGGTTCAATAACGACATATATCTCCCCACTAATGACGATTTTTAATGGATTTTCATCTTTTCTTATCTCTACATTCTGCTCGAATAAATCTACTATTTTTTTCTCTAGTTTTTTAATATTTCGTATACCTTCAGTTTCGACAATCATTCTAAAAGCTTGTTTGGCAATTTTTTCTGAACGACCTTTTTCTAATTCTAAAGCTCTGAATTTATAGAGCATTTTGTCAACTAAATCTGTATACCTATTCTTAATCCAAGCTATTCTAAAGGCACGAAGAGTTTGGAGATATGAACAACCATTACTCTCCTCCTTAAGCACTTTCCAAATACGCAAAGGATGCAGGAAATCTAGCATTATATATCTGAAATTATCATAACCTAAATCTTCAAGGATCAATTTTTGTACTGGCCAATAATACCCAAACCTGCAATATGCATTTCCTCCCCCCATGCCTAATTCTGTAGCTCCCTCATCTAACATCTCAATAAAGGTCCCTAGAGTCATTTTGAAAGGAGTGCATACAAATTCTGGAGAGTGTCTTGAACCAAGTTCAG
>BPTK01000243.1 GCA_023705905.1 Candidatus Heimdallarchaeota archaeon
TCAGACGTGTGCTCTTCCGATCTCACGACGCTCTTCCGATCTCATGTAAAACACGCAAAATTTTCTTCTGTAAGCCCTCTAGAGAATCTCTCTCAATCTCCAATAAACGACTTGAAATTTGCTGGAGATTTGAGGGATTTAAAATCCTAGGGGATACTTCAAAATTAACACCTTGATATCTTAAATCCTTATTAACTATAGTTTCCTGAAGAATTTCAACGCTAGACTTCCATCCATCATAACCGATATATTCTGAAATAAATTCATATGTTTATTTTTCAATTTTTGATTCAGGTTTCCAACCGGATAGTTTGAAAGAGTCAAGGTTTTCAATTAAACAAGCAAAGGATAATTCCTTTAAAATTTGCCAAGATTTGCTCCAATCTTCAGTTCTTATTGAACGTAACAATCCACCTAGATTTTCGTTTATCTCAAATATCTCGCTGAAAACTTCATTATATTCATTGGTTCGTAGTGTTCGATCAGCAACAACTCTTTGAAACTCTCTTTGACGAATTTTCGCGACTCTTTCTGCAATAGGGGCTAATAACATTGGATCTTTTTGTATTAAAAATTCTAATCTTTCGAAGTCTGGATCAATTTCTTGAGCTTTATTTTCCAAATCTAAAAGAACATAGGTTGCAGATCTTAAAGAGACTCTCTTAGTCATCTCTTCTGTATTTACAAAATCAAGCGCAATATTATTTAAGGACTTAACAGGATTCCGAACCCACATCCAGAGAAAGTCTACTTTGTGCTCTGGAAGAGTATAGAACTTAAGGTATTCATTTGCCCATTCTCGACATTGAGTGGATTCATGAAAAGAAGCTATTTCAAAGAGTTCCTTTCTTCTATTTATTCTCGACTGGGATAAAAATCGCAGATAATCTTTTACTTTTTCTTCTTTTCCAGAAGGAATATCAATAAGATATTTGTTGCGAAATTCTTCTTGTATCTCCTCTTTTGACATGTTTCACGAATCCTAAGTATCAAGTTTGGGTTTTCTAGCTGGAGCATCTTTTTGTTTTTGTTTTTCTGATTCTTTGGAAGCATTGACAACTTCTTTATTTTCGACAAGCTTAGTTAGAGATCGTAAATCATCTTTTCTACTCTCAAATAAAGGTACAGTAGATTTGATCGCATCAAAGAAATCCTTATTCACGGGCTCTCTTCCTTCATCATTAAATGCACTGTATAATCCAGATTTAATCACTTCTTCTATTTCTGCTCCAACAAAGTTCTCAGATTTCTTTGCAAGTAATCCTACATCAAAATCTCTTGGTTCTCTTTTTACTCTTCTAATATGAACCTCAAATATTTCTCTTCTTTCTTCTTCAGATGGAATGTTTAGGAAAAATATTTCATCAAATCTACCTTTTCTCAAGAGCTCAGGTGGCAATTTTGTTACATCATTTGCTGTAGCAACAACAAAAACAGGTGCTCGTTTTTCTTGCATCCATGTCAAAAATGATGCTAAAACCCTCGTGGATGTTCCTGAATCTCCACCTCCAGCATCTTTCGGAAAAGCTTTCTCAATCTCATCGATCCAAAGCACACAAGGAGCAACTGTTTCAGCTAAATTAAGTGCATTTCGCATAGTTTCCTCCGATTGACCCACATATGAACCAAATACAGCTCCAATATCGAAACGAATTAGTGGAAGACGCCATCTAGCGGCTATGAATTTGGCTGTTAAAGATTTTCCAGTACCTGGAATACCAATTAAGCCTACACCCTTAGGTTGAGGTAAGAAATATTCCTTTGCTTCTATCGAAAATGCTTTTTTTCTAAGCGCTAACCATCCCTTCAATACTTCTAATCCACCTAAGTCATCACGTAATTCCATAGGTGAATAGTATTCTAAAGCATCCATTCCGCTTATTATTTCCTTTTTCCCGAAAGTAACTGTATTAACCCAAGACTCAGGATTCTTTGGTGAATTTACAATAGCTTTAGCAAATAATCTATTGGATTGATTCTTTGTCAATCCTAGAGCTGCTCTTACAACTTGTTCTTTTATTTCATCTGAGGGTTTAACAATATTGGGAGTATCAAGTACAAGTTTATCTAACTCATCAAGAAGTTCTTTGTACTTTGGTTTTGAAACATCTACTAAATAAACTAAATCTTCCAACTCTTGTGGTATTTGACGAGAGTAGCTCATAAAAACAACTAAAAGTTTTTTTTCAGCAATTCTGGGTGCAACCCATTTAAGAAAACGTAAAAGTGGAATTGAGCTTGGACCGTCTCTGTTTAGTTCAAGATGAAAATCCGGGTAAACAAAAATGGCTTCCCCAAATTCTTTATCATCTTCATCATAATCAAGTATATTTTGAAGTGAGTCTAGAGTGCTTTCTGCACTCAAAATATCTGGGAGTGTTTGATAATCGTCATCAACACCCACCAACCAAGAACTAATCTTTTTCCATCCAATAAAACCATCCCAAACAAAACAACTGTTGTTGTACTTTACAGCAATTGAATTTATCATTTCAAATGTTCTAGTCTCTTCAGTAGAAACAATCCAAACATATGGATACCTTGCCTTTTTGCTAGTTTCAAGTATTTTAAAAAAATCTGCATCTAATTTCATTATTCAAACCATCCTTTTACTATTTCTGAACCTACACCTGTTATTTTGATTTTTTTATCTCCCAATTGAATTTCTGCAATTGAAATCTCCTTCAAATCATTTTCATTATATATATCCGATACAAAAATATATTGCTGATTTGATGAGCCTTTTAATCCTTCTGGAGCATGAAGACTCTGTTCATATCTGCCTGTTATAATCAAATCTAAATATTCTGTAAAAGATTTGTATATTTCGAAGTCCATCAATTCATGAAGATCATACCCTGTCCAAAGTATGATAGACAATTTGAGCTCTTTTTTTACCTTAGAAATTAGTTCTAGCACATCTTCAGCTTGATCCAAAGGTTCTCCACCACTAATTGAGATTCCATCCAATTCCTTTGAGTCTCTTCTTATAATTTCAAAGATGTCAGCAACCGAGATTTTATAACCTGCATCAAAATCATGAGTCTCTGGATTAAAGCACCCCAAACATTGTAAAGAACATCCTTGCACCCAAATGCAAAAACGGGTACCAGGTCCATTTGCTCTAGTTTTTTCAATTATTTGATGAATTTTCATTTGAAAACACACTATATTCGTAATTGTTGTCTATCTCTTGTCTTATCATTTTGACTTGTTTTCACCTTTGATTCAGGTTTCATATCTCTTTTAATCACTTTTCCAACTTTATTCTCAAATGATTTTGTTGTATCTAAGCATTTTCTACCAGCAAAGTTCACTGCATCAATCGTAACAGTGTTATCATCTCTAATTTTAACTAATAATCTCTCAAACTCACCTCCATCCTTCAAGGATTTTGTTCTTTCAAATACCAGAAGTAGTCCATCTGATTCTTGCTTCTCACGTTTAAGAGAAAATTTCTTTGCTTCAAAATCCTTTATTGAAAGGAATCGAACATAATCTGGTAAAATACCTGCGATTATTATTTCCATCTGTTTTTCTAATTCTGCGCGTATTTTACTAGATTGACTATTTGTTGCTCGTTGTGACATTGATAATGTATACTTTCCAGCTAGTTGTTGAATAGTAACTTGATTGTAAAACTTGTTTTTTTCTAGCGATTTTTCAAGACATTCTAAATCAACAAAACCGAGATTATGCTGTATTTTTATTACTGTTATAGATGACATTTGTTCCACTTTAGATTTTAAATTTTCAATGAACAATATAAATGTATGTTAATTATTTTGAATTAGTAATTTATTGTCATTAAATTACCAGAAATATGTGGAATATAAACTCCCTACTATCTTTGAATGTCTATTCCCCATAGGTCTCACAGTTAGTCTAGCTTGTATAGTTACTTTCGCTATATTCCTTAGAAGGAAAAGATTATCAATCTAGTTTGAGGAGCTAGATTTTTTTCTTTTTTTTTCAATTCTTGCTCTTTTATATATGATATTCTGCAACAATCCAATAGTTTTGTAGAGTTTCTCTAATGAATCTTTACTCATTTCAACTTGCGGTCCTAGAGGTAAACCTAGCTTGGGATATTTTTCCAATATTTTTTCATTAATAACTCCCCCATTATGCACAACAGCATTCCTTATACACCAGTATCTCTCTATGTATTCTCTGTTCCTTTTACCAAATCTTTGAACTAGTTTCAATTCTTCTTTCATAAAGAATCTAAACAGTTTACTAAACCAAAGATCGCTTGAATCAGTGTAACGTTTCTTATATCCCTCTATGCTAGTAAATTTTTCAAGATAATAATCATAGCTTACTCTCAAAAACGATTCAAATAATGCAAAAGCAGTTATCAACTCTTGATAAGCTAACCATTGATCAAACTGAAAGGCTCTTTGAATTCTCTCGTTTTTGGCTTCTTTTGGTTGAAGTAATTTCACTTCAGTTGTTCCAGAATTAATAAAATCCGTCCACTCATTATATTTCATGTCACCATTTAACGAGTTATCTTTGAGATGCTTTTCAGAGCAGATATCCTTTAGAGATGGATTTGTTTTAATAAACTCCTTTGCTTCACCTAGACCAATTTTACGTATGAAATCTAGATTGTAGGTATCCAAAGAGAGCAGTTGCATAGTCTG
>BPTK01000244.1 GCA_023705905.1 Candidatus Heimdallarchaeota archaeon
ATAACCTACACTACCCTATTTAAACACCAAAAATGTACAAAAAGCATGTTATAATAGAAAGAGTAGTTTAATTTTATTATCAATTAGCTATTTTCCATGCTTTCTTTGCTTTTTTCTCTTTTCCCCTTAAGTAATCTTTAAAATCGTTCTTATCTAAAGTAGATACTATACTTTATTGGTGAATATCATGGGAAAGAAAAAATCTACTGAGCAACTTGACAGAGATATACAAAACCTAGTGAAGAAGATTTCAGTTATTGAAAAATTCGTTAATGTGGAGAAGAATCAGCAAGATACTCGTGTTGGGAAACTTGAAAAATCTTCTGAGTCGATTGATAATTCCCTCAAGGCTCTACGTATAGAAGTACAGGCTTTAAACCAGAATTTTGAAAAAGATTTAATTGAACATGACGAAAAACTAGCTAAAATCATCGAAGATTTTAGTTCATTTCAAACTACTTTAGATTCTGAGATAGAAAAAGTTGTTGAAAAAGATAAAGTTATGGAAGAACTTCGTTCTACAGTTAAAGAAAAGACTGCTTTGCTTGAAGAAAGAGAAAAGAATCTTGCAAACATGGAAGATAAGTATTCTAATGCTTTGGAGAAAATCGCTAAACTTGAGTCTGATTTAGCAAATATCGAAATCAACTATGAACAAACAAAAACCCTTCAAGAAGAAATAAAGAAAAACTTGGAATCTATTGAAGGAGAATATAGTGAGTTCAAATTGCAAGAAGAACCTGTCCGAGCACAAAATGAGAGTATACGACGTCTCCTGAATGTTCATGATCAAGGAAAGATCTATCTAGCTCTTGTTTCTGCATCACCAAACAGTTTATCTCTTGATGAATTAGCTGATATGACAGGCTCCACTGCAGTTATGCTTAAGCCTTCATTACTAGCTATGGAAGATTTAGAAGTATTAGAATTCAATCCTAGTACACGAGAAGTTAAACTAATATAAACTTCATTTTTTTCTTTAATTTTTTATGTCAGTAAAAGTTACTATTTTATATCAAGTTTGAAAATTTTAAATGGTGGACATGGATAAATACTTTGAAACCAATCTAAAACATTGGAACGAACTTGTTTCTGTTCATACTGCTCAGAACCGTTACAACCTTGATGATTTTATGAAAAATCCTAATTCCCTTCATTCTGTCGAACTAGAAGCATTGGGAAATGTTACAGACAAAACTCTTCTTCACCTTCAATTACTTCTTATTGTGAAATCTTTCCCTCATCACACTTGTTTTCTTTTTCCGAATAATAAATTTCTTTTGAGAACATTCAAAAATTGATAAGACCAAAACTTAAAAAAACACCCGACATAAAAGTTAAAAAGCCTTTCTAACTCATAGTATTACAATCACTTTTTAAGTGATTTATAAATAATGTTAGTGAAAACAACAGAGTCGCATAAACAACCATTTACAAGGTGAATCAAAGTGAAATTAGACGACAATATATTCTATTTATTGGATGCAGGCGAAAATAAATGGATTTTCACCAATCGCACTGAAGCTATCACTCAGATGAAAGGTGTTGTGAAAGATGGTAATATTGATGCTATCAAACTGCTGAGTATTAATGCTGAAGATGATAATTGGGTCATCCAACAATATCCATGGAAAGAAATAGCTTTCGAATTAATAAAAGAACAGGGGTGAGTTTGAATGGAGATAGTTCAAATTCCTATAAACAAAATAAGTCCAAGTCCCTTCCAACCAAGAGAAACATTTGATAAAGAAGCAATAGAAGAACTAGCTGCTTCAATTAAAGAATTTGATCTTCTTAATCCTATACTAGTTAGACCAACTGGTGAAGATAGCTATCAAATCGTAGCTGGTGAAAGAAGATGGAGAGCAGCTCAATTTGCTGGTCTAAAAAATATTTATGCTATTGTTAGAGATATAGATGAAAGTAGACAACGGGTTGAATCTTTAATTGAAAACATTCATCGAAAAGATCTCTATATGATTGAAAAAGGACGAGGAGTATTAGAAATATTTAGAGCAGAAGGTATTATACAAAGTCCAAAAAGTTTAGCAAATATTATTAATAGTATTGAAAGGAAGAAATCAAAAGATCTTTCACTAATTCCAACAGAGGATAGAATTGATGAAATCTGTCAGAAAATTCATATCAAATCTAATACGATTAGACTTTGGTTAGAAGCTGCTTCAGTTAGTGATGATATCATCAGTGAAGAATTCTCAAAACCTGAAGATGAGAGAATTCCTGAAAGAATTTTATCAAGATTATCTACAATTGCAGATCCTGATTTGCAAAGAAAAACTTATACAAAAATTGTAAATCAAGATATGGGTAAAGATGAAGCTAGTAAGTTCGTTTCGCAAATTAAAAAAGTACCCAAGGCTGAACAAGAAGCTATCTTAACAGCTGGTATCCCAGTAGAAGTGATAGGTGATTCAAAAGATGGCTACAGCATAGAAATTCCAAAAGAAGAAATTGAAACTGTGAAGAAAGCCGTTGAAGTTAACAAGAAGAAAGCTGCAGCAATCCTAACCAAACCTATTATCGAAGAAAGAGGAAAACATCGAAGAAACCAGCAAGCTCATAGTAAACTTCTTGATTTACTTGATGATCTTTTCTGTCCTTGGTGTGGTAAACCTGCTTCTACTCATCTACGTTGGAAATGTCATTCAGATGAAACTATGGCTGAGGCCAAAGAGCAAGCAAAAGAAAACCATTCCGATGCAAATAAACGAGACGAAGTTGATCCTCGATTTATGAAAAAGAAGAAGTGATTTCTTCCTAATCTTTTTTTAATTTTCCTTTCTCGATGTTGATAGCTAATGCCTTAAATATATTTTGCATATTGTGTACTAGGTATGGTCGAAATCAAGGTAATTTATGGTGCTACATGGTGTCCTGGATGTTCAAGATTAATGGCGTATTTAGATGAACAAAAGGTGACTTATACATGGATAAATATTGACGCAAATCCAGAAGCTCTTAAAATTGTCGAGAAAATTAACGATGGTAAAAAGCGTGTTCCAACAGTTGAGTTTACAGATGGAACTTTCATGGTACATCCAACTCAAGAAGAAATTGCTAAAAAGATTGGTTTAATCAAAGATATGGGCTTAGATTTTCATGATTTGGTCATTATTGGAGGAGGGTTGGCAGGTTTAAATTGTGCTTTGTACGCTGCAAGAGAAGGTCATGACATCGTTGTAGTAGAAAAAAGTGGGATAGGAAGTCCTAGCGCTTATATTGAGGTTCTAGATGATTATCCAGGATTTACTGATGCTATCGATGGAGTGGAGCTAGCGAAAAGATTTTCCAAACAAGCAAAAGTAATTGGTGTTGAATTCCTTACTTCGACTGGAGTAGTTGATATCCAATTCAGAGGCTCACATCTGATGGTTAGAACTACAGCAGGAAGAACTATTGGTGCAAAGGCAGTTTTAGTAGCAACTGGCAGAAAATATAGAATGCTCCATATTCCTGGTGAAAAAGAATTGCTTGGATATTGCGTACATTATTGTGCAACATGTGATGGAGTGTTCTACAAAGGCAAAGAAATTATAATTATTGGTGGTGGAGTAAAAGCTCACGAAGATGCCATATTTCTTTCTCGTTTTGCAAGTAAAGTTTCAATTGTTGGAAGATCTGATTCTTGGAAAGCTCCCTATGAATTGAGAAGACTAGTCTCAGAAAAAGAGAATATTGAATTGATAAAAAACCACGAAGCTATAGGATTCGAGTTTAAGGATAATCACAAACTTACTGGAATTCGATTCTACGATAAAAAATTGATTAAGGAAGTTGTGCTCAAAGCAGAAGGAGCCTTTGTTTCAATAGGTTATACACCAAATGTTGATTTTGCTGTCGGATTGCATAACTACACTGACGATGGTTTTATTGAAACGAACACGAATTTGATGACAAAAACTCCAGGTTTATTCGCTGCAGGAGATTGTAGAACATGTTGTACACATCAACCAATTTTAGCTGCAGGAGATGGTGTTGCAGCGGCAGTAATAATACACGAATATCTATTAGGCAAGAAGAAAGAGAAAAAATTGAAGGATTAAATATACTTAGAGAACTATTTTTCCTTCAGAGAAAATTCATATATTATTAAGAATTGATTAATGTGTGGAATCAATAAATTCTCCTTTTTCTAAATTGAAAGAAGTGCATTTTTCAAAAATTAAGATACTTGATGAATTCTGGAAGAAGAAACAAGAAGTAAATCTAAATTCTGCTATTTTCAATCAATGGGAACAATTGGAGAAATCCAGAACTATAGACAATTTTCGCTATGTTTCAGGAGAAAAAGAAGGATTTAGAACAGGACATTTTTACACTGATTCTGATTCACACAAATGGGCAGAAGCTGCGTCTTTAATTTTAAACACTTTCAAATCTAAACATCTTGAAAAATTAGTGGGAGATTATTTTAGCTTAATTCTTAATAATCAAGATGATGATGGGTATATTTTTACATATAATCAATTTCACTTCCCTGAGCAAAGGTGGATAAATTTCCAAATTGAGCATGAACTATACTCTTTAGGGCATCTTATTGAAGCTACTTGTGCTTATTATTCAGCAACAGGAAATAAGGCAATACTTGAAATTGGA
>BPTK01000245.1 GCA_023705905.1 Candidatus Heimdallarchaeota archaeon
ATCAACGTGTTTTCTACGCAAATGGTCATTTCAACAGAACTTTTTTATTTATAGATAGAAATGGTTAATTTAATAATCGAACTTACTTTAATAAATTCTTCTTTTACTTCTACTTTCTTAAATCTAATAAATCATAAAGAGCTTGCGGAAAAAGTTAATAATGTTGGATGAAATTTATAACCGATGGGAATTAGAGTTTATTGTGGTACTGATTTCGAGCAGTATGAACATGAATGGAAGCAATTTGTGGAACTAATTAACACTGCAAAGATCGAATATATAGATAATAAGGATCCCTTGATTATCGTTGGGAATGTTTACGTGGGTGGAAGGAAGTTAGATGCAATAATAATAAAAAAAAGAGGTATTGCTATAGTTGATTTCAAATCTTATGAAGGAGAAGTTCATGGTAGCGAAAACGGTGATTGGTATGTTATAAATAATCAAGGAGAAAAAGAGAAACTTCATCAGAATTTATTTGATCAGCTAGATTACTACAAAATACTCCTATCAAAGAAAATTAAAGACATGAGGGAAAAGCATTTTCCTTATGTAGAAATGAAAAAATTAAACTTCATAAGATGTTGGGGATATTTTGAACCAGGTAGCTCTTATGACAAAAATCAATTAGAAAGAAAAAATAGAATCATTTTTGATATGATTAATCAAGAAACTCTATTAGAAAAATTACGTTTTCTGGACTGTGGTTTTGAATTAACAGGGAAATCTATTGAAGGTATCTTACATGAATTTAATGTAAAAATATGTGAGGGTTTAACTGAGTATGGTGAAAATAGTATTTTAGAAAAAGTTAAGGAAAAATTTCATATTAATGAAAACAAGTATAGAGAGAATTTAATAACTTGGAGCAAGAATAAATTAAACAACGAAGATGTAAAGATTAAATCTTTTAATACCAGACAAGAGGTTGATTATTACCCCCTTGAAGCATTCTCATCTGAAAATATGTCTTTACTGCATCATAGAAAATCGACCCATGATAAAAAGGAAGTAATAGAATTACTGGAAAAGGAAGAGAAGGATTACCATCTATTGTTGGGCATTCCTGGTTCTGGAAAAACATCAATATTAAAAAAATTCTATCTCAAGAACTTGCAAAATTTTATAAACAATACTTGTAATAAATTTCCAATATTTATACGGTTATCTGAAATTGAAGAAGGAAAAACTATTGAAGATTACAAAATTAATTCCTTTCCCGAAATATATAAGGAAGTTCAATATACGATAGATAAAGGAAATACGATAATAATCCTTGATGCATGGGATGAATTAAATCCTGTAAATAGAATTGAGTTAGAGACGTTTTCAAAATATATTCTTAAACTAGGGAATAAGCTAATTATTAGTTCAAGGCTTATCTATGAAGATGATTATCCAAAGCTAAGGACGGATAATATAGAACAATATGAATCAGAGAATGTACATATCTTGCCTATAGACATAAAACAAATCGATCGATATTTTCTTTCAAGAAATACGCAGTTAACTGAAGAATACATTCAACAATTGAAAGAACTGATAAAAAAATCAAAAATAGAAACTATTCCTCTGTGGATGGATTTAATTGTGGACTTCTACTCAGTTTATAGTGACAGAAAAGTAAACGAAATCATGCTTTTAGCACACTGGGTAGAAAGTGCTACATTGCAAAACAGATACATAGAAAGAATTCGCGATTTATTAGAGAAAATAGCTTTTCTTTCATTCATTGATGATTCATTTCAAATCACTAGTCAATCAACAAGAGATATCATCGATTCGCAATCTTTTGAAGAATTAAAAAGGCTAGGATGGATAGTACCTGCCGGTTTTTTTAAAGGTGAAAACAAATTTGAATTTGTACATAAACGCTTACAAGAGTACTTATGTGCTTGTTATGTTAGATCCAATTGGCATAATTTAACAGATGATTTATTTGATAGGCAAAATGGTTTATTATCTCGAAGAAAATCTGATGAGATTTTTCGATTAGTTTTTTTAGAATCTATAAGATTAGGACTCAATGCAACAATATTAGTAGAGATGATTTATCAAATAGCTGGTGAAGATAATTGGTTGTTAGATGGGAAATTAAATCTTGGTCTTTTGCGAGACCCTATTCTTGCAATTATTTTATTAAATCAGTTAAGATTGAAGGATGTATTTTATTCCAAGGAACTAAAAACAATAGTTGAACAAGTTTGGTCACAATATACAAATCAAGATATATCTCAAACAACTAGGAATCTTTTAACTTGGATTGAACAAAGGAAAGTGAAAAAAGCTATTTATATTATGAATCTACCTTTAGCAATGAAAATTATCCCAAGTTCAAACTGGTTAGGAGATTTAGAGCAATATAATATTTTCAATGATATAATTGATTCTTTGATGGTAGAGTTAAGTAAATCTCTCTTGATTAATATAGATTTTACAGACATGTTCTTCTATACACTTAGATATGATTATTCAGATAGAACAATATGGAAAACTAAAATCATTGAATTTATCAATCATATCCAGAATAGACCTAATCTGATAAAAGAAGGAAATCGAATTGAAATTGATCCGTTATCAGGAAAAAAATTTGATTGGAGATTGATTACTAAAAATGCTTTTTATACACTTCTTGAGATAGATGAAAAAATAGCCAAAGAAATAATTAGAAAGTGGGTACAATCTGATGATAAGGAGCTTAAACTCTTTGCTGTTTTAGAATTTGCAGCTGAAACATTAGGAAAACTATCAGAAATTGACAAACTTTTTCAAAAATGGTTGTTAAATAAGGAAGAATCTGTTAGATCTAAAATTATCAATAAAATGTTCTGGACAAGCGATTTTTGTAATCTAAAGCCGGAGAAAATCCTTTCTAGCATGAAATCGGATTTAACTAACCATGATTTTGAAACTTGGATTGATAATGTTGAGCTTACAGATTTTAAAAATAAAGACAACGAATCAATATTGATGGAATGGTTGAATCCTGATAGGGATCCCTTACTTCTTTGGTTGTGCAACAACCATACATTTTCCGATTTAATTTGGAGACTACCAGTTTACAGCTGTAAAGGGTTATTAACGAAAATTATTACACTTCACAAAGGACCGAATGATGGCGATGAGGTTATTTGGTTTTTAAATTATATCTCAGATCAATACCCATTCAGAAAAGAAGCTGAATTATTGGAAGAATATCTGATTTCAAAGCAATTTAGTAGTGACCTTGAAAATTTTCTTGATAGAAGAAAAATTCTAGAAGAACTAAATTCTGAAGAAGGCATTGATATAGCTACTCATTTTCTACATGATGATGATGAGGTTATAAGATTTGAATCTATGTACAAATGTATATATGATAAATCTGATCAAATTGTAGACCAAATAAAACAGATTTTATTGAGTAAGAAAATTGAAGATGAAGGAATTAAACATGATCTATGGAATATAATTCTTGGCAGTTCATTTGATATTATTGAAAGATACCTAGAACTTGGACTAGCTCATGCAACAAATAATGTTCAAGAACGGCTATTATCCAAACTATATTATGAAGGTGAGAGATATAATTACGGAAAGAAGATAACTAGTCTAATTCTGAAACTACTAGAAAGTGAGAATAGAGACATAAAAATTAGCGCAGCAGAACTTATCAATTCCTTTAATTCTTTAGAAAAAAAAGAAGGTCTAAAAAAACTCATGGAGTCATCTAATGAAGATCTTAACGCTGTGGCATTGAGAATCCATTCTGTCTCTGTAGGTCTTAATCTCCATAGAATTATAATTAAAACTTTAACAACCATTGATTACAAGATAATAAGACCATCTATTTCTGGTAATCAAATTTTTATTACTGATAGCTATGGGAGTTATGGGGAAGGTTTCCTATTTTTGGATAGAGATGAAAGGTTTGAAGAAACTAAACAAAAAACAGAACATATTAATTTTGGATTACGAGGACTTCATGTTACAAAGTATATTCAAAAACATTATAACAAAAAGACAATAAAAGAGTTTAATGCAATAACTCCCCCATATTTTTTTGATGAGAGAACCATAAGAAATATCATTGAATATTATATCATTCCCACTATCAACATAGGTAATTTAACAGAAGAAGATCTCGTGTTTTATCACAGTATCCTGAAAGAAGAGAAATACAATCACTTGCATCTTACAGTTTTGTTCCATTTAGAAGAAATTCTTTTATTAAAACCTGATTTCTTCAACTTTTTTGAACAAAATCTGTTGGATATTATTAAAACAAATAAAGATACAAACGTACTTGGATTAGTTCAATATTTACTTTTTAGATATTCAGATAAATCTAAAATCTATGATCTTAATGCACAAATCAATGATAAAGATGTTCTTAATAGACAGTCTCTCTGGTGGGGAATTGGATTACGAGATGAAAGAGACTTACATCAGCTATTTATAGATGATATAAATAATTGGGAGAACGATGAAATTTTCAACATACTGTCACAAATGCTACCTTTTATAAATTATTCATGCAGTATATTTGTAGAACTATTAAATAAACTGAGCAATAAAGAAAACTCTAAGTACTTTGAT
>BPTK01000246.1 GCA_023705905.1 Candidatus Heimdallarchaeota archaeon
TATTAATCTGCTGATGAGCTCTTATTGTAATCAACTTTAAGTATAATCCATGTGTTTTTTCTTCAGTGATTACTTCTATTTGATTTACAACTTTAGCTAGTAATATTTTATTTTTAGATATAATCTCACTTATTATGTGATTACACCTACATAAAGCATTGATATCATTTTGATTGTTAAACCAGCTGTTATAACTTAATAGAATTTGTGACAAAAGATTATAAGAGTTCTCAACAACTTCTACTAAATCATTTTTTACTCTTGCAATTTCATTCTGTTTTTGAAATTTATTGATTGTGAACCAAGCAATAAATCCACCCAAAACAAGAATAAAAATTCCTGAGATTAAACCAATCAACAAATCAGGCCAAAAAGTACTCCAATCCACTACCATAAATTCTCTAGCTGAATGAAAGAATATAAACTTTCGGTGAGATTGTTTAGGAAGTTAATTTTATTGAGGTATTTATATACTGGTATTTCTTATAGTACTTTACCAACAATTTGGAGGTTTTAGATGAATAATAAAGAAGATTTTACTGATGAAGAAAAATTCAATCTAGGAGTTCTTGTAGGCTATTTATTGGCAGCTATATTAGCACCAAAAATTGGTCCGGTCTACATTGGAGAAACAAGAATACATCACTATGTCTTGAGTTTGGGTGTTATCCTTTTTGAGGAGCCTTTTATTCAAGGAATGTCGTTAGGTGCAGGTGGTGAAGATTTGCCTGATTTAATAGATGATCTTTTTCCTGATTCTTATTTAATGCAGAAAGTATCAGATGCTATTAGAAAATTCCAAGGAAAACAGCAGAAGTGATCATAAACTCTATGCCTTTTTTCGTCTCCACATAGATTCTTTTGATATGTCATCCTTTACGATATCTTTTTTCTTAAATCTTTATAAATGATAAGTATCTAGTCTAAGTAATGGCTTATGAATGGATGAGTATAGTTGCTTCAGTAATTGGGGGTTTATTCACAATTGGTGCAGTTGTTCTTGCATGGTGTTTAGCAAAAAAAAGTATTAATAAGTATCAACAAGAGAGAGACGAAAACAATCAACGAGAGCGGTTAATGGTAGAATTCAACAATTTACAGGATAAAGCATTTCGTTTACTAGTTTCCTTTAATAGTTTTAAGCGCCCTTTTAGTAGAACAGATAAATTCAATTTAGAATCATTAATGAATCGTATCTCTGATGACATGTTTGAATTTAGAACTAGTAAAATCTTACTTATTAATAAATTGAAAATAAGAATAACAGACATAAGTGAAGAAATACTTGAAAAATTAGATGAAACTTCTTCTATTCTTTGGTCTATCGCTAAAAAAGCAAAGAAGCAAATAGATAGGAAAACAAGTATTGAGATTGGAAAAGAAGAGATAAATACCTTATTGAGCATACTAGAAGAAATCTATGATGTAATTCTAACAAGCAAGATTAATTAGTACTCTACTTATAAAATACAACCCCTTCTCGCTCTTAGTTCTAGGATTCTCTCCTAATGATAAAGAGACTATTCTCATAAGTTGGGATGTTCTTGAACAGCTGTTTTATTCTTGCAGCATAAAGAAAAAAGTCTCGCAGATATCTACTGCAGTAGTTTGATATCAAATCATTTTTTGCAAAACATAGCAATTTCTCCACGTGGAGTAAGCCTATTAGAAATTTTCTTTTCCTTTTTAAACTAATTTCATTATTATAGAATGACTTTAAAGATAATGTTATTATAATTACAGTGAACTTGGAATGTGAGATAAATGAAATTAGTTGAATTACCTGTTACAAAGATAAATATTAGTGTTTTTCAGCCAAGAGGGTCTTTTGAAAAAGAGGAGCTTACAGAACTTGCAGAGTCAATAAAAGACAATGGGTTGTTGAATCCAATTCACGTAAGAAAAAATGGTGACGACACTTATCAAATAATTGCTGGAGAAAGAAGATGGAGAGCTGCACAATTGGCAGGTTTAGATACAATCTATGCTTTTGTTAAAGAAGTAACACTAGAAGAACAACGAATAGAATCACTTATTGAAAATGTTCATAGAAAAGATCTAAACATGATAGAAAAAGGGGGCGGAATGTTGGAAATATTTAAAGTGCACGGGGTAGATATGAAACCGAGTGTTATAGCGGGAAAGATTGGAAATATTAGACAGAAGAAAGAATCGCTTCCGCTGGATGGAAGTAGTAAAAAAATTCACGAAGTTCTTTTAAAAATTCATGTCAAACCAAGAACGGTTCAACAGTGGCTTGAGTCTATCTCTGCTGATGAAGAAGTAATTAAGGATCATCTTAAAACACCAGAAAAAGAAAGAATATCTGATTCAACAATCGCTCGAGTATCCTCAATTAAAGAACCAGAATTTCAAAAGAAGGTCTATACCAAAATTAAAAAGCAAGATATGGGGAAAAAACAAGCAAGTGCGTTCATCACGCAACTCAAGAAACTTGATCATGAAAAACAAGAAAAAATCTTATCCTCATCAAGTCCAGTTGAAGTTGTTGGAGATAAAGAATCAGGATATGCAATAAATGTATATAGTAAAAATCAAGAACTTGAAGAACAATATCTAAGTCCAATTATTGTGCCAACACCAAAGCATATTGATGATATCCCAAATTCTCAACTATATATTGAAAGAAGTGTATGGAATGTCAATAAATTTCTAGACCAAATCGATTTCTTTACTATTGGAACAGATGATAAAAAGTTAAGTCAGATAATAGGCTTGATAAACCAAATAAACGCAGAAGAAAGAGATAAACTAATTGTTGTTGATACCAGAGATACACCTTATTCCAGATTTAAGCCTGAATTGAATAAGTCAAATATATCTGAAGAATTTTCCAAAATCGGAATTAGTTATATACACATTCAGGAATTAGGTATTCCTAAAAAGCAGAGAGAACAACTTTTCTCTGGTGAAATATCAGAAGATGAACTGTGGTCCTACTATGAGAATAATATTCTGACAAACGCATTGAAGAAAAAAATCCTAAAAATTCTGGATAATCAGGATATTCCTATTTTCTTATGTACTGAAATAAGTCCTACACGTTGTCATAGACATATTATTGCTAATTGGCTGGAAAAGGAAAAGAATCTAACTTCTTTTGATCTTTAATTTTATCTTTTTAATTTTCTTTTAAATCGCAGGATACTAATCAGGAGAAATGATCTCCTATAATTATTTTGATTTCCTACAAAGAACCATTTATCGTATTCATCATCACATATCCTTAAATTATCCCAAAGCTTTCTTTTTGTTTCTTCACTTACTCCATGTTTTCTAAACCACTCATATACTTCTAGCATTATGACTTGAGATTTATGATACCCTTGTTTAAGTTTACATGGCCCAGGACATTTCCATTTGATGATAGGTATCATAGGATAGTTCTTTTTTGTTTTTACTAAAAAGGGATTATCTTTTAACATCGGTCCTTCTGTGAACATGTATAGTTTTGTTTGTATTCTTGGATCGTATTTTTTTCTTTCTTCATATTCACATGAAATAATCTCTTTTGGAATTATAATACCTAAACTTTTCTGTGAGTCATTTAGATCTTCTATGCAGTTTACCTTCGGTATCTTATTGAGAAGTTCAATTTTTTCCGTTCTCGTTAATTCTCCTACCGTTGTAACCTTGTGATGTATTTGTGACCAGTCCATTTTAGATCCTTCAATTTTCCAGCTTTCTTCTCGAACATCTTTAGGGTTTCTCTCAACAGGAACTTCAATAATTTTCCATCTATTCAAGGTAGTATGAATATTTGCAGGATATAGACGAATGAATCCTAATTCGTCTGACCACCCACCAACACAAACTGCTTGTCTTCCATCTTTCATTTCATCAGGCGCTGCTCTTCCAAGTACGATTAAATCTTTAAGTATTCTCTCTTCCATCATTACTCACACTAATACAATTAAATTGATATATAAACTTCAGTACTTTTCTTTCCCTGTAGGTAGGTTCTATTAGTAATTTTCCTGTCCATTTTTACTATTCTGAGACCAAACCGAAACTTCGCTTTTTTTGTAATATTGGTGATTAAATAAGAAAGCCAAATTTTCTTATTGTTGTTGGTGAAGATCTAATAATCTAATAAGTTGTTTTGGAAGGTTTAAATAGAATGATATGATAGGTTTAAGCAGATGCAAACAATAACAAATGCTTCTAAAAGAAGAGAGGTTGAAAAATGAGACTAGAAATTACTATAGCAAGAAACAACATGGAAGAAGAGATTAAACTAATTTCATCAGAAAGGGATAATGTAAAACAGTGTGCTGATGAACTATTAATCAATTTGATAAAACTTCCTGAATCTGCAAAAAACGAAGTTACTGAAAGAATGGTTGAGGAATTGAAAAAAATATATAGAACTTGAAGTTAGTTCCTAATTATTCTTTTTTTTGTATTATCTATCCTTCTATGATTTCTTCTTTTTTTCTTTTTGAGATTAAGATTTTTTGTTTAATCATAGAACACTAAAGATTATGAGAAGTCATAGGGGGCATATATAGTAACGCTAACACTTTAATACCTTTCATGGAA
>BPTK01000247.1 GCA_023705905.1 Candidatus Heimdallarchaeota archaeon
AAGCTGAATCGCCAATAATAATTGACTCTTCTACTAGTTTAAATTCATCTATCATTGGAAATACAATTGACCCCATTGGGTCTAATATAGGCTTATACTTGAATTACACAAGTGAGATAGATATCATAGGAAACAATTTTCTTTCAGCTGATGCAGGTATTTATGGGGACTTTGCCTATCTTCTAAATATCTATGATAACCATTTCACAGGATGTTTTAACGCTATAGATTTCATAGATAGCAATTTTAATGATATTTTTGAAAATATTTTTGAGGAGAATGATGGAGATCAATATGTACATTGCAGTAATCTGAATTTTTTTAATAATACATGGTTAAATAATTTCAACGGTTTATATTTAGGGGATTGTGATACAGTAGTTGTAAGAGATAACTTCTTTTTGAACAATACTTTCTATGCTGTTACTCTTTTCAGTTCTACAAACATTCGTGTATATGAGAACTGGTTTGTAGATAACAACAAACTGGGGAACAGTCAAGCTAAAGATGAAGCAGGGAGTAATGCTTGGTCATGGTCAAGCACAGGAAACTTTTGGTCAGATTATTCAGGTGAAGGTGCTTATGATATTGATACTGTAAACGAAGATCCACACCCGATTTATGATTCAGACGGTGATGAACTTAATGAATACAATGAAATTTTCATCTATTTTACCAATCCCTTTGATCCGGATCATGATGACGATGGAATGCCAGACGGTTACGAAGTAAACAACTTACTTGACCCTCTTACAAATGATGCAATGGAAGATCCTGACGCTGATGGTCTTGTTAATATCTATGAATACCTATACATTTGCGATCCACAAGATGAAGATAGTGACGACGATCTAATTTCAGATGGATATGAAGTTTCTAATTATTTGAATCCCCTAATAGATGATGCAGATTTAGATCAAGATGGAGATGGATTGACAAATCTAGAAGAATACATTCTTGGAACTGAAGCAAATAACTATGATTCAGACGAAGACGGAATGAGCGATTCATGGGAAGAAAACATTGGTTTAGATCCCTTATTGAATGATGCTTGGGCAGATCCTGATAACGACTCTCTAAACAACTTCATGGAGTATATATATGGTTGTGACCCTTTTAACAACGATACTGATTCAGACCATCACCAAGATGGGTGGGAGATTCTACATGGAACAGATCCAAATGATGCAACTGATTTCCCAGATGAGAGTATGGAAACAGTAGAAAGTTCATTTTCATTCTTAATTGGAATTTTCGCAGTTTTGTTACTATCTAGATTGATTTTAAGAAGGAAGAAAAAACTTCCTTTTTCTATTCTATTGTCTTTTCGGACATTTCATTGCGATAGATATTTAAGTTTCTATAACATATAGTTCCATGATTCAGCTAATATAAATTAAACCAAATCTAAATTTGTCTGG
Organism: Candidatus Heimdallarchaeota archaeon; assembly: GCA_023705905.1. Lineage (GTDB taxonomy): Archaea > Asgardarchaeota > Heimdallarchaeia > Heimdallarchaeales > Heimdallarchaeaceae > UBA460. The sequence goes on from BPTK01000247.1 coordinate 1,422, forward strand.
AAATGTTGTGTAATTATAGAAAACATGTAGAAGAAAAGGAATCAATTAAACAAATCTAAATATTATGAAGAGGGGAAAAAATGAGTAAGAAATTAAATTTAATATTTTCGTTAATTCTCTTAATAACATTAACTTTCTCAACTATTGCTCCAAGAGATGATCTCTTCAAAATAATCTGTTCAGATAAAGAAAAAAACGATTCATGCTTGAATGCTGCTGAAATATCCAACAATATTGAACAAGTTAGATATGATAATTCTGTTAGTGAGATTTCTCTTGTTGATGATTATGGTGAATATAATATTGCTGTTCTAAATAGCGATATGATGCCAGAATATTTTAATGGAGGATATTCCAACAATTTTGAGACAATCGTTAGTGGTTTAAATGATGAAGGATTTAATGCTTTTTCCCTATCTAATAGTGAAATCGAAAATGGTGCCTTAGATAATTCACAAGTTGATGTTTTAGTGATGATTGATAATATTCCATCATTGACTGCATCGGCAGTTGCTCGGGATTGGTGCAAAGCAGGAGGAAATATCCTTACATTTGATAGCAGTATATGCTTCCTTAGTTGGGGTGGAATTCTACCTCCAGAAACAGAGGGCACTAATGGGATTGATGTTTATTGGACGTATGAATCGGGATCTACTGGGGTGTGTGTTGATGCCACTCATCCTATTATGGAGGGGTACAATTATGGAGACACAGTTCTTGGAGCTAACAGTGATACACAACTGCTTTCTTCAATGTTTTTATCCTCGTCGATTGGAAGTTACTATTATCCGTTAGTTAAAGAATCTATAGGATCTGATTCAGATCTTATCATAGCTCTTGATAGTCCCTTTTCAGGAAAAGTAGTTCATAGTTGGGATCGTAACCACTGGGGTACATCAGAGAATCACCAATTAATAGAAAATGCTATTTACTGGCTCACATCTGATTTACCATATAAAAATGAGGTATCTGTATTTATAGAAATACCTTCTTCACTGAGAGCTTTTCATCCTTATCAAATAAATTTCACTGTTAATAACAGAGGTACAGAAATTCTTTCAGATATTGAATATTTATGTTACATTAATTCTACTTTAGTTAATGATGGTGAGACAATTATTCCTCTTCTAAACATCAACGAAAATTTCACCTATATTCACCTATGGAGACCAGAAACAGGTCTCTCTTACAATTTCACAATTTATGCTTTGCCTTTAGTAAATGAAACTAGAACAGGAGATAACTTGTTTACTAGAGTCATATCTGTATCTAATAAAATTGGAATATTAACTGCTTTGAATCAAGAACAACTTGCTGGAATCGCTAATTTCTACTCTAATTTAGGAATATATGTAGAATATATAACGTCTGTACAGAATATTTTACTTGATTCCTTTTCTCTTGTATTTATAGGAGAAGGTGGAGAAAGTTGGAGTACAGAAGAATTGAGCTATTTAGACACTTATCTTCAAGCAGGGGGGATTATAGCAATAATTGGAGACAGCAATATTGGAAGTTTAGCTTGGATAGCAAATTATGGATTAAGTTTTTCAGGATCACCAACATCAGGAGTTACTACGAATATTGCTCCTCATGATTTAACGATAGGAGTTAACTCTATGGATTTTCCTGCACCATTTGATGCTATTAATATTTCAGATGGAATTAGTCTTGTAAAAGATTCTGCTAATACTAACACTCTTGTAGCTATTTCAAATCAAGTTAACTTAATTGTAGTTGCAGATGATTTAGAACTTTATCTAAATAGCGAGGATAATGATGTATTCTTCACTAATCTAATATCCTTTTTCAATGATTCTGACAATGATGGAATTGGAAATTACGAAGAAATAAACTTCTATGGTACAGACCCCTATAATTCTGACTCAGATTACGATTTGCAGCCAGATGGGTGGGAAGTATTGTATTTTCTGGATCCTCTAGTCAATGATTCTTATCAGGATAAAGATAACGACACCATGGAAAATTATTTTGAATATCTATACTTTACAGATCCTACAAACAACGATACTGATAGAGATAACCTAAGTGATGGGGAAGAATTTTACATTTACCTGACTCACCCAGCATTATTTGATACTGATGGAGACCTTCTTTGGGATGGAGATGAAGTATTTATTCATGGGACTAATCCTCTGCTATCTGATTCAGACGCTGACTCTATAATTGATTGGTGGGAAATAGCTTATGGATTGGATCCACTTCTAAACGATTCATCATTTGATTATGATGTTGATGGTCTTAATAACAGCTTTGAATTCATCTTCAATACAGATCCTTTTCTTAATGATACTGATCAAGATTCACTTATTGATGGTGCAGAAATTTTTCTATACTTTACAAATCCATGCAACAACGATACTGATTCGGATATTCTACTAGATGCAGATGAAATATTCATTTATCTAACAGATCCATCAGATGAAGACTCCGATGCAGATGATTTGTTGGATGGAGAGGAGGTCCTCATTTATTTCACGAATCCTCTGTTAATAGATACGGATTCAGATCTAATGCCAGATGGGTGGGAGATACTCAATGGACTTAATGCTACACTTAATGATGCAAATGGTGATCTTGATGGGGATGGTTTAATTAATCTAGAAGAATTGTTACAGAATACAGACCCAGAAGACTCGGATACAGATAATGATGGAATGCCAGATGGGTGGGAAGTATACTATGGGTTGAACCCCCTAATCTCCGATGCTTTCTTGGATCCGGATTCAGATACTTTAGATAATTATTATGAATTTATTTTGGGGTCGAATCCGATTAATTCTGACACGGATAATGATGGAATGCCAGATGGGTGGGAAGTATACTATGGGTTAAATTTGCTCTATGATGATGCAGAAGACGATTATGATTCTGATTTACTAACAAATATTGAAGAGTACATTTATGGCGCAGATCCCACCTTGGAAGATACAGAAATGGATGGTCTTACTGATGGTCTAGAGGTTCACACTTATGGTACTAGTCCAATTAGCTATGATACTGATGGTGACTTCTTAACTGATTATGAGGAAATCATAATTTATGGAACCAATCCTTTAGATACCGATACAGATGATGATGGATTAACTGATTT
>BPTK01000248.1 GCA_023705905.1 Candidatus Heimdallarchaeota archaeon
TAACCCAATTGTACTGTTCCAACATCCTAGGGCTCTCTTCGCAGATCAATCAACCAGAAGAAGTATCCAAGAAACTAGGGCCATCATAATTAGGAAGAGTACAATGTACAAACCTAACATACCCATTTTATCTTTCTTAATACGTCTCCAGACTATAGACCATTGGCCGGCTCCTTTCATTGTTTCGATTTCTCTTAACGTTTTTTCGTCAAGAAGAAATTCGTCTGTTTCTACTTTTTTATCTACAGTTGCCATTTCTTACGCCTCTAGTATTTAATCCTTGGATCGATAAACACATACGTGATATCCGTCAGTAATCTCGCTACTAAGAACAGCAGTGGGAATATCGTGTTCGTTGCCATCATTAAAGGATAATCTCTGAACAGTGCACCCTCCAAAAAGAGTGTTCCTAGTCCTGGCCATCCAAATACTGATTCAACCATAACACTTCCACTTAACAATCCTGGTAATGAGCTACCTATGATTGTTACAATTGGTAGTAGTCCGTTTCTAAATGCGTGCTTGTAAACTACTGCACGATTATCTAATCCTTTAGCTTTTGCCGTTGTTACATAATCTTGCCTCAAAATTTCTAGCAATTGTGATCTTACCAATCTTGCCATAAAAACTAGTCCACCTAGCGTCAAAGCCAGCGTCGGCAGTATCAGATATTTGTAGAAATTCGGGTTAAGAAATAGTGGTGTCTTGAATGCATCTTTGTTCGCTACTCCAGTAAAGTTGAATAACGAGAAGGATAGCAACATGAGTAGTTTTGCTAGCCAGAAAAGAGGCATAGAGTAACCTAATAACATGGCAATAGTTAATGATCGATCCCAAATTGAGTTTTGCCTGGTTGCTGACACAACACCAATTGCTGTGGCCAGCAATAGTGAGAAAATAAACGATAAAACGTTTAGTGTAATTGTATACACCGCACGTTCGCTTATTAGCTGCGAGATAGGTACACCTACCCCCGCTTGCGTGTTATACCAACTTCTCCCGAGGTCAAAATGCAATAAATCATTTACGAAGTCAACATATCTTTCAAACCATGGTACTGTGTACATTTCATTGTCCAGCAGTCCCATTTGTACGGCTTCGTTGTTATACGCCGTGTTGTAACACTCCGGTGTCTCACAATGTAATAATCCCAGCCTTACGAGAACTGGATCTCCAGGGCTGACGTTAATCAATGTAAAATTCAATAGAGTGATACCTAGCATAACAGGAACGATATATATGACTCGTCTTATAATGTATCCTCTTAAAGACATAATATATACTCCGCGAATTATTTTACTCGAAATCTATTATATTCTAATTAATCTCACGGCATTTGGATACATTTATTAACCTTTGCGCCGTGATTTTTTGAGTTATTTTCACCTTAAATATAAAACCTAAAAAAATAGGTCTAAGTGTTTCGCTCAATTTTTAGAACCTCAAATTGTTTTATATGAAAAAGATCAGATTCCTTCTAGTATCATATCTTCTAGTTTCATATCGAAAGTAATTTTCCCATCATGCATGTGAAGAGTTCTGTTCGCACGTTTAGCAGCTGAAAGGTCATGTGTCACTAATAAGATAGATGTACCTCTTTCTTTGTTCAAATTAACAAACAAATCTAGCACTGCTCTTCCTGTTTTTGAATCTAAATTCCCTGTTGGTTCATCTGCAAGTAGTATAATTGGGTCATTTACTAATGCTCTCATAATCGACACTCTTTGTCTCTCCCCCGAGCTTAATTCTTCAGGAAATTTATCTCTGAGATATTCTAACTCGAAATCTTGAATAAAGCTATTAACTGCTTTCTTTCTTTGCTCTAACGGTACTGAGTCAAAGATTAAAGGCAACTCGATATTTTCGTAAGCTGTTAATCCCTCAATTAGATTGAAGAACTGAAACACAAATCCTAGATTCCTACTTCTGAAATTAGTTAATTGTTCTCTTGTAAAATGGCTTAAATCTGTTCCATTGATAATTATTCTTCCCTCTGAAGGTACTTCTAATGTTCCTACTAAATTCAGCAATGTTGTTTTACCTGAGCCTGATGGACCAACGATGGATGAAAATTCCCCTCTCTCAAAATTTATGGATACATTATCAACTGCCCTCACTTCACTGCTTCCCACAACAAAGTTTTTCGTAAGGTTTTCACAGATAACGATTTGTTCTTTCATCTGTATGATACCACAAAACAAGCACTAATAAAGTTGTTCAAATGATTATTTTTCTTCCAGTTCTATTCTAGTTAATAGAAGGTTTAAGAAATTTTGTTTCTCCAGTTGGTTCAAAATAGAGCAGCTTTCCTTCCATATCCTGATTAGCTTGTTTTGCAGAAAAAGTAACAATATTTACTGGTACGTAAATAACGTGAACAATTATAGACTCTAAAACTGATGTAATTCTCGCTGTTTCATCCAGAATAGTCTCAATATTCTGATTCTGAATTGCTTCTTCTAATATTCTGATTATTGAATTGCCAAAATAAGAGAGCAATTTCTCATTAATTTCCAACATATCATCAACTGAAAATATTTCTATCCATTTTTCAAGAACATCTTCTTGTTTTTTGGTCTCTTTAATTGAGTCTTGAATCTTTTTCTTATTAGCTTGGAATCTTCTTAATTGATTTATCAAGTCTTCCTTTTGCTCCCTTGTAACCTTTTTACCTCTTCTTTCATCTATTTGTAGTCTTTTTGTTCTAGCGTCGATTTTCTTTTGTGTTCGTTTTAATTTGATAAAGTTAACTTGAGCTTCTCTCCCTTTTGTAGTATATTCCCCTTGTTTTACCTTCAGCTGCGGTCTAATCTCTTGAAGTGCCTTTTCAAGATCAGTTTCATTCCATATTTGTTTATCATTCTCAATTGTTTCTTTTAGTCCCTTTAGAAACGAAATAAGCTCCGAATGATAACTATGTGTTTTGTTCATTTTCTCCTTGTGATTCGAGATATAATCATGTATTACTTTTTCATCAAGTTCGATGATTCTGGATTTTTTGACTTCCTTTTTGCTTAACCTTTCTTGAGAATCTCTGTTCAGTAATTTTACTAGATTCATCTGAATTTTAGTAATTGCTTGAATCAGGTTCTCTCTTTCTTTTGAGTCTATTTCTTTGAATTCTTTTTTTCCCACAGCTAGCATTTTTAATTGTTTCTTCTCTCCTGAGAGGAAAGTGGGTAATAGGATACCATCCAAATCTAAAGGAAGAACTGCTTTGAATCTATTGTCGAGTTTGCAAAGTGCAAAAGGATAACTCAATGTTTCTTGATGTGTTATTTTTATGGTTTCTAGTGAATGTAATCTGCCCTTAATTCTTTTAATTATGTCTTCTTTGTCTGTTTCTTTGGTTATATAGTAGAAATCATTTATTGAAATGCTTGTTTTTTCAAATAGCTGTGAAAGTGCATTCTCAATTTTAATTATGTCCTCCAAACGCTTTTCTTTTGAAATTTCAGCTGATTCTTTTTGGACCACATCTATTTGCTTTTCAAGATCTGTTGTTTGCTTCTCAACGTCATCTATCTCCTGTTCACTGTCACTCTTAAGTTGTTCAGCTTCAGCTGATTCAACACTCTCTGTATCTTCTTTTGTCTCTTGTATTACTTCTTCTACCTCTACATTAGCATTTTCGAGAACAACGTCTGGTATTTTATCCACAATTTCCTCAATTTTGTTTGTCAGATCTATAAATTCAGAAAATGTTTGAGGATCGTCTTTAGGCTTTTCACTCATTTACTGTAACCAACTTATAATCGATTTTTCACTTATTTAAACCACTCGAAATTTTAGAGGCATTCACAAACATGTCTTTTTACAAGTATATTTGTTTCAGTTATTTGTTCTGAGATATCACGTGGGTATTGCGGGGTTATAAAAGACAACGCAAGAAGTTGTTTCTAGGTGAGTCCTATTTCCACAAAGAAATGTCCTATCTGTTATTCTATACTACCTCACAAAGTTGTTTTTTGTCCAGTTTGTGGAACTGAACTTCAAGCTAACATTGAAGAGGTTCCCTCTGAACCTGAATCAGTTATTGAACAAGCATATAATTATCCAACTGCTAGACGTTTGTACGGGAACGAACCATTAGAGACATCTAATACTAATGTGCTTGAACACTCTAGCGGAAATCAATTTGCATGGAAAGTTTCTGACTCTGTTCTCCCAATTAAAACAAAGAGTCACACAAACTATTCTGAAATGTTCAACCCTCCAAAGATCAACTTACGTTTCATTAAAAATCTAACTTTGTTAGAAATTCTATTGTTTTCTGTTCTAGGTCTATCCTATACATCATTGTTAATATTTCAAATAGGTCTTTCAAGCTTGTTGATATCTGTCTCTCTTACTTCTCCTTGGATTTATATTATCGTTCTTGTAGTGTCACTTGTTCCATCTTCATTATTATTATATTTCCTTAATCAAAAAATCACTGTAATCTTAACTAAACAAAGCGATGAAAAGTTGGACTTA
>BPTK01000249.1 GCA_023705905.1 Candidatus Heimdallarchaeota archaeon
CTGTAATTGTGTTTAGTTAATATTAACCACCTCAATTGAGGTCTTAAATAATCTAGACTTTTCTGTTCTTTTCGCCAAAAAGAGAAGGTGTTATTAGCGAAAATACTTCCTTTGCCAATATTACAAACTTGGCATAATATTTGATAGTTATCCAACTTTGAGCTACCTCCAAAACTGATAGGGTGGATATGATCAAAATTAGCGTTCATCATACTGATAATTTGTCCACACCCAACACATCTACTTTTATTTTTCTTCAAGATTTTTCTCTTTTCTGTACTAGTTAATTCAATCCTTGCCTTCAACTGTATTGAATTAATATCCATACCAATTGCATTAAGTAAAATATTACTGAAATTTTCCCAATTCTGAAAATGACCATTACTTAATTTGTTAATATATGTGTTCTTTCTTTCTTTCGATTTTTCAAAAACACATGGATACAGAGCTACAACAATTCTATTTATCATTTCTACTCTGAGGTCATAAAATAATTGCCTTGGTTCTATTCCAAGACATTTTGAGATGAAACTCATATCTGAAATCCAAATTGAGTCATCTGTTTGTTTTATGAATGTTTCAATATCCAATCTGAGATCACCTTGCAAATCAATTTAGATCCATTTCTTCTTCCAGTTTGGTTAATCTCGCAACTGCTTGCTTTTCAATAAATTCATCTGGAAGATAACCTGCAACTTCTTTCCATTGACTGTACACTATTTCCGCAAAACCTTCGATACTTTCTCTTGTATTGCTTGTATAATCTTCTGGAAAATCCTCAATTCTCCATGTAAAGTATGGCGATATTCTCGCTAATTCTTTGAGAATTAATAATCGCCTCTCCTTTCTAGTTTTATAAGGCATGTCTCTTGGAGCTAATTTGTCTAACAATATTGCAAAAGTACCTAGACCAATTGGTTCCAAAAGCCTGAAGTTGTACTTTGTCGATTTGTATGAAATTTTTCCATTTTTTGAAGCAACTTCATTTCGAATTCTTGTTTCCATCCAAGCTTCTGGCCAAACTGCACTGATTGCTATGTAGTAATCTATTAAGAGTTCTAGTGCTTCATCAATCCCTTCTTCAATCTGGATTTTCTCTTTAAGAAAATCGAAAGTTCTGGCCATAAATTTGATTTGATTCACAAGAGCTCTATATGCGATATCTCCTTTTGGGTTTAATTGGGTTCTTATTTGTCCGTTTAGGGGACTCTGATTGTGTGTATTAAGTCCTTCTACAATCTTCCCTCTTATAGCATCTTCTTGTCTTTTGGGGTTTAATTGTTTTCGATGATCAGCTGAAAGTTTTGCTGCCAATTCTTGAACTAATGTTTTTGGAAGATTCTTAACTTCATTGGCATTTACAAACCATACGCGAAGATCTTCCACTGAGGATTCTTTTGAAGAAAGTATTGAAATTGGCGCTAAAAGTTTCTTAATTTTTTTTCCACCCAATGCTGCCTGGATTCCTAGTTCCTGCATTGCCCAAATTCTTTGTTGTCCATCCAGAATCCAACCTGGTTTTTCCTCTTCAAGACTATATCTGTTGTATGGCACCTCTAAAATTCCTAACTGATATTTAGATACTCCTTCCAATTCTCTATCTTGAATTAAGTATTCATTGAAATCAAAAGGTGTAAATGTTATGTCCTCTTGTTCGAAGTATAGAATTACAGATGTTGGCATTAGAGTTGTTTCTAAGCTAAATTGATTGGCTAACAGTTTAACCCAAGTACCTTCTTTTGCTCTTTGAATCCCTGATTCTTCAGTTCCATATTGTCTTACTCCTGCGACTGTTGAGACATTAGCTAAATCTCCGATCCCAATATATTGCGTTACACCTTCCATCTGTTCGAATTCTAGTGCCATCATCTGCCAGTATTTGATTTCCTCATCTTTAGTTGCTAAGTAAAGATTTTCTTTCATGCTTTCTATTTCTATTTTTTGAGCTTCTTGGTTAGCTACCAATTCGTCCAAAACATCTCTAATCTGCCTAGTTTCGTAGGCTCCCTTCAAATGTAACTTTATCTCTCTTGTGACTATTGGTAAATTACATTCTTTGAGGATTGTTCGCACATTATGCATTAATTCAATTTTCTTGCTCATTGCTGGATCTATTGAGCTTTTCTCGCTTTCTTTTATTAATTTTTCTAAATTCATATTTCTCACCATATTGCATATTTGTTGCAATCTAATATTGTGTTGTATTTGAACTATATAAAGCTTTTTGTCAATAAGGTGCATATGCAACATTTTTCCTATTTACAACAAATGTTTATTGGTGTCTTAATTGTATAATTATTTTCTCGCCTATTTAAATGAATTCAAGAATTATCCAATTAGGTAAAATTGCGCGTGTTAATTACCGAAAAAGCTTTATAACATTGTGCGAAATGTAAATAGAGAATTTAGGATGCTTATGAAATCAAAAAGACGTACAAAAAAGGCTAAAAAGGAAAGAACCAATGAATATATACCTGGATTAGCTGCCTTCAAATTTGATCCAACAGAAGATTGGGATGCTGGGAAAGCTCAAAATCTATTTGAAACATCAGTTTCAAAAATTAAAAAAACTGATGCTATTAGATTTGAGGATTGCACTCTAGGTATGTCTAAAATGCCAAATGAATGCGTGGATTTAGTAATAGCTGATCCACCTTTTGGAATAAATTTCTCAAATAGTGAACAATTGTATAATAGAGACCCTGAGTATGTAGTATCAGATTACCATGAAGTTGATTTAAATTATGGTGACTTTACACTGTCTTGGATAAGTAAATTACCCCGTTTAATGAAGAAAACTTCTTCAGCATATATATTCAGTGGATGGAACAATTTAGAATATGTATTGTCCGCAGCAAGAGATTCAGGATTAACATTACTAAATCACATTATATGGACCTTTCAATTTGGTGCTTTTACACAAAAAAAATTCGTCAGTAGCCATTATCATATACTTCTTTACATAAAGGATCCAAAAGCATATTATTACAATAAGATTGAACATTATCCATTAGATTCATGGGATTTAAAAAGAAAATACTCACGAGGAGAAAGTAAAAATAGCACAAAATTGCCCTTAGAACTAGTACAAAAATGTATAGATTTCAGCTCAAAACCTGGCGATTTAGTTTTTGATCCTTTCATGGGGAATGGGACTACAGCAGTTGCTGCAAAAGGTTCTTACAGACATTATTATGGTTTTGAAATTAATAAAAACTTGAAAAAAACTATTGATAATAACATAAAGTCTACTAAACTCGGTTCAATTTATCGTGAATATAAGACACTGAAACCAACTATCGAAGAATTGAAAAAAAAATATCCAAGGGCCTATAAAATCCATAATAACAAAGAAAAATCAGAAGAGGATTAATTTCTATGCATAGTATTTTTGTGGAAGCAGAAAAAATAATTGATATAATCTTTGATGAATATGGAACGGGTGGAGTCACTAGAGGCCCCATTCCATTCATTAACATAAAGTCTGCAATTAAAGAAATGAATGAGGATAAATTTAAATTTGTAAAGTGTTATACATGGATAGATAATTATATCAACCAGCTACTAACAAAGAATAAACAAGGTTCTAAGATGAATCTATCAAATTGGAAAAACACCACTAATCTAATTGTGTGCTCTGACTATGCATGATTGATTCAATTTCATGATCCTGATTCAATAGAAGATATTCTTTTCATAGATTTGGAACGTATAAGTGATGTTATATCTCTTAAAAATGGTATTGGAATTATTTATATTGAGATTACGTCTAACTCAGAAAACTCAATGGAACTACAAAATTTATATGATTCCAATTCTAATTTGAAGAACAAATCTATGATTGACTTCGATGTTCTAGATATTTTATTTTCCACAGGACATAATATCTCTGAATTTGCTATTATTCGAACATACACCTATTTTTTTGATAAAGTTACATTCTTCAAAGGACTAAATGATAGTTGGTTAGTTCCAAGATCTAAAACTAAGAATGAAGTATTTTATGAAATGAAATATGATCTTATTCCAGAGAAGTATTTACTTTTTGTAAGAAATTTCAACGATGATCGATCAGAATTTGAAGATGAATTTGGTGATCCTGAGATTTATATATCTCAAAACAATATCGTTGATTTCTTCTGAGATCTCAGTAGGACATGTGAAAAGGTTTGCTTATATTCTTTCATTTGACAAAACAATTCTTATTCCTACAATCTGTTTCGAGATCTAATGAAATGGCACGTTCCCAGGGATTCTTCTCTCCAATTCTACCTACTAGTTCTTTAATAAAATCTTCTTGTCTCATAAGTATGCGACTCTTTTGTCATCCATTTGTTCTTATTCCTTAATTTTCATTAATCATTTCCAATCAAGGTTTTATTATCCTTAATCCATTAATTCTTATAATTCAGTATTTTCTATTAGTTTTTTGTATAGATTTTTCTTTTCTATAGGAATTTGATTTCTAATG
>BPTK01000250.1 GCA_023705905.1 Candidatus Heimdallarchaeota archaeon
AGAACAGTATGCACAGCAACAGTATCAGCAATTGAAGAAATGTAACAAATTAGTTTATGGATCAACTTATTACAGACTTAAAGAAACTTGGAGGAGGAAGATGAAAGATTGTTTTCATCATCTCAGTCGTTTCCTAGTCAATTTGTGGAAAGAGCGAGAGTTACATACCATCTATATTGGCTACAATCCTCTCTGGAAACAACAGGTGAGATTGCGTCGAAAAACTACTCAAATGTTTGTCATGGTCCCTTTTCACCATTTGATTAAATTGCTAGAGTACAAAGCTGCAGAAGAGGGGATAAGTGTCAAACTGGTAGATGAGAGTTACACCTCTAAATGCAGTTTCCTGGATAATGAACAAGTAGAAAAACTTAGCTCTTATAAGGGAAGGAGAGTGCTCAGGGGTTTGTTCCGTTCCGCTCAAGGACAACTGTTCAATGCTGATGTTAATGCAGCTTACAACATTCTTGTTAAAAGCGATCCGCAAGCCGTACCTACGCGTACGGTGGGCGGGGTAGGAGGGTACGTGATTTACCCCCTCAGAGTGAGCTATCAAGCAATGAAACTCTAAGAAAGATTGACGTAACTACACAGTTACACAAAATCTAATCATCCTAAATTAACAATCTGCAAGATTCTGAATAATAAAATAGATCAATCCAACTGCAAAATTAAGAACAATTCTATTTTTTCTTGAATATTTTGCTTCAACTATATCAACGTACTTTGCTTTAGGTAGGATGATTTTAATGACTTCCGTCAATAATTGAGGAGTAAGGCCAAATGGTTCAGCTGTTGCAAGAGTTGGTACAAAGGATTGATCTAAAGAATCGAGGTCAATGGAGAGGTATATTCGATCAAACTTTTGGACAAAATTCTGAATGATTTCAAATGATTTACTCTTATCTGAAAATAGTTTGTATGTAGGTATAAATTCAACATCATTATTCTTTAATTTTTCATGCTCTAGTGAGGTTTGTGTATAAGCATGTCCCCCGATGAGGAGCATTTGATGTCCGTCTAATTTCATGTCTTTCTTAAGATTGGCAAAAACTGTTCCGTGTGAATAGAATACATTTGGAGGGTATTCATCATTAAGATCTGCATGTGCATCTAGCCAAATTACAGCTGTTTTTTCATCCCAAGGAGCGCTTGCAAGCATATCATAAGTTATGCTATGATCCCCTCCTATAGCAATCAATTTGTTGTTATCTCTCGATATTTTATTCCAAAGCTGATTTAGTTTATCTGTTTCCTTAATAGAGTCAATATCTCCTATGTCATAAAAACTTGTTTTGCATTTGGAAATATCAAATTCAGAAGAAACACCACTAAATTCAAGTGACTGTTTTCGAATTTCTTTTGGAGCTTTTCGGGAACCACCAGGTGTAAGCTTTGTTTTTTCTACTGGAACTCCTACTAATATGACTGAATTCTTCTCATCAAAATTAGAGAAATCTTTTACTGGATAAAAACCAACAAATGTTCTAGTCATCTTCTTTCTTTCCTATGCTTAAAATATTTTAAAGAGTACATTGATATAACTATTTCTCACGAAGATAGTAGTCTGGTGATGCTACAAATCTTTTATCCTTGTCAACATCTCCTTCTTCAATGTCTGATGCTATCTCATCCAATATTTCCTTATCACTAATATCTGCGAGAATCTTTTGTTTATCAACTGTAATAATTCGACCTAGGTCTATGGTTCTTGGTTTGAACTTAGCCATTGTTTCTTCAATTTCTTCAATTTTAGAAATTCTTCCAATGAGATTCATGAAGGTCATTACCATATCGGGTCGAAGTGCTACCTGTGGAGCGATACTCATAAGTTTTGCAATTGAAATAGCTAAATTATCAATGAAATTTTTATCCTTTTCAAATAATTTCTCAGGGTTGGCATCAATGAATGAAGCAATAAGCAATAAGTCAATTGAAGTCCATAAATTTAATACAGGCTTCTCTTTGAGTTCTAAATTATGTATAACTCCAAGTTCTGTACCTTTTACATTCTCAACAACTTTTCCTCTGATATCAAAAACATCAGATATAGTGAATTTTTGTGCACCACAATCTAGTAATATGTAGTCACTCATAATTTTTGTATTCCCAACAGAATACAAATCATATCTTGAGCTCTCTACCATATCAGGTAAGATACCAGTGTTTTTCTCTACTAATATTTTCTTTAGCAGTTCAGGATTTTCGATATCTTTTTCTGACATACCAAATTCTTTAGATAATTCTTCAATGACAATTTTCTTCTTGTTTGCTGATAGAATTTTTGTCTCATCATTTGCATCATTTGCATAGAGAAAATCATAAATGAAATCAAACAGAAATTCAGATAGGTTCAATCTTCTAGATACAAGAAAATAACCCTTGCTGGGATGGTAAATAACTGAATTAGCTGTTCCAATAATGTGGTTAAACATATTCTTAATCTTTAAATCTTGTTTTTCTGTGAGTAAGTTAATGAAATTATTGCTCTCTGTAGGATTATAGTATGGTAATAAGTCACCATTCAGAAGAATATTTTCGTTTTTGATTCTGATTTCACGTTGAGTTTTTGAGATCGATTCAAGTGGAACAAAAAGATAATTGTCTGGTTGACGCATAACTTTCTTTAGTTCTTCAGCTAATTCCACATTCTTCTTTGTACAATACTCAAATATTGTCTCAGGTATGAGAAAATTAAATGGAACTTGAGGAAGTGTATCTGTTAATTCTTTCAGGATATATTCTTTCTTTTCTTCTTCGGTTTCTTTACGTTCTGACTCTTTTAAAGGTAAAACGTTGTCATAAATTCGTCTTACCATAGATAAGGAAATCTCTTGCTGTTGAAGTATTAGTATTCCATACTGTTCATTTAATTTAGCTGGTCCTATTAAAAAACCAACTAAGTCATTTTGTTCATCAACTACAGGTTTTCCTGTAAACTTCCAAAGTGTTCTCAATTCAGACATAACCATATAATCCAAATCCTTGGTTTCAGTGCTAGTAGCTATGGAAACTTTGTTTCTCATTTGCTGAAAACTAACGACCTCACTATATTTTTGTATCTTAGTTTCAATATCAATAGCTAAGTCTTTGAAATAAGGGGTTACTATTTCTTGAAAACGCAGATGATCCCCGTATATCTGATCCATTGCGTCTATGTCACGTGTATAATCATTAATGTCATCATCAAGAAGTTCTTCATAGATATCAAACTGCTTCATATCTCGATTCATAATTTCTTTCTGTTTTTGAGTAAGACTTTCTTTATTTACTTCATAAAAAAGAGCGAATCTCTCTTTCTCTTGTAGAATCTCCATTTTCCATTTGAGAGTATCTTGAGCTGCTTTGCGAAGAATCGGTCTGTTACGAAGAACTCTATCATTAATTTCGAAAATAATCCCTTTCAGTTCAGGTTTATCTGTTGCTAATCTTCTTAAACGGTTAATATTTTCGCTAAGTTCATTGTTGAAGAGGAGAAAATTGTTATGAGTATTTTTGAACAAATGATCTTTAGAAACAGAAAAGAGGAGCTCAGATAACTTGTAGAAGTGCTGGAATATCTTATGTTGTTTAGCCTCTACTTCGTTTTTACTTGCCATATATTCTTGATCATCTAATTTTCCAGAAACATAATCTTGTTCTAAATTCATTTCTTCTTCAAAAGTTTTAGTAGCTGCTTTAATGGCCATATTCATAACGTAACGTACTTTCAATTCTTCAATTTCAAGGATTGGTATGCTTTTTAACTCCATTAATGGTAATTCTAGTGTTCTTTGAGGAACTGAAGGGGGGGAAGTGTCAACTATTACTCTGTCAATTTGTTGAATATCTGATTCTAGTTCTGGAAGAGATTTCTTAGTTTCTTCGAGTTTTTGTGATTCTTCTTCAGATTTCAATGAAGTTGGAAGGCCAGTAAGTATTTCTTGATACTTATTCTTCAGAGTTTGATAGGTTCTCCTATCTATTGACCCTCGAATATAGCGAAGATCTAGATCTCTAATGAACCGCAGAATTCTACGTTTCTTAACTGTGGTTTCTTCGGCAGACATTATTAATAATGTAGAGCGACTACACCTAAAAATATGTTGCTAAATATCCACAATTATTTTGATGCATGACATTATTCATTTAGTAGTAATCTCCCCAGGAACATATTTCGTTACTAAAAACATAATTAGAACAACAATACAATAGATGATGAAGAAAATCAGATAACGTATGAGATAATAATATCTCTTTTTCTCTTGAATTTTTAGAGTTTCTTTATCACCTCTTGTTGGGAAGAAGAATCCAGTTCTATTTTTATAATTGGCAAACTCTTCCGGATATTTTTTTTGTATTTTTCTTTCTTCAATATCAGACCAAATAATAAGAATAAAACAGAATAAAACCC
>BPTK01000251.1 GCA_023705905.1 Candidatus Heimdallarchaeota archaeon
ATTATTATTGCGCGAGAAGAGGGTTGATTCCTCTTATTTATAATTGTTTCTTTTCGAACAATTTTCAATATCAAAGTTTTGCAACTTTTTTCTCACCGGTTAAGGTAAGAGATAACAGATAAGCAAATATTACTATTCGCAATAAAAACAAAAAAAGGTTAAGATAAAAAGGTATTGTTTTAAGATTCTTTTACCGCAAATTATGCTTAGTTTAATAATAAAAAAAACTAGGAAAAGTTTTTAGTAAAATCATGTGAAGTTAAGGTGATTAGAATGAAGGTGGAATTGTATCTACCAAAATTAGTTGAACAAGCTAGGAAAATAAGTAAGAAAGCTTACGCCCCTTACAGTAACTTCCATGTTGGTGCAGCTTTCTTAACAGTAAAAGAGAAAATCTTTACAGGATGTAATGTAGAATTTGCAGATTATCTTGCACTACATGCAGAAGTAAATGCGATAGGATCTGCAGTAAATGAAGGAGACACAGACATTGAACTTGTAGTAATCTACTCTTACAGCTCTCCACCAGTACTGCCTTGTGGTTCATGCAGACAAAAGTTGTATGAGTTCTCTCAGTTACATGGACATGACATTAGAGTGATAGCTGTTAACGATAAAGAAGAAAAGATAGACATGATGTTGAGTAAGCTACTACCTGGAGGGGAGATACAAGTAAAAAAGAAGGGTTAAGAGTATATAAGTTCGTAAGACATACAACTGCCACATAACCAGAAATGTTTGACTTCGGTAAGCTCAAAGTCATCAGGCAGATAATCTTGTTTTTTGATCATAGTGGAATTACAATGAGAACATTGTTTCGACTCTTCATCACTCATAGAGTATCAATAACTAATTGCATGAAATTAAATTAATATTTTTCCAAAGTATCAATACTAAAGAAAAAAGAAAGAAGGGAAGCTTCCATTCAGCAGAACTTGATGATACCTATTCCTATTTATCACCACCCTCTATTATTGACAATATAATTATAGTATATAAAAACCAAAAGTATCTAAAGAGCAGAAAAAATGGATAATCTTATAGCTGTTTTAAGATTAATTTAAAGGGTGAAAAGCCTATTTCTTAGACGCCCCTAATATAGGTCAATATAACCTCCAAATACGTAGTGAAATGGGTCATATGTAGTTGCAACGGAGCATAAAAAACACTTCTAGAACAAGGTAATATCAAGATTAAGGAAAAATTAGAAATTACAAAGAAAAAGAAGAAAAAAAAGCTAAAAATGCACAAAGGACATACAGTAGCTTTTTTCTTCTTCTTCAAGGTCATATGTGTGGTCAGTCATGCGTCTTCTTTTCAGACATATGTAAAAAGAAAGAATAAACTAAAAACCAGCAAGAAAAAATGAGACAAAACTTTTCTTAATAAGATTGAAGGAAAACAAGCAAAAAAATCACTTACTTTCTTACCACACAAATAAGATTACGTGGTAAGATTGTAGATCGTTTATCTGCTGGGGGCAAGTTCTTTTAATTTTAAGCCTTCGCGGAAGGGTTTGCTAGTTTTAACAGCAGTGTGTCAGTTTCTTTCTTGTTGTCTTTTAGTATATTCTTACACTTCTAAGTATAACTAATAGAGTGATGCAAAAATGAAAAATCTAACAAAATTTGACCCAGAACCCCTAGATGACGATTCCGTGCCTCCTGCATGGTGCCCTTAGGAAAGTATACTTTCCTTCTCTTATTTTTCTTTCACTTAGTAAAATTCTTTTCTTCCAAATATTCAAGGACCATGTCCTTTGATTGTTTATCATAGATATCCATGAAAGCTGTTTGTCTAATTTTTTCTGTAAACTTATTTATTGTGTTCGTTGATGCAATTAATCTATGATATAATCGTATCTCTTCTTCCATTCTTATGAAGTTATTATTTCTACACAAATCAGCTAATTCTTCAAGATTTGTTGTTGTTTCCTTACTATTT
Organism: Candidatus Heimdallarchaeota archaeon; assembly: GCA_023705905.1. Lineage (GTDB taxonomy): Archaea > Asgardarchaeota > Heimdallarchaeia > Heimdallarchaeales > Heimdallarchaeaceae > UBA460. The sequence continues at coordinate 1,945 of BPTK01000251.1, forward strand.
AGATTGTCAATATATTTGCTGAGCAAGATAAAGAAATCTCTCCAGATTTTGAGTATTGGTGTTTTTGTATCTGTTGTTTTTTCGTCAATCTCTTTTACTAATTCCTTGAATTTATCATGTTTCCCCATAGAAATAAGTATTTTTGCAAGTAAGACATCAGCATATAATGGATCTATAGAAAAATGTCTAATGGCTTGAATCTTATTTATATTTCTTTCAGGGTTTTGATATGGGGTGTGAGTAAGCAGTAATTGGTGCAAGGCAATAGATATCTCATCTTCATTTGCAGCCTTTTGATTTTGAATTATATCTATAATATTCTTATCATCACTGAATGTTGTAAGAATAATCTCATTTGATATAATTGAAGAATTGAGTATAGATTTTGTGTACTCAAAAACTTTCTTCAAACCTTTGTCTGTTATAGTGTCAACATCCAGATCTAACTGTACAAAAATAAAAAGCAAGGTGTAATAGGAACTTATAGAAATATACCTTTTACCTCTTTGATAATAATTAGTGCTCACGTAATCATGTTCCATAAAATTGACTAGTTCAACCAGCAAATCATAAGATTGTTGAAACTTGCCTTGATAAGCATAACATCTACTTAAGAATCTGATAATGTCTGTATATTCATACATCATATTTGTTTGAAGGTTTTGTTCATTAACCTTGGAATAAGCCTTTTCTAAATACTCTATAGCATAATCAAGTTTGTTACGAATTGTAAAAGAAATCCCAATATACCAATTCAACAAAATGAAGTGGTTATATAACAAATTATCCTGTACTTGATTGTTATTAAATATCCACAGCAATAAATCCTCAACCTTCTTCTCGTTTCTAGCATAAGTATAAAATTTCAACAGCTGGTGAATAGATAGAATCAAACCCCTCATATTGTTACTCTGTGAATAATAATCTAAGCACTTTTCCATAGAATCAATTGCATCAGAGTAATTGTGATATTCACGAAAAGTGAAATAAGTATGAGAGTATAAGATTCTATAATAAGTTGATTGATAATCATTTTCTAGATTTTCAATCAGTTTTGAAGATTCATCCAATAAAATTATCGCTTCTTCTTTCTCATTTTTCAGCTGTTTAACTAGGGATTCAGCCAGATAAACGATAGACAGTTGATTAGTGCTCTTAGTTCGTTCTGCAATTGATCTCATTTCATGGACAATTTTTTCTGTTTTATTCATTTCTTGAACATAATAATATGTTTGAAAGAAATATTGTTTATAAAGTTCAAATAATGCCTGATAGTCTTTAAACTGCTTTGCAACTTCGATTAAAGCTAAGATTAAATCTGTCAAATCAGAAGATTTCTCATTTATACAGACCAAATCTATGTCCTTCAAATATGTCCGTAAATCATACAAAGTATGTATCTTGCTCTGATTCTCAAACAACTTTGCTCTTGCTTTGTAGAATTCTTTAATATCAAACACATTTAGTCCCCACTAAATTCTTTCCTCATTAATTTTTCAGTTTCCTATTAATAAAACGAGAAAAGAGTATAAAATACCTTCGTTAAATAATGCATTGAATTTTGTGAGACTTATTCTTTCCATTAGAGGAATATATCGAAAATCCTGAAATGTAGAGGTTCAAGATAAATTAGAGGATCTAGAGAAATATTGTAGAGAAAATAATTTCATCAAGATGGAAGAGAAAATAAAATTGTATCATCGTTTAATATCATCAACAAAAACAATTAACCAGTTTACGAACAAAATCAAACAAACAGTTTTTCTGGATATATACGACAATCAATCCAAAAAAATGGTACTTGAATACCTTGAAAAAAAATAATTGTAAAATAAAATAAAGAAAAAAAATAGGGATTAAATTAAATTTAATCTAACTTTAAGGGCTCCATAAAGGAGGCATGCTCTCATTGTCTGTTGGTTCAGGGTCGTACATTTTTACATCACTCGTAATTTATGTTCTACTATTACCCTTCAATGAAAGTTCAATTACACCCACGAAAGAAAGTAACAAAGAGCTCAAAGAACTAGAAAAGTGTTCCGCGAATATCCTGTTTTAAGGCTTGAGAGCTAAAAAATTAAACGTTTGGAGAAAAAGAGCAAACTATATATATCGAAGTCCTTCTAAGTATATTGCCACAAGATTTCTTATTGAAGTCTGAGTGGATGTTTAAGCCATGTCTTTATAGACAAGGATGGGGAGAAAGAAATATTTCCCCTTCTTTGTCTTCTTAAGAGAGAATAACTGTTCTAATTTATTGAGGCAAAAAACACTCACAACACAAGTAATAAAAAAGAAAGGAGAATCTATAGTTTAGCAAGTCGTATGTATGAGACTTCTCGTGGGCTGACTAAAAAGCCAACGAACGATAACTTAAAAAAGCATACAAAATCATAAAAGGTTGCTGTATGAAAAGCAGACTCACCTCCAAGGAAAATAAGAACTCC
>BPTK01000252.1 GCA_023705905.1 Candidatus Heimdallarchaeota archaeon
TGTAACTCCTTTCTCCTTTGCTAATTCATCTAAGCTTAATGCATCTTCCTCGAAATATGAGATATCAACTATGTTCTTTCCAGCTTCAATTACAGCTTCAAGAGCCTTATAACCTATAAAATAAGGGAGAGCTCCAATTACTAAATCAAAATCCTTTACAATATCTTTGATGATATTGGGATTGGATAAATCTGCACATATTCCATGAAGCTCATAATCATGCTTCAGTTTATCTAAAACTTCTTGGTTAATATCAACTATTGAAACCTCAGTAGAGGGATCTTCTGCTAAATCTCTTGCAATAACATTTCCTACATATCCTGCTCCTAAAACAACAACCTTCATATCTAAACCTCTAGTGATATATGATAATAGAAATAGATGAAGTTAAAAGATTTTCAGTAGAAAAGGTAAACCTAAATACTGGAATTTATTCCTGAAGAAGTTTCTTCTTCCTCTTCTTGAACAGAAACACGCATCAAATTTTATAATATTTCATAGCTTCTTTTTCTTTTCCAGGTGTGAAATTATCCCAGAACTCCTTTGGAGGATGACTTAAATCATAATCAATGCGAGTATCAAGTAATACTCGCGAAAGTATGAATCTCCTTCTATTAGAGTATGTTCCATTGAGATAGTATTAGTACCAAAATCAGCTGTACTTTTGTAGACTTCATCTTTGAATGGAAGGAAATCAGTTTATTCAAATCTCTGTCACAAGTAAAATTATGTACTTTTATTTTGCTAAAACCTAAAATAAGTTTGGATTTGATTTCATGATTTCATCATCAATCCAGGTGTTAAATAATTGTCTTAAATATTCTAATGATTTTTGAACAGCTGAATAATGTGTAAATTTACCTTTTTTCCAGCCTTTGATTAAATCTAGTTTCTCAAGGATTTTAAGATGGTACGAAATATTAGACTGACTTTTCCCCAATATGGCTTCTAATTCACATACACATCGATCCTTTTCCATTAATATTCGGAGAATTATTATCCTATCTATGTGAGAAAATGCTTCCAATAGTTTTGATAAATCGGTAATATATGATTCTTTTAGCATATCTTTTCTGTATTTTACTAAATTAAAATAATACTCTCCTGCATCCTCAATGTCTTCACATTTGGCTAGAGTCTTAATTAACTCCCCTTCTTTTTGATTATATTGCATATTGTATACTTCCTGTTTTGCTATTTATAATTTATCTTGTTCATATTTACATATCAAAACATATTAATATGAAACAAAATACTTCGATATGTAAAAATGTTTCCGATTGGGATATAATATGAGTGGAACTGTTGAAACAAGTCAAGTTAAAGAGATTACTAAAACTCAAGAAGGGCTTAGTTTATTTGAAAAATTATTACCAATTTGGATTGTAATTTGTATGGCTGCAGGTATTTTACTTTCATTATATGCACCAAGTATTGCTGAAACTATAAATGATTGGCAAGTTAGAGGAATATCAATACCTATTGGAATATGTCTCTTCTTCATGATGTATCCAGCAATGCTAAATCTCCAAGCATCCGAATTAAAGAAATTAGCCAAAAACCCTAAACCAATTATACTAACACTAATCTCTAATTGGATTGTTGCACCTTTCTTAGGTTGGGGACTCGCCCAATTATTCCTTCCAGGGAAAGAACAATTGATATTCGCAATAATTCTCCTAGCTTCCAGTCCATGCACAGCAATGGTTTTAGTCTGGGGATATTTAGCAGATGGAAATCAAGAGCAAAATGTTATAACTACAAGTCTTAATACGATAACGATCATTATTGGATATGTACCTATGGTTGCACTACTGTCGGGTATTTCAAATATTTCCATAGATGTCATATCACTAATTATCTCAGTATCAGTTTTTATTGGCATACCACTTATATTAGGGTTAATCAGCAAAAAACTAATAGTAAAAGTGAAGGGAGACGAATGGTTTAGGGGTAAATTCATCCCAATTGTTGGAAAAATATCAATAGTAGCTTTACTTACAACTCTTGTTGTTCTGTTTTCATTAAATGGAAATGTAATGATTACTAATTTCAATTTACTATTACTAGTATCGGTACCGATACTTTTAGGTTTCATTATAATAGTTGTATTTAATTTACTGATTACTCGATTCACAAAATTAGCTTACAAAGAAGGAGTAATTACAGTAATTATTGGCTCATCAAGTCACTTTGAAATTGCTATCGCAACAGCTATTGCAATATATGGTGTCGGTTCAGTAGCTGCACTTGGTACGACAATGGGACTATTTTGGGAGATACCGATTATGGTTGGGTTAGTATACCTAGCAAAATATCTTAACAAAAAAAAGTGGTGGAAAGGAAAACCATTGTAATTTAATTTATGATCCATTATACATACTAAATCAAGGGAACATTCAAAGAATAGTCAGCAGGAATTTCAAGAATAGAACCATTTTTTCTAATGTTCAATCGCTAATAAGTATATTGCTGAAAATTTAATTATCATAAAGAATTAATATGCAAATGGGATCTACAAAGATTGTTATTATAGGAGCTGGTAGCTTACAATTCGGTTTAGGAACTTGTGGGAGTATCTTTAATTCCAAAGTGTTAGAAGGAGCTACGGTAAGTTTGCATGATATTAATGCAGAGAATCTAGAATACGCACGGATCGCATGTCAAACAAAGATAGATAATGATAACCTAAACTTCAACTTAGAATCTACAACAGATCGGAAAGAATCTTTGAAAGATGCAAATTTCATTATTAGTACGATAGAAGTAGGACCAAGGTTTGATTGGTGGGAAATAGACAAAAGAATACCTAGGAAATATGGTAGCCCTCAAGTATTTGGCGAAAACGGGGGACCAGGAGGTATGTTTCATGCTATGAGAGTGGTACCACCAATTCTAGACATATGTGAAGACATTAACAAAATCTGTCCAGATGCTACTTTCATAAATTACTCTAATCCCATGCATAGAATTCTTTTGTCAGTCAAAAGAAAATTCCCTAATCTTAAAACAGTAGGTCTTTGTCACGAAATTGCTTTAGCAGAACACCTTCTACCAAAAATACTGAAAGTTCCTTTTGAAAAAATGGATCTATGGTGCGGAGGGTTGAATCATATGGGAGCGATAATTAAAGCAAGACATAAAGATACCAATGAAGATTTAATACCAGAAATTCATCGCAGAGGAGTTAAATTTCTGAGAAGATGGAGATGGAGCATTCCCTCCAGACTACTACAACCAGTTGGTTTAATACTTAACATTCTAGAAGACTTCGGATTTCTACCTTACACAAACGATTCCCACTATGGAGAATATATTGGATGGGCAAAAGATGTATCTAATATGAGAGGTGTTAGAAATTTCTATAATATATATAGACTATATATCAAAATTAGCGGTATTCAAATTAGAAACAAAATAAGAAGGAATAAAGGTCATAAATTAGTTAAACCTGATCATGAACGAGCAATACCAATAATAGAGGGTATCCTTTCTGATAGCAATCACCAAGAAATATCTGTTAATCTCCCAAATGAAGGGATTATTACTAATCTTCCCGAAGATTTGGTTATTGAATGCCCAGCAATTATCAATAAAACAGGAGTACAAGGTATTCCTCTTGGAGAATATCCAGAACCACTCGTTGAACTACTAAGAGACGAAGCCACTGTACAAGACTTAGTAGTAAAAGCGATTCTCAACAATTCTAGAGATTATGCTGTTCAAGCTCTTCAAGCAGATAGCAATTTTCCACGAAAACATCTAATTGATTCCTTTCTAGATGAGATGCTGGAACTTCAAAAAGATTGGGTTAAACTTAAATGATTTTAACCAAATCAACCTTTTTTCTTAAATTATCTTTTGACAAATATTAGAATTGGGCTAGTACTATTTTACTCTGAAAATTTAAAAATAACCATCCTTATACAATAGCAATTAAAATCACTATCTTTGCAGGTAGTAACACAGAGTAAGTAAAAAAGTAGATGAAAAAATATGAGTATTTCGAGCCTTGTTTTTCCATGGCCTTGGTGGTCAGTAATGGTGTTTGTCAGCTTCGTGAATCTAGTAATTTGTGCACTCGTTTTCATACGATCTTTGAATCCACGGGTTGGAATGGATTCAAAATATCGAATATGGATGAGAGTTATGGGTGTAATATTTACATTAGTAGGTGCGTATCGATCGGTTTTCGTATCTCGATACCATACACAGTATGCTTGGTTTGATACCCTTGCAAATAGTTCTCTATTGATTCGAACATTCGCTATGTTAGCTGAACTATCATTAAGTGGATTGATCGCATTAGCAATGTTAAGATTCAATCATTATTTACCTGCTAAAGAGGGCGCAAATAGTAATAAGTTCATATCCTTCTTTACTA
>BPTK01000253.1 GCA_023705905.1 Candidatus Heimdallarchaeota archaeon
ACCACCGAGATCTACACTCTTTCCCTACACGACGCTCTTCCGATCTGATGTGAAAACTTTTGCATGGAGAAGATTTACTGGTTCAGGAATATCATCAATATAAATCGATTCACCACGAGTGTGAGGAGAAATTAAATCCTTCATAGTGATACCTCCAATTCAGGAAATAGGGTTAAGAAATGAGCATAAATTAACTGTCTTAAGAGTAATCTCTTATAACGAGCAGCCCCACGAACATCATCTATGGGACTTATCTCTGAATCAGCTATTTTTACAGCTTCTTTTAAAACATCTTCTGAGATTTTCTTATTCTCAAGATAATTCGAAGTTTTTTCCAGATATTTAGGAACAGGAGCTACTCCTCCAGCAGATAAATGAGCGTTTTGTATTTTATCATTGTTCAAATCAAAGGAAATAGCACTGTTGACACTAGCTATGTCCATATATTTCCTTCGCGCTACTTTTTCGAAGTTAAATAATCTCTCCTTATTATTGATTCTAAGCCATTCTACAATCTCCCCCTCATTAATATCCATTTTTTTATAATCTTTATAGAAATCTCTAAGTTTGATAATTCTCCTATTTTTTTCATTTTTGAGACTTATATCTGCGTCTAGAGCAAGGAAATAGATAGTCAGATCTCCAATAGGAGAAGCATTAACGAGATTTCCTCCTAAAGTGGCTTGTAATCTAATGGGAAAAGCGGAAACTAGAGATATGTCTTGTTTAGTATTGAAAAGTGCATTTAACTCGTCTGAAATGCGTATATCTTCCATAGTTGTCGTTGCACCAATATAGATGTAATCTCCGTCTAAGTGTATTCCGGAGAGCTCTTTTTCCGATAGAAAAAGTGGAACCGATAGGCTTTCCTGCTGAACTAACAAATCTGTTGCTCCTGCAACATAAATCCCTTTTTTATGCAGTTTTGTTTCATTCGCTTCTTTTAATTTTTCAAGCTGATTTGGTATATCTGAAAAATAAGCTGGCAAAATACGCTCTTCAATGAGTTGTTTGATTCTTTCTTTTGATTTTTTATTCTCTACAGAGATTTCTTTTGCTAACTTTTTTGCTGATCTTATAATTGCAGCATATGCACCACATCGACATAAATTCCCTTCAATAGATGTTAGAATATCTTTATTCTCAAGTTTTTCATTTAGGAAAAACCCAGTCAAACTAACGACGAATCCTGGAGTACAAAAACCACACTGACTTGCTCCTTCATCTACTAACGCTTGTTGAATGGGACTCAAGTTTTCTTGATTTAAGCCTTCAATTGTTACAACATGTTTACCAACAATTTCACCAAGGGGGAGAATACAGGATGTAACAGCTTTATATTCAACATTTTTGTCCTTTAACTCTCCAAGAAGCACCATACATACTCCACATTCTCCTTCATGACAGGCTTCCTTAACTCCTTTCATTCCTTTATTTCTTAAGAAATCAAGTGTAGAGTTACCTAATGGTTCATCTATAACTGCTATTTCTTGATTGAGTACGAATTTCATTCTTCAAACCTTTTAATAACTTCTTCAGCTGTTAATGTCGTTTTACTTATTGAATCTTTTACTGCATTGACATCCTTGAGGCCATTTCCAGTAATTACAAGACATACAGTATCTGATTTAGAAATTTTTTCTTCATAAATAAGTTTTTTCAATCCCCCGTATGGAACTGCTCCAGCGGGTTCTGCAAATATTCCAGTGATTTTTCCTAATTCTTTAATAGCATCAATAATCTCATCATCTGTAAGAGAAATAAAATATCCGCCACTAGCTTCAACATAAGTACATGCCTTAATGACATCTCTAGGTTTTCCAACAGAGATGCTATCAGCTACAGTACTGCCTTCTATTGAAATTGGTTTGTATGGTTTCCCTTTGTCAAAAACTTTTTTGATTGCAGGAATACCTTCTGCTTGTACACCAATGATTTTAGGTACTTTATCTGTTAATCCTATTTCTTTGAATTCCCAAAATCCTTTGTAAAGGGAACTAACAACAGTTCCATCACCAACTCCAATTAGAACATAATCAGGAACTTGAAAATCGTTTTGAATTATAATTTCAAAAGCACCAGTCTTTTTTCCTTCAAGTAAATAGGGATTAATAGCTGCATGCCTACAGTACCACCCTTTCTTTAAGCCAAGCTCAAGAGAGAGGTCGTAAACTTCATCATAGGTCCCTTCAACTGCCATCACCTCTGCACCAGAAATTTCGAGTTGAGTTCTCTTTCCATCAGGAATTGCAGCTGGAACGAAAATATATGTCTTCATGTCAGTATGAGCATTAAGCATAGCTAAGGAAGAAGCAGCATTTCCAGTTGACGCACAAAACAGAATGTCATTTCCTTCGTCAATAGCTTTATTGATGGCTATAGCACTAGCACGGTCTTTGTAAGAACTTGAGGGATTAGAACCATCATATTTTATGAGAACATCTTTAACACCCAAAAGGTCGAATTTATACATAGGTGTTCCACCAACATAATCATCAAGCTTCAATTTTGGTTTAGTTGGTAATAGAAAATCAAATTGAAACATTGAAGCTTTCTTATTGAATTTTTTCTCTTTCAAAGCTGCATTATTTTTGATAGATTCATAGTCATAAACCACTTCCAAAGTTCCCATTATTTTACCACATTCTTCACAATAATAGAGACCTGGGCGAGGATTAAATTCTTTCCTGCAAGTTATGCATCTCAAGATGTAATAATTCATCTAAGTACCCCATAAATTGCATCTACTGGACAGCGAGATTCGCACAATCCACAATGAATGCACATCTCTTTATCAACAATAATATGTTCTTCAGCGGCCGACAAAGCTCTAGCAGGGCAGATTTTTACACAAAGCATACACATAGTACATTTTTCATTGAAGGATGGATGATTATCTACAGTTGTATCTACATCTTTGAAGAGAGTAGTTTTCCTAATTTGTCTTATTTCTTCAATTGAAGAGAAACCGTACTTCTCTAGTGCTTTTGGAAGATCTTTGACGATCTTATCATATAATCCTCTTCCTTTAATCAATGCAGAAGAGAGCATTTGAACAAGATCAGCTCCAGCGAGAATAAACTCTAATACATCTTCAGCTTTTGCTATACCCCCAACACCTATAATAGGAATGTCAGGAAATTCTTTTCTTATATTGTAAATTCTATGAAGAGCTATTGGTTTGATTGAAGGACCACTCATCCAGATTTGTTCAGCTAAAAGTACTGAACGTGCTTTCAAATCTATTGCTGTTCCTGGACCGAGAGAATTTATGGCTACAATACCAGTTGCACCGGCATCAATAACTGTTTTTACAAATCCTAAGAAATCTTCGACATGGGGACTCAGCTTCATAAAGACAGGTTTATCAGTATTTTCACGAATGCTTCTGACAATTCCACCAAGAAGATCTTGTGAAACATAATGAGTTGAAATCTCAAACATATCTGCATAAGGATCAAGTTTGGGAATTAGATATCTAAAATCCTCTTCTTGATAACCTGCACTTATAACTATTGGTTTTTTCTTCTCTTTGTGTATAGTAGGAAGAATTTCATTTATCCATTCATCTGAATGAAGTTCAGACCAAAGTTCACAATTGTAAATAGTTGTAGATGTTCCTGCAATACAAGGTTTTGGAACTATTGCTCCTTCAACTGAAATTGTCTTTGCAACATTAAAACCACAATTGTTATTATTGAAAAATTGCATATTTTCTAGACCTTCAACAATTGGTCCAGCTGCTGGTCCAAGAGGATTATCAAAATGTAAACCAAGTAATTTTACTGAAAGATCCATTTAAGCGTCACCTAACCTTTTCCATAAGGCTTTAGAAGTCATTCGAGCGTTCTTATATAATGTTTCCTCATCAAAAATACTCTTGTAATTTTCTATGAGAGTCTTCCCTTTAACAATCACACAAGAGGGTTTGAAATTGTCAAATAGTCCGAAAAAGACATGCCCAAAAGCATTGGTCTCGTCCATAACTGTAGGGTTGTGATAAGGAACAAGAACAAAATCGGCAACATAACCTTTCTTGATTTTACCAATTTTTATCCCCATCTGACGACCAAAATACTCGTAAGAACCGTTGATGTAGCTTAATAACTCGTCAAAGCCTATTCCTACAGGATTATTGATACCTGCTTTACCAGCAAAGAAGAAATAGGTCCATTCTTTAGCAATATTAGTACCAAGACCATCATTACCAATAATTATGGGAATATTGTTGTTTCGGAAGATATCAATGTTGAAAGAACCAACAGCATTGTTCATGTTAGAAGTAGGGTTGAGAGCGATAACTGCTTTCTTTTCGCCAATGATTCTAGCTTCATCTTCATTAATATGAACACAATGAGCAAGAATTGAATCAGGATTCAGAA
>BPTK01000254.1 GCA_023705905.1 Candidatus Heimdallarchaeota archaeon
ATTCTTTCCGAAACCCGGCATATCTAGCAAAAATGATTAGCACACTTGACCATATATCAAAAGGTAGAGCTCTATTATGGTTAGGTGCAGGTTGGTATGAAGAAGAATATATTGCTTACGGTTATCCATTTCCGGATCCAAAGAGAAGAGTAGATGAATTAGAAGAATCTCTTACAATCTACAAAAAACTTTTTACGGAAGATTCTACAGAATTTAATGGTAAGATCTGGAAGCTAGAGAACAATAGAAATTACCCTAAACCTTTGCAGAAACCCCACCCTCAAATCGTTCTCGGAACAGATGGTAAGAGGATGACTGATATTGCTTGTAGAGAAGCAGATGGGATAAATTTACCATATACAAAAATAGATGATCTACCTGATGCTATTAACAAAATCAAAGTAAACTTAGAAAAGTATCAAAGAGATATAGAAAACTTTGAGATATCTTACTTTAACACAATCAATGTTGTAGATTCTCAAGAGGAGCTTGATGCAATAGTTGAAAATGTTATTAAAGCTGCTCCAGGGGATAAAAAACCCTCTAAAGAAGATATCCTTCGAAACTCATTCAGAGGCTTTCCAGAGGATTTAAAGGATCAGATAGCAATAATTGAAGAAATGGGCATACAGAAAATGGTTATTGCAGTCAGGAAATCTGAGAGTATCGAAGATCCAATGAAATTATTTGCAGAAAAAATAATGTGAGTGAAAAATCATGTATTCAAGCATCTATAGAAGGTTTACTAATCTTCTTTCAGAAATGACAAATACTAAAAAGAAAAATCTTACAATCAACACATATTTTGAAAAAGATTTGGGATTAACTAAAAGTGATTTGAAAATACTGAGAAGCAAAATACAAGATGAGTTCAATGTTAAGCTTCCAAAAAATATTTTCAAAGAATTTAACACCATCGGAGAATTGATTGGATTAATTGAAGCAGAATTTGGAAGATGAGCTTATCAAAATCTAACAAAATCTTTAAAGAAAACCATTCATATCGTCATATATGTCTCGACGTTATAGTCGTTATTTCTTTCGAAGGATAAGGTATGGTGCCCCCTCATTAATTATTTTCGGGATTGTTTATCTTTTCTTTGATCCAGAAATAGGTGGAGCTATGCTTGCGGTAGGAGTTATTTTTACGATAATACTAATATTTGATATCGTTAGACGCCGAAGACGAGGATCTAGACAAACTGCAACCATAACTCATACAGGACATCAACCAAGCACTTATCAACAACCTATTCACTATCAACAACTCAATACAGAACAACCAATCACTCAAACACAAAGCAGCAAATATTGTTCACATTGCGGTAAAGAGAATGATACAAAGACAAAATTTTACACAAATTGTGGAGCTAATATCTAAAAATTAGTTTCATTATTTTTTAGGTAAAAATAAGTATGAAAGATTAGAGAAGTTTTTCTCCATCTTCTAAACTAAGCATTGTAAAGCCACTGATCATTTTTGGGTAAAAATCTGTTGCTTTTTGAGGCATTCTTTCATGATTCTTTGCAACTTTAAGAACTTCATCTGCACTAGTGGGATTTAGAATAAAAGCAACCTTGTATTTTCCTGCATCTACCTCTTCAATAGCTTCATTCCACCATCTTTCATAGAAAATATCATCATCAATGTGGAGGTCTTTTAGCCCCATAATACCATGGAAAATCATATCTCGTAAGATTACAACATCTAGAGTCTTAAAGTCATCACTGGCATCACTTACATATCTGTTGATTGCAGAAGGATCTTTCATAATCATAGATATAGCTCTTCTATCTTGATACATAACAAAAGCGTGTTTATCTCTATTTTCTTCTAAAAACTTGGGAATTTCAGTTCTCATTATCTCATTCATATGGAAGAAAAGTTTTAGTTCGCTCATCTTTTCCTCTGAGACAAATTCTTTGGCCAAACAACGATGAGTTGCTAAAATTATCAAACCTTCATCTTCAACAGGAACTAGATATGTCATACGATACTCATAAGCATCGTAATCTCTTAAAGCACCAGCATCTTTCCTTCTCATATCACGATAGGTTATAGCAGTTTCATACCTATGATGACCATCAGCTATTACCAACTGCTGTTCGTTGAATACATCTTGAATAATTCTTATATGGGCAGAATCAGTTAATCGCCAAATTTTATTCTGAACTCCTAGATCATCTTTAGCATCGATCAAAGGTTCCCCTTGAGCTATTTCATCAAAAAGATTGATAGTTTTTTTCTCAGGATCAGAATACAAAATAAACCCAGTTTCAAGTGTGTGTCTGGTTGTTTTCAGCATATTCAATCGGTCAATTTTAGGTCCTTGGTGAGTCTTTTCATGAGGAAGAACTATGTTTTCATCAAAAGGATGTAGTTTAAGTGCTCCTATGAAACCTTTTCTTATATATTCTTTACCAAATAGTTCATATTTTTGGTAATAGATGTACATGCCAGGATCTTCATCTTTAGCTAAAATACCTTCTGACAACCATTTTACTAGTCTTTGACGAGATATCTCGTAACGATTTTCTTCACTTGGAAGTGTTAATCTGCAGTAATTAAACTCAGATTGAGCATAATATGATTCTTGCATTTCTTCGTCTATTTTATCATAAGGCTGAACAATGAGTTTTTCTATGTCTCCTGCCTTTTCTGTATATCTTATTGCTCGAAAGGGTTTAATATCAACCATTCTTATCAAGCTGTTTCATCATTTGCTCTTTTTTAATTTTTCCTAAGCCTATAGCTAACTAGATTGATATAATCTGATTTCTCTACCAGCTGTTAACAGAGAGCAAATAAGATTTCAATGATATACCATTATGTGACGATATACCATCAATACGATATACCTCTCACAAGATTTAATAATTCTATTTTACAATTATAAATCAATAAGGTAGAAAATATGTCAGAAAAACTGATTAAGTCCAGACCAAGGCATTGTGAAAAAGCTATGCAGAGAGTCTATATTCGAAAAGGAACGGATCAGCGCAAGTGGATTTCAATTGGCTATTATTGTGAGCTATGTGCTAAATTCTTGAAAAATACTGATCTTATGAAATCACAGCAAGGTCTAAAGATTCTAGAAGAGAATATCCAACTGGTTGAAAAAATAAAGGACCCAACAATCATGGTAATTGACTTAGGAGCAAGATTCACCAAAGTAGGATATGCAGGTGAAAATCAACCTAGGCATATCTTTGAATCAACAATCTTCTACTCCGTGGAAGGAGAAACATTTATTGAAAATATTAACATTAAAGCAAGGAAAAAGATTGTCAAAAAAGCTCCTGTTTATATCAACACAAAAATCATTGAAGACAAAATAGATCTCAAACATTTGGAGATTTTCTTTAGTCACATCTTCGAGAAAATGAAAGTAGACCCTTCTAAGATAGCTATATTGATACTTGGGAGACCACAGAGAGATATTTATGTAGAGGCTATTAAAGGCAAAAAGGATGTGATAAACAATTCATCATTACCTGAGAAAGCAAAAAATATTCTTCTTAAGGAAAAATTGCCTGATTATGTTGGAGTTTATGACCAAACAAAAGTAATTAGAAGGAAAATTGCTAGAGTTCTTTTTGATCAATTTAATGTTTCTAAAATATATTTTACAATAAAAGAGCTAATGTCTCTTTATGCTGATGGAAATGTAACGGGATTAGTTGTCAATATTGGCGCTTCAGCAACTAGGATTCTTCCTATCTATGATGGCTGGCTAATCACACACAGTATTAGTATACGAGATACAGGTACAAATGATGTTACTAGATTGATGAAAGACTATACTAATATGCACATTACTCATTCTAAAGGCAATATAAATCAAGAAAATATAATAGACAATAACATCCGATATGCTACTGAAGAATTGTGCTATGTGTCCGAAAATCCTCAGAAAGAAAAACAGATTTGGCAGAAAACAGATAGACAAATAAGATCTGCAAATATCATCAATAACGACTTCGTAAAATATGAAGAAATTTTATACAAAGCACCAGAAATATTGTTCCGAAATGAGCCTTTAAGTGTAACAGGTGATTTAGGAGATCTAACTGATGCAGTAATAGAATCTGCTCAGAAATGTGATAGAGATTTATTTGAAGCAGTTTTATCAAACATCGTTCTAATCGGTGGAGGAACACTTTACAGAGGTTTCAAAGAAAGATTCTATTCTGATATCAGAAACAAACTTCCAAATGACATAGAAATAA
This sequence comes from Candidatus Heimdallarchaeota archaeon, assembly GCA_023705905.1. Lineage (GTDB taxonomy): Archaea > Asgardarchaeota > Heimdallarchaeia > Heimdallarchaeales > Heimdallarchaeaceae > UBA460. The sequence goes on from BPTK01000254.1 coordinate 4,231, forward strand.
ATGTTAAAGCTGATAGTAACAGATTAATTAAAAGTTGGATTGGAGGTTCAATTCTCACCTCTTTGAAGTTTTTCCTAGAAAGAAACCTCTGGGTATCGAAAGCAGAATATGATGAAAAGGGTTCTTCAGCTG
>BPTK01000255.1 GCA_023705905.1 Candidatus Heimdallarchaeota archaeon
AAACTTGAAGGTGAGATTTTAGCTCCTCCTCAAACAACGAATTATGGTTTAGTAGGAACAGCTTTTGACTATTTGATGCGTTTTATTCTGGAATATCATAACCATAATGTTATTACATCATCTTGGGTAGCAGAACAAGTACCTGATTACTTATCCAAAGTAGTCTTAATAGGAGATAGTAAGGAAGCTGCACAGTTCTTTGCTGAATTGGAAGAATTTTCTCAAGAGATAATCGATTATTCAAGAGAGCAACATACAAAATTTCTGAAAACAGGAAAGGTGGATGAGAAGCTCCTTCATGCTTGTTTATTGCTCGCTCAAACAGATGTAATCTATAGAGCAGGAAAACCACATAAAGGATATGGAGAAGTAGATGAAGGAGATATAAAAGACCTGTTTCAATTAATGAAAATCATTAAAGTGGAAGATTTCATAGCTAAAGATCACATTTTACTTAATCCTACTTTTGGAAAAGCTTCCGATTTAGTTGGCGGAGCTGATGCTGATATAATCATAGATGGAGTGTTAATAGACATAAAAACAACTAAATTTCTTGAGCTCAAAAGAGAGTATTATGATCAGTTGATAGGTTATTTTCTCCTTTCAAGAATTGGTGGAATAGATGGCATAGAGGAAAGTCCAGAAATAAGAGAATTGGGAATATACTTCTCAAGACATGGAAAACTAGTTAAATTCGCTATTGAGGAAATTCTTAGAGATGTCGAATTAGATAAATTTGCTAATTGGTTTACTAAAACAGCTAAAGAAATTTTCTAATAAGAATTGTATTATGATCTCCCTAATAGATTACTAAGCAACTAGATTTTTGTCTTGTATCGAATTCACTGAAAATTCCAATATGATTAATAGAAGCGATTGAGATATCTATGAAGATTAGTTATAGATATCAAAGAAGTAGAAAAACTACTCCAATTTCTTGCTTATTTAGAAAGAAAATCTTCATAGTTTAATTCCTCTAAGCTAGTTCTAGATGAAAGAATGCTTATGCTTTTTGAAATAAGGTTTTGTAAATGATTAAAATCCTTGCTATTATCAATCATTTCACCCCAAAGTAGTGTGGATAGTATAAATTCCAACCCTTGTAACTCTTCTAGATGGTCTTCTCTTGTGTATGTTTCCATCTCTCTGATATCCAAAGCTTCAACACTGTAACCTGTGGAAGTGAAAAATCTATATTTATCTACAAAGGATACCTCTTTAGCAACATAATTAATGATGGAACAATCCTTTTTCAATATATTACGAAGAGTTGCTTTGATTAATGCATTGCCAACGTTTTTTGATTCGTCATTTCCTAATTCCATGCTTAACCAAGAAACGATATGACAAATTGAATTCTTATCCGTTCCTAAATCTTGTTTCGCAGCATAGTGAAAGATATCTTCTAGAGATGTAATTGGTACAATGTTCTCTAGACTAATTTTTTCCTTAATCAAGAATAAGGAATGAACTAGTCTACCTAATTTATATAGTTCAGAATCTTTACCTTCAATTAGTACGCATACAGGTTTTTTATACGAATTTTCAAAATTATTCAGTAGTTTGTTTGCAAAGATGAAATGTTTTTCAGCGGTATGTAAATATGGTAGATTCTTATTGTTTGGAAAATCTTCTTTAAGTGACATAAATCTCATATAGAATCTTCTTCAGTATTTATAAAGGTAAAAAATAGAACGTAACCTACCTTTGAAGATTCTTAGAATTTCATTGTTTTTTAATCATTTAAATTAATTTTAGCACTACATACTTTTAAGTCGTGTTGCTTCTATACCATGACTTAAATACAATTACTAGTTTTCCCAAAGCATCTTAATTCTATTCTTGATAAGGGTGGTAATATAGTGAGTGAGTTACAATTAGAAACTAAAACGAAACAAAAAACATTGTTAAAAAAACTGGAATCTATTATTAAAGCTTTTGAAAAAAACTTTAAAGAACGGGAAGAAGTTATTCGAGGTTCACTTCTAGCTATTTTGGCTAAAGAGCATGTTCTGCTTCTAGGTCCTCCAGGGACAGCAAAGAGCTATCTTGCTAATGAAATGTGTGGTCTTTTGGAACATGGAAACTTCTTCTCCTACCTCGTTACATCATTTACTGTTCCTGAAGAATTATTCGGACCTATATCCCTGAAAGCTCTTGAAGAAGACAGATTTTCGCGAAATATTGATAAATATCTACCAACAGCAAAAATAGCTTTCCTTGACGAAATCTTTAAATCAAATAGTTTCATACTTAACAGCCTTCTTTCAATTATCAATGAGAGAATATTTCACAACGGATCAAGTGTAATAGATGTCCCATTAATTTCTGTTTTTGGTGCATCTAATGAACTTCCTTCAGAAAGAGATTCAGAAAAGCTTGATGCTTTATATGACAGATTCTTATTTCGATACAATGTAGAATATATTAGGAACAAGAGTAATTTCCTTTCTGTTGCCTTAGAACAATCTGAAAACTTTGAATCGCCTGAGAAAATTACAAGACAAGAAATTGATCAAATACATGATAATTCAAAGAAAATTAAGTTCTCAGAAGAAGCAAAAAAGATTTTTGCTAAATTAAGGGATAAATTAAGAGTAGATCATAAAATTAGCATCTCGGATAGAAGATGGAAGAAAATAGCTGATGTGCTCAAAGTTGCTGCTGCCACAACTGGAGTAGATGTTGTAGATGAATTGATGCTAATACTTTGTAAAGATATGTTGTGGAATAAACCTGAACAACAAGTAGCTTTGGAGAACGCAATAATTGAACTAATAGTTGGTTTAGGGTCTAACTTTTCTGAATTAGAAGGTCGAAGTTCTGCAATTCTTGAAGAACTAAATGCGCATCTAACTTCAGATCGTAGAGCAGATCTTCTTAACGTAAAAGTAACTTGTATCAATGATGGAAAAGATAACTTTTCCACACTAGGTCAATTACGGTATTTTGTTCGAAAAAAGAAAGATGGTCAATATTACTGCGAGTGTAGTGCATCTGAGTTTTATGACGAAGAAATTATTGAACACATTTTAAAGGAGCACAATACTTCTATTTTGAATAGAAATAATCCTAAAGTTGTAACTTTGCAAAAGGAATTTCAATCAGTAAATCGTATCTTTTCGAATTTTAATCTTAGGGTTGAAAATATAACTGCTTTATTGAAGGATAAAAAACTTAAGAATATTTGGATATCAAAAGAAACAGCTAGTAAGATTCAGAAAGAAATGAAGAAGACCAATCTTAATGAGAGAGAATCAATTGAAAAGAATCTAAAAGAATTGCAGATGATTCTTGAAGCCCTTAACTAAATCTATATCTGATTAAGAACCTGTAAAAGTGCAAATGTGCAAGATGATGTGATTGCTAATGTTAAATGAGGAAATATCAAAATTCTTAATGCTATCTCCTGAATTTCGAAAGATTTTATTTCACCCTAGAATAATACCCTATGAAATCCGTAAAGAAGTCAGCGAAATCCTAAGCTTTGAACTATATAAAGGAGAGCCATATGATATTGCAGATTGGAAAGAGTTTCAAGAAATCATGGGAAGTTTCTCTAATATCTTGAAAATGTATCATTCAGACAAATATTGGCAAGGGATTATTGATAAAACTAAAAACAACAAATATTTGACTTTGAATACATTAATTAGATTACTTCCACTAATTTTCGATTATTTAGAAGCAATTGATTTCTTTTTCTGGAAAATAGAAGAATCACTTCCCACTGACCAAGAAGATCTAGATAAAGTTGAAAACCTCTTACAGAATTTTCTGGAGGAATGTGAGAAAGAAGAATTTGAGTTAACCAAGGATATCTTAGACAAAGAATCATTGTTTGAGGTAGAATCGAGACAGAACAAAGAAACTGATGTACAAGCTACAACCAAAGATTTAGTAATAAAAGCTAACATCAGAAAAACTTTTGATAATATTTTAGTGGAACAGTTAGCTAGCATGAATTCCTGGTTGGTAAAGAATACACTTTTTTTAGAATTGCTTGAAGAATTATATCCTGATTTAAATTGGGATTATTCAAAAGGTGATTTGCAGAAAGAGTATTTTTTCAACCTAGAGAAATATTCAAAGTTAGTTGAAAATTTGCCACAATTAAGGAATATCGTTGATATGTTGTGGAGAATTGAAATAGAAATTGGACAAAAGAGTCATGAAATAAAAGTAAAAGCTCCTACACATGTTCATGGTGTTACATTATCAGGTAATATAAATAATCTATTAGTAAGTGAGTTGGCACTATTGTTGAAACCTGAAACAAAGAAGCTATTCTATGCGAAATTAACAGAACAAAGATTACTAAGCTACAAATTAGAAGGAG
>BPTK01000256.1 GCA_023705905.1 Candidatus Heimdallarchaeota archaeon
GATAAATTTTTAATTCTAAATCAACAGATTCGATCACTAATAGTAGATCAAGCGAATTTTGTTTGTGGAACATGCATTGGTGTTGTAAATCTTGAGTTCTCTGAAGCTTCATTAGAGAAACCTTTTGATTTGATGATAATAGATGAAGCAAGCAAAGCTTCACTTATAGAATTTTTAGTGCCTGATGTTAGAGCAAAGAAATGGATTCTTGTGGGTGATCATCGACAACTTGCGCCTTATGTGAGTGATTTAGAATTAAAAATTTATCTTCAAAAATTCTTAGAGGATAACTACGTTATCAGAAAGTTAGATAAACAAGTTAGACAGGACATTGAACTAGAAAGTAGCAGTAGGGAATATTCTGATATTTGGAGATTTGATGATAAAGTTGAAGAAATCATGAAATTTGTTCGAAGATACCATGAAGAGTTTCACAACTTAGAACAAGATTATTCTCGTGACTATTTAGATAATATTTTACAAGTTTTTAACTATGAAAAAAAAATATCTAAAAACTTCATTGAAATGGTTGAATTCTCATTAGGAAGTTGTTTTCATTATTTTTGGAGAAGAATTGATGAATCAAGAAAAGCTTACTTACCTTATCAACATAGAATGCCTTTGCAAATTGCAAATTTCCTAAATAGAGAAATTTACGACAATATGTTCAATACATCTATTGATGCCAAAAACCATGGATATAATATAAAACTTGATTCAAGATGTTTTTCATCAAATATATCTACCCCAACATTATTCATAGACACAAGCTCAAATAACGGTAGTCAAGAATTTTATAGCGCAAAGAAGTGGGAAAAGAAGAACATTCTGGAATCAGATATTACTCGTAAGTTAGTTGATGACATTTGTAAATCTTTTCCACTTATTAAAATAAATCCAAAAATGGAAGATGAGTTGTATACACAAGATAGTCCATTTAGAATTGGAGTAATAACATTTTATTCAGCACAGGCTAAACTTATACGTGAAAAACTAAGTAAATTAAAATACCTTGAGCAATCAGGTAGATGGAGTTTCAATCACAAAACTAAGAATATTCAAGTTAGAGTTAGTATAGTTGATCGTTTTCAAGGACAAGAACAAGAAGTTATTATTCTGAGTTTAGTAAGAAGTAATAGACGTAGAAGCGTGGGTTTTCTTACTAATTTACAAAGATTAAATGTTGGGTTGAGTAGAGCTCGTCACAATATGCTAATAATAGGTGATTTCAAATTCTTCATCAATCTTCTGAATAAACAAGGGAAAACTGATAAAGGAAAAGGATTGAAATCTAACCCAAAAAATTTTTTAGTAAACTTCGCAAAGTATTATCTGAAAAATAACTGGATTATAGAATACACCAAATCCAAGTATACAAAGAAAAGGTCTAAGATACAAGATATTTCCAGTAGGAAGGGTGGTAAAAAATGAGTACAGATCCAACAACTACATTTTCTATACTTCTAAATAAACTTGACAAAAGAGAAAAACTTTTTGCAATTATTTGCAATATGAAATTAACATTTATTGAGTGCAAAGATGTTCAATTAGAGACCACTGAAAAAGCATCTCCTATTGAACTGTTAATTGTTAAACTTGCATATCAAATAGGTGTAATTTCTAAAGCTGAGCTCTATTACTTAACAGGTAAAGCTATTGACTTATTAGATAAGGACTTGGAATCTTTAAGATCTCAAAATTACTTAGATTATGTCATTCCTTTTAATACTAATGCTCTTCTAAGAAATATAGAGCTTCTGAGAAAGGAATTAAGTGAAGATTTTATTGTACCTGGAGATTTGACTAGACTATTAGAAAATTCGATGCTAAAACAGTATGAAATAACTAAAATCGGTGAAAAACTTGCTAATACAGGAATAAAGGATTCTATAACTGATGATGATTTGAACTTCATTTTTCTCCAAGATTACAGTAATTGGAATACTATTGCCCAGCTTAAAACTGATCAAAGAAGGAACAGGTATTCAGAAATAGATGAGGACGATTTTGGATATTTATCCGCATTCTTAAAATCAAAAAAGATGGATCTCTCTAATGAAAAAACTTTCAGAAATTTTAATGCTAATACAAAAATAAATGTCGAAGAAGTTGAAAATTCTGAGATTTGGACTTTCCTTCCCTCAGGTCCCAATTTCTTTGTTGAAGGTTCTAACATTGACAATATCTTATTATGTAATAGAATACCTATTAATGTTGATTTCGGAGAAATTCAAAGCATACTCAATAGCAAAGGTATTGATTTTCATCTTATATCTGAAGATATACCCGAAAACTCACCTAAAGGGACTTATCTTTCAGTTATTTTATCTACTGAAAATGAAGTTAACTCAGTGATGAAATCAATTGAGGGTAGTATATTTCCAGATTGGAGCAAAGATTTTCTCATTGATTTTGAGAAATACCGTTTAATATTTCGGATAATTTTAGTAGCAAGTACACCTGAAGCTATAAACAATTTAGTTCTCTTGAAAATTTTATATGAAAATAACGATGGAATTGTGATGTCTAGAAGAAAATGGATTCAAACAATTGAAAGGAATATACAATCAATTGAAAAGTATTCAGCATCAAAAGGATCATTAGAGACTGTCTTAAATTATATCTCAGACAACAACCTTACTAAAATTGCTGAAGATTTTGTTAAAAAAGACATACAGAAAATCTTCTCTGAAACAAACATAGATAATCTGCTTGTTCAAGAAGATAATAATGAAATTGTGGCATATTGCACTCTCAAGCGAGATAGTTTTTTATCTCAATTCAATAAGTGCAGAAACAAACAAAATTTTGAAGTAAGTATTCTCGATGCAGAAGAAGATTTATGTAAACACAGATATAAATTATTTCTTACCACTCTAGATTCTATCGTTTTATTTGCGGCTCTTTTGCTTAGAAGATATACTGATGAAATAATCTGGAAGACTGATATAGAGTTATATCTAAATGATATAAATAGATCTCTTCCACAAGAGTTTCAAGTTGATGTTTTGCCTAAAATCAAAGATATACTTGATACAATTAATGAATTATATTATGACCACTTATTAATTGCAGAAGAACTTGTAAAAGTGCATCTTAATTCAAAACAAGTAGCTGATTATCTCTTAAATTTTGAAATAGTTTCTAAACCAAAACGAACCATTGCTGTTCTATGTAGACTTAAAAGCTCTACGATAAACCAGCTTTTCGAGAAAGAAAAAATCAACAAATTAGTTAAGAATTTAGTTCATAACACGAAGTTAAAACTTACAACAGAACAAAATATTGATTTTGACTTAGTTTGCTTGGTTAATAATATCGAAGATTTACATAAATTAACTGTGATTCATGTATGTCATCTAAATAATGGGAAAGTAACAAATCTTGAACATCTAAGAAAACAGTATAACACTATTCAGTCTAACTTATCCAAAGCTTCTAATTTATCAGCTCCAACCAAAGTAAAACTAGAAAGCATGATAGTTCTGCTAGAAAGAATGAGAGGGCATTCAGATATCATTTTAATAGAAGAACTAATCAGTCAACAAATTAGCGGAATTTTAGCGAGTTCTGTAGAACACTTTGATACTAATTTCGAATACACAGATAAGGTAATTTGTTCAATTTTAGAATTATGCTCTGAACACATAGATATTTTGGATTCAGCAAACTCAAACTTATTAGAAAATAATAAAGTAATCAAAAAACAATATGAATCCAGTTTCTATGAATTCAAAATAAGGATAGTAACATATGATACTATAACCGCATACAAATGGTCACTGATTATGACAGCAAGAGAATTGAAGAATAGTATAAAGGATAAAATTACTATTGAGAAAATATTTGAATCATATCTTTCAGTAATCTCTAATAATTCAGCAAATTCATTTATTATTCCAGATTTCAATATAGTGTCAGAACTGAAATCAAGAATGGGTAACAAACTTCAGATTAAAGAAGAAATCATATACGATGAAATTTTAAAAGTTGTCCCAAATTATAATTATATAAAAATTGATAATGAAGATATATTTATCTTTGTTTCTAAAAAAAGATTTTCTGATTTTATTAGCATTTACCCGGTTGAGTTACTTCGAGAGAACAAGTTTAAAGTAGCCAAAATAGGAACAATAAATATTAAATTTTGTACAGAGGATCGGAATACATTTGTCAAGATATTAGAACTATTAATTAGAAGTAAAAGTTTCAAAGATTTGAAAAAAATAAGAAACGTAATTGTCAAAGAATTTGATAAACTTATATCATATTCTAGAATGAAAGCATCAGAAATTGAAAAATTAGAAAAAGGACGAAGTAAAATAATTGATACAATTA
>BPTK01000257.1 GCA_023705905.1 Candidatus Heimdallarchaeota archaeon
TCATCTTTAGAACGGAGAGGAGGTGCAAGAAGGAATAAGTTCCCATTTTCAGTGGTGTAAACTTCTTTGGTAAGATGGAAGTACTGAGGACAACTTTCTATGAAAATATTGTGTTGTAAAAGCTCAGAGTATTTCTCTTTTAGAAGATTTAAAGAAGAGCCACAGGTAACATGGACTATATAGATTCTTCCTTTAAGCTCTGCTGCCATTTGAGCAAGTTTCTCGATTTCTTCTATTTCTGCTTCTTTTGGTCTTGAATTTTCATAAACAGCTGTATTATTTTCAGCTTTGGAATTCAGTATAATTTCGTCGTTTTCAGCATGAATTAGAATCAAAGTATCAGATAAACTAGAATTAGAAATGAATTCCTTAATTTTTTCATAAGAACATCTTCGATTTGATTCAGAATAAGTTGTAAACAATTTAATGGAGGGAATTCCAGCTTCAAGAGATTTACTAGTTAGTGTTTCTACATCACCTGTGAAGTTGCCAACTGTTGTATGAAAACTGTAATCGATAAAAGATTTCTCTGCTTCTTTATGCTTTTGTTGAAGCTTTTCATCGAATTCATCCACAGAATTGATTGGTTCAAGAAAATCTATAAAAGTTGTAATTCCACCAAAAGCTGCAGCTTTTGAAGCACTTTCATAATCATCACTTGATTTGAATTCTCCTAAATCAAGATTAATATGAACATGCGGATCAATGAATCCAGGCAAAATGAGTTTGGTTGTACAATCTACTACTTTCTCACAAGGAAGCTCTTTTTCTGAGGAAACGATTTCTGCAATTTTCTGGTCTCTTATATAGATATTTTCACGTAGAAATTGCCCTTTTCTATAAACTTTACCATTTTCCAAACCTAAAGTATTCATAAAATTACTTCCCATTTAATAAGCTATTTACTTTAATATTAACCTTACCTTAATCTATGATGGTTTTTGTCATGTAGTCATGTGAAGACTAGCATCATTGAACTAGTTTCCTAGAGCTCACTATATAGAACCTCAAAAGAGTTCTATAATCACTCTCTGTGGATACATCACATATCCTCCTACCCCGTTCACACTACGTTTAGGTAGCTCAATTATCATCTATTTTTTTAAACAAAGAATTTTCTTTAAAATTCTACCAGAAAATAGCTTTTATTATTGTTACACATGACAGGAGGACTATTACTATAGCTAATCCAAGTTCCAGCCACTTTGGTTTAGTCTTAATAGATACAAAACTCCCTAGTTTTGTTCCGATTACTGATGCTGCCATAACAATTAATCCTTCTTTCCAAAGAAATGCTTCATTGCTAAATGCCGTCCCTATTGCAATGAAAACCACCATTGCTAGCAATGATGTAAAAATGGTTGCCAATAAAGAAGTTGCAATAGCTTTTCTCACGTTTACACTTAGTAATCTTAAAAATGGAGGAAATAGAGATCCTCCACTACCTCCCCTCATTCCTGTGATTAGATTTAAGGTAAAAGCTCCAGGGATTATTGTATGAGCTTTTGGTGTTAGTTTCTCTGAAATCTGTGGAGCTATTTTATAAAAATAAATACCTAGAACACTGATAAATGAAGCTGCAACATAGATTGACGCTAATAATAATTTCAAATCTGATAAAGAAAAAAGCCATGCTACATATATACCCAGTCCAGAACCAATTCCTCCTCCGATTACTAGATATAATGCATATTTCTTTTCAATATTCTTTCTGTGTGAAAATGCTCCCATCGCAGAAGAAAAAGGGATTACAAATAGATTTATACCAAATGCAAAGATTAGATCAATTCCTAGAACATTAAGAAGGGGTGTTCTTATGGACCCTCCACCAATTCCAAACATTCCACTTGCAAAACCGGATAATAGACCTATTAATCCAACTAAGACAAAGTATAACCATTGATCCATTTCTCAAATCATCGTACCATTGCTTAGAACTTATTGGACACAAGCTAAAATGCAGTAATAAATATGTGTGTAGGTCTTTAAACCTACTACATTGTTAGAATCATAACAGCTTTGGATGTGTGAAGTCTATTCTCTGCTTCTTGGTACACAATAGATTGAGGACCATCAATAACAGAATCTTCTACTTCGTTTCCTCTGTCAGCAGGTAGTGCATGCATATAATTAGCATCTGGTGAAGCTAATTTCATCATCTCTTCAGTACATTTCCAACTTTTGAATTGTTCAAGATCCATATCTCCTTTCTTTCCGCTCCAACTCCCCCAATTCTTCGGAATGACGATGTCTACACCATTGAAAGCCTCTTTCATATCATGTGTTATTCTGAAAGAACCACCACTTTTCTCTGCATTTTCCTTAGCTTCTTCAATGACCCAATCTGGTAATTCAAAACCTTCTGGATAAGCTAAAGTTACATCCATTCCATATCTTGGAAATAGTAAAGCTTGTGTAAGTGGAACCGAAATTGGTTTTTTATGACTTGTGGCATAGGCCCAGATAATAGAGACCTTAAGGTTCTTAGTTTCTCCTTTCTTCTCTATAATTGTCATAAGATCAGCAATTCCTTGCATTGGATGATACAAATCACATTGTAAGTTCATAATAGGTACTTTGGAATGTTTTGCCATATCATTGAGATACTTGTTACCTATTTCCCAGAAACAATTTCGACATGCAATAGCATGACCATAACTGGATAGTATTGCAGCTGTATCCTTTGCTACTTCACCATGAGAAATTTGCATTGTTGAAGTGTCCAAAAAGTTGGCATGACCTCCAAGTTGGGCTATACCTGCCTCTATGGAGTTTCGTGTTCTAGTAGATTCTTCAAAAAACATTAGAAACATTGTTTTGTATGGAAGGTAGGGAGTAGCATCATCTCTAAGAAATCTCTCTTTAATCTCAGCTGAGACTTCCAATAAAACATCAATTTCTTCTTTAGACCAATCACGCAAAGTTATGAAATCTTTCCCTTTGAATTTAGTTCTCATCTTTTCACCTATTTATTCTTAAGTTCTGTGTATTTTAAGGGTATAGCAGCATATACTGCGGCAGCAATTAAAAGTTCCTTTTTGTAAGTTATTTCATTAGGCGCATGGGCTTGACTTTCTCTTCCTGGCCCTAACCCAATACAAGGTATTCCATGCATACCCATTATGGAAACTCCATTTGTTGAAAAAGTCCATTTATCTAATGGAGTCTCTTTATCCATTATCTCGTTAGCAGCTTCAACAAATATCCCACAAAGTGGATTATCTTCTTCAATCACCCAAGTTGGGAAATAGCAATCAACTTTCATTTGATGACCTGTATATGATGGTTTATCATATGTAAACATCTCAACTTTTGCATCATACTTTTTGACAGATGGCAAATCGCGAATTTCACCTAAGGCTGAATCTTTATTTTCACCAAATGTAAGTCTTCTATCTATTGAAAGAGAGCATTCATCAGCAACTGCACAGCGTGATGGAGATTGAGAAAAGATTTCCGATACTGCTAAAGTTCCTTTGCCTAAAAAGGGATCATCTCTTAATCTTTCATTTAATTCTTTTAATTCTTGTATGATTGGAGCCATTTTATAGATAGCATTATCTCCTCGTTCAGGGGCCGAACCGTGGCAGCTAATACCAGTAGTGGTCACTTTGATTTCCATTCTTCCACGATGTCCACGATAAACGCTAAGTGAAGTAGGTTCAGTAAGTACAACAAATTCAGGTTCGATGACTTTTTCCTTAATAATGTGTTGCCAACAGAGACCGTCACAGTCTTCTTCTTGTACCGTTCCAACCATCCATACTGTTGTATCACCAGCAATATCTAAATCTTTGATAATCTTGCCAGCATAAACCATTGAAGCGAAACCTCCTTCTTGGTCACTTCCACCTCTACCACCTATCAACTCATCATCTTCGAATCCTTCAAAGGGGTCGAAATTCCAATTATCTGGATTACCAACACCTACTGTGTCAATATGGGCATCAAATGCTATGACATGTCTACCATTTCCAATTTTTCCAAAGATATTACCCATCTCATCTATCTTGATTTCATCATAATTGAGCTTCTCCATTTCTTGCTTGATTCGTTTGATGAGCTCTTTTTCATTGCTGCTAGTACTTGGAATACGAATCATGTCCCGTAAAAACTTGAACATGTCTTTTTTGTATTCATCAACTTTTGTGAGTATCTTATCTTTCATTCTATCACTTTTAATTATTTTCTTGCTAATGGTAGTTCGAAGCACCATTTACCATCATATTGGTGCAGAGCTCCTGCAACATCTCCTGCTGTAAAAATCTCTATCGCTCCACATGCTTCCTTAGCTTTGATGTGTCAATTTTAATTACTTTAGCAGATCGGA
>BPTK01000258.1 GCA_023705905.1 Candidatus Heimdallarchaeota archaeon
CCTTTTTCCAACATGTACAAGTTGCAATAGTAAGAAATCGGATAAAATAGTAGAACTAGAAGAAAAGATACAACAAAGAATAGAAGAGTACTTGAGAGTGTGGTTGTTATATTTTCAATCCAATCAAGAAGAATTCTCTAGATTGGGAGGAAAGGAAGTTGAATATTTAGAAATGGATGCAATAGAGCAATCGATAAAATTCCTGATAGAACAGATAAGAGTAATAAATAAGAATTTAATATGAGGGATTAAATGGTAAATTTCCTACACCGAACCATATCTTACAGAGTCTATGAAGAGATCTTGAAGGATAATAATTCAGAATCTGTGCGCAAAGAAACTTAAAAACCATTATCAAAGAATGACATTGGATTATAAACAATAAAAATCATGTTCCCTCTAATCTAATTTCATCAACATTCTGTTTCAGCTTCTCTAACTCAGATATTGCATTTATGATGTTCTTCAAACAATTTTTTATATAAACAATTTCGTGACCATAACCAAAACTGATTTTGTGATAATATTGAGAAATTGTATCTTAAAATTATTTAATTAATCTTTGATTTCAATTATGTTTTTAATGCATATCTCATCTCTCGTCTTACTATCGATTACTCCAATATATTCCTTATTTTTGCTTAAAGTAATTTCAGCAGAAACCAGTCTAGTTATATATGGAATATCTGTCAAAAATGTCACCATATATTTATTGAATAAAATATCATCTACTTTGAATTGAACAGGCGAAATTACGTATAATTTTTTGAAAGTAGTTAAAACACTGTCCTCAGTTTCGCTAATTATCTCTTCTGGTAATGAATCTACATTACCATGAGCTAAATCATTTCTGACTTTGACTATTTTATCACTAATATCACTCCAGCTTATCTTGCACGTCTGTTCTAGTCTTAAATCATATTTCTCTAATAACATAAACGTTTGAATAATATCACCAAGACTCATTCGTTCGAATGTTTTTGAATCATTGAAATGCTCAGACACTCTCTTTTCCCATTCATTTCCAAAAGTTAGTCTTAAGTAGTATTCAGCTAAGAATCTCAATTGCATTTCAAACGAACTAAGCAGCTTGAAAACTGCATCTTCTCTTAATGTGGATGAATCTGGTTCAAGATATTTATATTCTTCATATTTTCGATATCTCATCATTGCTCCCTCATTAAGATAGAATGCCCATGGTCTTTCCAATATGTCTGTTAAAGATTCAAATACAAATTCATTAAACATGAAATCTTTCTTCGAAATTCTATTAACTGCTGTTTTGGTTATTTGATTAGTAATCTGTTTTGGATAATTTAGAGTACATAAGATTGAAGCTGAATAGATTTCAAAGAATAAACTAGAAAGTGTATCAGAAATTAAGAAATCTCCATCTATATATGACAAATCTAAAAATTGCGTGTAAATATCTACTAGTAATTTAATGTCAATATTACCAACCTCTAGCGCTTGAATCAAATTAATAATTAATTCGAGAGTTTTAAAGAGTACAAATGTACTTCTTCTATATCTAGACTTTCCAAGCAATCCTTTGATTAATTCGTTTACTTTCACCCATTCTAATTTTGTTATCAATATAAAAATTGAACATAAATCAATTCTAAGTTTGTACAGCTCAGAGTTGTGATTTGATTTGTTTGCTTCCTTAGAGGCTTTTATAAATAAATTCCTTGCTTCAGAAAAATTACCTTTTTCGATTTCAATTAATCCATTATAGTTTAAAATTATATGCACGAGTGGGTTTGCTTTGTTTAGGTTATTTAATTTGAAATATATTCTCTTAGCATTTTCCAACAGTACGATTTTCTTAGGAAAGTCTCTTATTTCATATATCTTTGAAGCTTCAATTTCTTGTTCTAAAGCTTCAACCATTAAAACATACTTAGAAAGTGTTGATTCATTTGCGATTTTTATTTTTTCGATATAATCTGAGGATTTTTTTAGACTTTCTGTTGCCTTATTCAAATCTCGGGTGTAATAAAACTGGCTTGCTGATATATAATAACCGATTATTAGAAATCTATTTACATAACTATAGAGGATATCATTATGAATTTTGTTTATCTTCTTATCATAGAACTCTAGTATTTCCATTGTTTTTTCTAACTCATTCTGTTTAAACAATTGATAGAACTTTGTTTCTTTATACCTAAAGTTACTGAAATCTATCATTTCTTTGAATTCTAATTGTTTGAATATGTCAATGGCCCAACTTGAAAATTGGAGTGAAATAGTTGCAGTTTCGTTGAATTTGATTCCGTATAAATAACAAATATTTCCAAATATGAACATAAAATCTGCGAAGTTTTTTTCAAATATTGCTTTATTGAAACTTCCTTTAAATGCAATAATTTTTTCGTCGATATTTTTAAATGATATCTGTTTAGCAGCGTCCTTCAGTTCTTCTAGAGTCTTTTCTTCTAAATTGAGAGAAACAGGAAGATCAAAGTTGAAAGTAGGAACATTTCCTTGTTTAATACATTTGATAATTTCATAAAATTCATTAATTTCATGAAAAATTGTTTTCTCCAATTGAATTATGCTTAATATCCTGTCTAACTCAGTGTTTGTTTTCCTTAAAATTGAATATGAATTTTCAATGATTTTTTGGATTTTAGCTATGTTAGGTCTTGTAAGGTTTGTGTTTAAAATTAGAAATTCTATATCAAATTCTAACTGTTTTTTAGTTTGAATTCTATAATATTTACCACTACTTCCTCTTCCTAGAATAATATTGACAAAAGTATTATCAATGCTTTGCTGAAAGAGATTATAAAAGCTGCTGTCAAAGGATAGAAGATCTTGGACATAAAGGACCCAATGATGAAAACTATAATATTTTCGAATTGTATAGCATAGTTCTAATAATATTTTTCTTAGATTTTGTCCTGTTTTTTCAATATTCTTTGAAGTTAGTAATTCAATATCTCTTGTTTTTTCCCATATAAGTGCATATCTGAACAAACTGTCTTTAAATGGAAAATTAATCTTCTGTTTAAATATTTCTTTTCTCCCATTCAAACAAACTTCTAATATAATAAATGCTTCATCACGATTTTCAATTATTTCTGAATTTAAAGACACTAGAATTTCTTTTGTTTCTAAAGGTTCTATGTTTAATTCTCTTAATGAACAGAAGAAGTTAACTTCTGAATAATCTGAACCCACATCTAAAATTTTCATTTTAAGATTTATTTCTGATTTATTTTGAATCTTAACAATAACTTCATAAAAAAACGGGAGATTTGCATTTAAAATTCGAGAGAATTCTATTCGTAGGACTTTTTGTAATTCAATTTCCTTTGTCATATCCTCAACACTTAGAAAATGTATTAAAGAAAATAGCAAATTTGTCATTATAAACATATGGGATTTTGAATCTTTTATGACTGATATCTCAATAACTTCAGATTTAATCAAGATAATTCTGATATTTTTATTCCAAGACATTCGAAATCCAATTGCTCACAATAATCTAATTTCAAAAGGGAAGAAAAAATGCTATTACTTCATATCCAAGAATGGTTTAATTATATGAACACGATAACTATTTGATTCCCATATTCATCCGTTAGTAAACTAAATTAGTTTAATTCCTTCAATAAATTCTCAAGAGTAAAGTATCCAAAACACATTGTACTTTTCTTTCTAGATTATTTAGTGTATTACATACAAGTTAAAGTAATATAAGGAAAAAATAAAATGTGATGTAAAATGAATGGAAAGTCTACTAAAGATGAAGATTATATACCTATAAGCAAATTTGGAGCAATATTCTATCATGAATTAATGAAATTACGAAGTTTCTGTAAATCAATGGATTACGCCATTGACAATGTAAATTTAGACAAACTAGCGAGGGAAAAAATAATATCAGAAATTAAAGGAAAAGAAATTTCTACAACGAAAATTCTAGATTTTTTGGAGAAGAAAAATCATGAATCATATAGAGATAGATTAAGAGTTGTTTTCTTAAATACTATTTTTGAAGAATATATCTATAATATAATATGTTATCATTTATCTAAATACCCTAATACTTTGGGGAAAATAGATCTTTCAATAAAAGAATTAGAATTACATACAAAAGAGGAAATAATTGACTTAAAGATTCAAGAATGTATAAGAAAACTAATGTTTGGAGATTTTAAGAATATTATTACAGCTATGTCCAAGAAATGTGGTCTACAACAAATATTAGAATTAATAAGTGAAGAAGATTTTCCCCAAAGTATTAGAGATCGGAAGAGCACACGTCTGAACTCCAGTCACGTGAAACGATCT
>BPTK01000259.1 GCA_023705905.1 Candidatus Heimdallarchaeota archaeon
TCCTATTAAGAACACCCATCCCTAGCCAAGCTGAATCAGTAGTAAAGTATGCTGACATTAGTCTTAATTCAGAGCTATCAGTAGTCAAAAGCCTCTCAAAGTTTGCTGTGAAAAACAATATCATACATAAAATCATTTTAATGGTAGAGTTGGGTGATCTAAGAGAAGGGTTAATGCCTTCGGATTTAGAGGACATCATAAGAGAAGTAGTAGAGCTGGAAGGGATTGAGCTTTCAGGCATAGGAACAAATCTGGTTTGTCTTGGAGGGATCAAACCAGACGAGGAGAAAATGGCATATTTGTCCTCACTCGCTAGAGAGGTTGAAGAGCGGTTCAACCTAACATTGGAGTTTGTTTCAGGTGGGAACTCAGCCAATTATAACTGGTTCATATCCACAGAGGATGTTGGAAGAATCAATAACTTAAGACTGGGCGAATCGATCTATTTGGGGCTTGAAACCCTCTATAGAAAACCCATCCCAGGGTTATTCACAGATGCATTTACACTGGTTGCAGAGGTCATTGAATCGAAAATAAAGCCGTCTGTACCCTATGGTGAGGTTTGTCAAGACGCATTTGGAAATATTCCCGAATTTCAAGATCATGGACAAATAAGAAGAGCTATACTTGGAGTTGGATTACAAGATGTTCTAGTTTCCGGACTAATTCCCAGATCAAAGATTAAAATCCTTGGAACGAGCAGTGACCATATCATAGTTGATGCAAAGGAGATAGATTTAAATGTGGGAAACGAAGTCGAGTTCAACCTCAATTACGGTGCGTTACTCGCAGCTATGACATCTCCATATGTAATGAAAAAATATGTTAATAATTTATAGCTTTTACTAAGAGTTTTATAAAAAAATTTTTGCGTTTGAATGAATATATCTTTTGTCCTTGCATTAAGGTCACCTTATTAGATCTGGCTCGTTATTGAATGGAGAGGTTATTGCTATTTTCAGTTTTTCTCTTTTCATTGTTTTGCAAAAAGAATTATTTCAAATTAGGTACTCCTTAAATAGTACAAACTGAGAAATATTTTTTAAGGATAGTTGATTGGATGGTCGCTATGTATTATTCTAAACCTATAAAACCTGTAAATCAGATCAAGATAGAAATAAACAAAAGCGTAAAGATGGTCATATATGCACTTATCGGTATCATAATTTCAATGTTAATTGGATATACTTTTTTCATGATACTTTGGTATGGAGATTTGTATTTCTTTATGGTTTTTATCATGATAGTTAGTGTTGTTGCATTTGTAATGGTTGGTATTGGAGCATTTGGGCTCTTTCACATGTATAGAATTAGTAAGAATTTTGAAGAGTTAGGAGACTATTATTGGCAACATACACAATCTGCAAAGAAGGCTGCAGAGATGTTAAAAATCGCTTTGATAGTTTCGGTAGTAACAGGTGGAGTAGTTGGTGTCATTCTCTACATTATTGTCTGTAGAAGAATTACAGAAACCTTCAAAGAATTGAATTTAGCTGGTTTATACCCAAAGAAAGAAAATTCATTTCTCTTAGGATCAGCTATAGCCATCGGTGTTGTTTTTGTACTAATTGTAATTGCTGCATTTACCCTTTGGATTAGCATATGGACCTTCTACTATTTTGATATGGAGATTGCTATAGCAGTTGTCGTTTCTATATCAGATTTCCTATTAATTGCAACAATCACTGTGCACATGTTTGCCTTGAAGAGATTCAGCGATGACATACTTCTGATTATTGAGAAAGAAGCTTCTCCTAGACAAATGCCTCCTCAAGTTGTTTATGGTCAACCTCAACCTGTCCCCCAACAAGCTACTTACTATGCTCCAGCACAAACAACAACTTCTATTCCTTCAGAGAAACAAAAAGATCAAGCTGTTGATGGAAGTCAAGATTTCTGTTCCCAATGCGGGGAAAAAGTTCATGAAACTAATGAATTCTGCCCATATTGTGGAAACTACTTAAAATAGGATTAATGCTTTTCTACTTCTTTTTCTATAGGAAAAATCAGTTTGAATTTTGTTCCTTTGTTTACTTCTGATTCAAATGATATTTTACTGAAGTGTTGGTCCATTATCTCATAAACCCATAGCAATCCTAAACCCGTTCCTTCATCAATAGATTTTGTGGTAAAACTCTCTTTGCCGATCTTATCCATAATATCAGAAGACATTCCAATACCATTATCTTCAATTTCAATTATTACGTTGTCTTTAGTTTCATCCGTGAAGACATTTACTTTTATATTTCCTTCAATCTCAATTGCTTGAGAAGCGTTTACAAGAAGATTCATAAGAACGTGTGATATATCGTTTTCTACACCTTTAACCATGGTTGGGCTATGAGCAATATAACTGATATCAAGATTTTCGCACTTATATCGCCATTTACCTCTGGTCATGGTAATTGCCGTTTCGAGTGCATCATAAACGTTGAACACTGTTAACTCCCCTTTCCTGGATACTCTTCGAAGTCTTTTGGAAACATCTCCTATCCGGTAACAACCTTCAATCAGTCTTTCATTTAACGATCTCAATTTATCCAAGTCCATTTTTTCCTCTTGTAACAATACTCCTAAGAGTTCTGCATTTCCAAGCACATATTGCAAGGGATTATTGATATCATGTCCTATACTACCTGCTAATCTTCCTAACATAACTGCTCTTTCTTGATCCATCAATTGTGCGGCTTTGTCTTCTACCATCTCTTCCAATCTATGTGTGTATTCTGTCAGTTGATTTTCTAGCTCTTTGTAGCTAGTGACATTTCTGACTTGAACAATATATGCTTGAGGTTGTTCATTGTCATAAACAACGGAGATGCTTGCACTTAAATTAATTAATTCTCCTTCAGGATGTACCATATCAAAATCAAGATTTATGTAACGACCTTCTCTGTTGATTTCCTCGGCAAGTGACGAGACTTTTTGTCCAAACTCTTTACCTACAAAATCGAGAATGTTTTTTCCAATTAGATCCTCTTCTTTCTCAAACCCTAAAAAGATATATGTTTGCTGATTTGCCATTAATATATTCAATTCAAGATCAGTTTTTACTATAGCATCGGGAGAAATACCTACTAGGGTTTTGTAGTTCTCAATACTCTCATGAAGAGCAGATTCTGTCTTTTTTAATACAGTTATGTCCATGAAACTTACTAGACTTCTATTTGATCCAGGAATCAGTGCTACTGTATAAACGAAATCTCTTTCTTCGCCTGATTTTATTAGGAGTTTTAGTTCAACAACTTTGGGAACTGAGGAAGGATCGATTCTTCTTTGTTGGTGGTATTGAATTATTCTGTCTCGTTCATTCTCAGGTAGATATTTCAAGAAACTGTTTCCGACTACATCCTCCTTCGTATAACCAGAAACTTTCTCGAATTGAGAATTCATTAAAGAGACTGTTGTATCAGTTTCTACTATTAACATCGAGGATCCTGAATTTTCAAAAAGGACTTGGTACTGAAATTGCGATTCCTTGAGAGCACTTTCCATGATTTTTTGTTGTGTAACATCACGAATGATTCCATGAAAACCCAAGAATTCACCTGCTTTTGTAAGCCTCTGAGAAGCTGTTAGAAGATTTGTCGTAATAGTCCCGTCTTTTCTTTTGTATTTTATTTCATAATTTCTTACTGATTTTGCTCTTTTAATATCTTCAAGAAATTGCTTTTGTGTTTCAGGACTGTCGTATAAATCCATTGCGTTGATTTGGAGAAGCTCTTCCTTATTGTACCCTGATAAATCTTGTAAAGCTTGATTCCCCCCAATTAACTTTCCTTCAGTATCTGTTATGAACATCGCATCTAATGAATTTTCAAACATTGATCGATAGATGTCTTCTGATTCTAATTCTGACTTCTCAGATTCTTCTAACTCATTATCAAGAGGGTCATTGGAAGGATTATTGTTTTCATTCATGACTTCACACCATATTAAGATAGAATAATTATAATATCATTTTCACTGTAATAAATTTGTTTCACTCGAACAAAAAAATAGAAAAGGAGAAAAAAATGTACTTCTATTTAAAATTATATTTTCTTTGCAATTACCTTAAGCGTACTTAGCATCTCTTTGAGAATATCTTCTTCATCCAATGAGGAAGCAATTTCGTTATCAGCTGTTACTGCTGCCTGACCTTTCATTCTTGAGAGTATGCTGCGTATCTTTTCAGTATATTCGTGAGTGTCCCTTATGCCTACTAATTTCTGTTCTGGTCGAGACTTCTGATTTGAACCTCCACTCATCCCTG
>BPTK01000260.1 GCA_023705905.1 Candidatus Heimdallarchaeota archaeon
TGCAAGGGACTCACCTCTTATCTGTAGGCTTAATAGCTACCGGATTATTAGCCACCTTACTGCCGTTAAGGATTTCAATAAGCTCCATAGCTGTTATTTATATTTTCATAGTCATTATAGCTTTTCTAGTTTCTATAATCTCTCCGCCTTTTAAAATTGCTAAATTATTCAATTTTGTAAGAGAATCAGGAACTATACAGAATTATCAAGATTCTTTCCAATTCCCAAAAATTTGTCTGAAAAGATATTTATTAATTAGTGTATTCTCTTATCTCATTCCAGCGGCTCTATTAGTTTTAGGTCTCCAATATTTTATCAATATTCTATCATCAGTGTTTGTTCTTAACTATGGATTCACTACGACTGGTTGGGACATATCTTTAGGTATTCTGCTCTGGTTACTATTAACAGCCTCGTTACTCTTCTCTAGCATAGAAGATGTGAAAACAACTTCTTTTTATGAAGTTCTACTACAAAAATTCATTAATCCTCCACCTCTTAAATGGATAAATCAAGGTTATAATTCAAGTGATTCTGGTAGATCTGCAGATATAGTTAATTTCAATGCAGATTCTTCACAATCATTCGGTTCTAAAAAAGAACTATGTTCAACTTGCTCCGAACCTCTAGTGGATGGTGCTGAGTTTTGTACTAACTGTGGAAAAAAAATAGAGAGCTAGAAAGAGAATCACTTTAATTTTTGGACTATTTGTTCTAAAATTGCTTGTACAACGCCCAATTTGTCTTCAAGTTTATTAATTCTTTCTACTAACTTGGCAAATTCTTCGCGAGATACAGTTTCTGTACTTGCTGGAGTTTCTGTTATTTGTTGTGTTCCCATTGCTTCCCTAACATCAATAATTCCATCAATTTCTTCAGGTGGAACAGCATCTTGAATATTATTTACTAATAATAATCTATATGCAAGAAAATCAAATGTTTCTTGAATATTTTGACCAGTTAAAGCACTTGTTTCGCTGTAATAAAATCGAATTCCAGTATCGATTTCCAAACGGTTGCAAAATTCAAGCGCCATATCTCGCGAAACTCTTCTGCTTTCTTCAAGATCAACTTTGTTAGCTATAACAAAGTAGGATAAAATACCATTATTTGATCCTTCTATCGCTTCATTAATCCAGTTCGAAAGATTAGTCATAGATTTAGGATCTTGACAATCAAAGACCATAATTGCCGCTGTTGCTCCTTTGTAGAAACTTTTGCGAACAGCTTGATAGCTATCTTGACCTGCTAGATCCCATATCTGGTATGTTATTTTATCTTCATTAATCTCGATATTTTTTGTTGAGAAATCGGCACCAATGGTTTTAAGATAACTCGCTTGGAATCCTTTCCCCATGTATCTTTCTCTAATAGAAGTTTTACCTACTGCTCCATCGCCAGCTAAAATGATTTTGAAATTCCATTTTCTCATGATAATGCCTCACGAATTATCTTTGCAGCTAGCTAACTCTTCTTCAAGTTCATCGATACGAGTTTGCCTCTCCAATAAGTTTTTCTGGAAAGTATCACCAACTTCTGCTTGAGTTTTCTCAAAATGTTCCTTGGCCTCTTCTAATTCTTTTTTCATCTTGTCTCTTTGTTCTTTTGCTTTTTTAATCTCTTCACTCTCTCGTACCTCTTGAACAGCTTTTGCCATTAGTTCATCTACACTTCCAGAGGAGACATCGTATTTCGAAGAGATCAGCATTTTTAGACTTTCCAATTCTTCTGCACTAACTATTGGTCTGTTTGCAGTCATATCGCTTACTCTTTCCGCTAATGCTTTTTTCTCAATCATCAAATCAGCAACTTGAGCTTTTAATTTCCTATTTTCATCTGACAATTCAGCTGAGTTGCTCAATTCAATGTCCAGTGATCGTCGGAGATGGTCAAGATCATCTGTTCCTTCTCCGAATTTGTTAACATATTTAACAATCATCATCATGTATTCCCTAACAATTGGATGTAAGATATCCCAGTATTCGATTAATTCCCTTTCAACATCCTTCAACCTTGAATCTTTGCTATCTGGAGGTAGTTTAACATATACAGGATTGTCTACATTGAATGATGGTAAATAGTCTGGAACATAATTGAAAATTGTTTCTCCTTTATGCTTTTTTGGTTTTGCCATAGAATAACCCATGTAAGGTAAACTGTTCGCTAAAATAAACATTACGAAACTGTTAATCAAAAAATACTATGATTCAATTCTTGATTTTACTTTGCTCTCTTGCTGAAGCAGTGTTTTGTCAAGTTGTAGAAATCCTTTGAGGATTTTTCTATCAAAAATTATTTCACCAAAATTACAATAATTGTCGATTAATTTCTTAATAGTTCTTTCACTCATACCTTTATCAGTTAATTTACTCATTAAGAAATTCTTAACAGAATCTCGTTTTTTCTTCTTTTTTCTTGAATGCCATGTAAATTTTGCTCTAAAAATAATTCCATGGTAAAGTGTGATTAATGGATTAAATATAGCCATTATACCCAAAGTTGCACCTCAGAATATTATTTATTTTCATTCTTCTTCAACATAGAAGCAAAGCGATCTAAATTAGCTGAGTATTCACAGATGATTTTTTCTGCAGTAGGTTTGGTAATTCCTTCTTCCAATAATTTCTTGTAAATTGTTACAATAGCATCAGCAAAACTGTCGGCTAAATCAACATCGTAAATTGCATTTAAAAATTGTTCAACAAGAGTACCAACTTCTGCTGAGAGAACCTTGACAATCTCTTTTGTCTGTGAAAAATCTCTGATAGATTCTTTGTGTTTTTCTCCCTTTATATCATTAATATTCTTCTTACCCTTCTTGTTAACATAGCTATTGTTAGCCACCAAATCACCAAGTTTCATGCTATTCTCTCGTATAGAATTTAAAATGTTTCCCCTCTGGGCTATTGTTCACAATTAACAAATTTTTGAGATGAAAAACGAAAATAGATTGAGAAAAAACAGCTACTTACTGACCTTTTGAACAGGATCACTCTTTTTTAGCTGAACGGAGACATAAACGAATCTTTGAATTACAGTTATGACACTAAGACCTGTTAAAACCATATAGCCAATTGCGAAACCAGTTAATGGAAAATATAAACCTAACCAAGGTATGTTGATAACAAGATTAGTGATTGGGACTCCGAATGAGGGTTCTAGGAGAACTACGAACATTAACACCATTAAAACGATCCATCTCTCGGCACGTTCCATAATTCCCATGGCCATTTTTTTTACACCAACACTTTCTCCTTTGGCTCTAATGTAGCTGATTAACAGAGCAGCTCCTAACATGATAATCCCAGATATTGGATCAACCTGTCTAATGGGTTCACTTGTAACTGGATGTGGTATAAAGCTTAATATCATCCCTCCAAAAACTGCAACATCACTAATCCTATCAAAGATACTATCTAAAAATGAGCCTTGTTTCGAATCAAGTTTTCTGTATCTAGCCACTCCACCATCTATGAAATCCATTGCTCCTCCAAACCAGATAAGTATGAAAGCAATTAAGAAATTACCTGCAATCAGAAATATCCCTGTAGAAATTGATAATAATAATCCAATTACAGTAAATACTGTTGGATGAAGACCTAATTTGGCAAAGAAAATGATTACTGGCTGAACTATACGAGTCAATGGTTCACGAATCTGGGAAATTACCATAGCAAGTCAAATTCCCTCTCCTCACTTTTTAATGTTTCTGTAACTATTACTTGAATTCTTTTCTGTGGATTTTGTTAGAAAAATAAGTTAGTCAACTCTTTTTCTTAGATTCATCTGAAAAGAATTACCATAGCACATTTTTCAATCTAAATAAGTTCCCCAAAAATGCTTTATTGGGTTCAGATTTTCAAAATTTCATTCATTTCTTCCATTTTAATAAGGAATATGTGCTTGTTTCCTCTCTTATTAGAGGCACTTACCATGTCATAGGCATTTTGTGAAAATCTATTTCCGATGATTATTGCACCATCACAGTTCATATCTTCTAATTTGTGCTCTGTTCTTATGATAGTGTTGGTACCTATGCTTTTCTTCCAATGAAAAGCAAATACCGCAAATTTTTGATCATCATTTTCAACAATATATGGTAAAATTCTATTAGTATCATCCAAATTTGCCTGACTTAATACCCTCACTTTACCATATCTATCGAGAAACTTCCCAACTTTCTCCTCAAACATTTTACTTTCCATCTTCTTCATTAGAGATATTTTGTCGGAATATTTGA
>BPTK01000261.1 GCA_023705905.1 Candidatus Heimdallarchaeota archaeon
CGAATGAGCTTATTTCACTTTCACAATATATACATTTCATCGGTTGAAAGATTTCCGAAGCTATTGCTCTCATTTTCTTTATCAGAACGTTTTCTCTTTCTGATTCTTTCTTGTGTAAATATAATCCATGGAACAGAGCATATATTGCTTGAGCATCTTTTTCCAAATAAGAATCTATAGTAAATTCTATCCATCTCTTTATTATAGCGTCTTTTATGAAAAATCTTGATTTAACTAACTCTGTATAAGTATAATGCCCCATCTGAATGAAAGCGGTCTCATCAGCTTCTAAACCATCCCAATTGCTTTCATCCTTTCTTCCTTTCCAAGATTCAGATTTCTTTCTTATTACTTGATAATCTTTGTGTTCATTTAAAGGAATACTAGTGTTAATTAAACCAAATAGAATAAAAGAAGGATCTTTAACATTAACACCTTCAACTAGCTCTTTTTCCTTCCTCTTTCCTATAGTAATTTGAGTATATTGCAAGGGTTGTTCAACAATTCTCTTTCTTATATCGGTAAGTAGTGAGATAAGAGATTTATCTAGGACTTCGTTAGAATCTATTTTATCCTTTATTTGTAAAATTGCTTCAGGATCTGTAAAAAGAAATTGCTTATCTTCTTGTTTCTCAATAAAGTCTCTAATTACTCTTCTGAGAGCTATCTGTGTATTACCTTGTCTTACACCTTCTTCTCCATAAACCATCAAAGGGTAGTAATAATATAACCATCTCTTAGCAAGATAGATTATAGGTATGTTGTGGAAACCATTTTGCGGGTATTCATTGGGTTTTTCTATTACATAATCTATTATAGCACTCATTAAAGCAAATTTATACGTACTAGACTTCTTTTCATCAAGAAGAACAGATTCCACTCCCATCAAAACTTCCATAAAAAGAGAACTTCCATCTACAAATAAAAATATACTGCTGAAATGACCATTTAGGTAGAAAGTATCCTGATTTTTACCATTGCACATCTGAAGGTTATTGTGCAGTCTATCTTTTCAGACATCCCTAGTTCTTAAGCTTCAATACCAACGATATCTTCAAACTGGCTAAGAACAATTAACAGGACTTAAAACATTTGATAGTAATATTATGTTTAGGATAATCCTTAGCATTAAGTGAGGAGTAAGGTGGATGGTTGTCTATCCATAGATGATAATTTGATTTTTCTGTTAAGAGTTCAAAAGTTCTCTTAACAACTTCTACTTCATCAATCAAGAATCACTAAACATTTAGTAAGAACTGTTTTTAATAACAGATATTGTGCTTTACAGATTTAAAGAAAAATGGTAATTTTTTTGAATAATATTACAATTTGCATTATTGAAGAAAAAGAAATATAAACTCATGTAGGTTTGATATTGTCATATACTATCCAAAGGGTAGATATGGAGAAAATATATTAATAAAATCATTTAGAATTTTTGAGCTGAATCATATGGAGAATTTAAAATATGAAAACTATGCCGAACCAATTTGGTCTAAACAGCCTCTAAATTGGAAATTGTGGTCAATACCAATTATTATCTTCTTATTCACACACATACTAGCAGCTGTTGTTAATCTTTTATCGTCTAGTTACACTGAACAGAATTTAACTTTGATTGAATTCCTATCAATCACTACTAGATTCATTGTAGTTAATTTTCTTATTATTTTTATAATTACTTATTTGATGAAGAGTTTTACAAACATTCTAAAAAATGATTTGGAAAGAAAGAACAAGTGCTTGATAGGAAGGATTAGAAAATTCCTAAGAGAAAAGTCTATATTTGATTTTATTCTTATTAGCAGTCTTTTCGTAAATGGATTTGCGATTTTCTTTGGAACAATATATGACTCATTGGTTATATACAACCTAGTTGTTATTGCCAAGTATAGTTTGATCTACAGTTCAGCTTACTTAGTCTTAATTTGTTTGAGAAAAATATTGTATCCTAGTTACGATTTGGTTGTTGATTTCATTGAGAAAGAAAAAGAACTAGAAGAGAGTGTAAAAAAATATCTAACAGATGAGAAATTAACAGAGGAAGAGAAGGAAGATATTTTGCTCAATGAAATTGATAGTCTCAGAAACTTCCTTATCGACTTAGATATCTTCTTTGGAAGTAGAACAGGTGTTCCACTAGGAAATATTGAAGAAATCTCATCACACATGATACTAGATCTTATAGAGCAAAAAGAAGGTGCAACTCTGAGTTTCTTAGATTACATTATAGATATCAAACAAGCGATTGTTGATAACAGTGTTTCAGATATTATTAAAATTCTAAATGAAATAGGAAGAGGTATAGCAAATAAATCCGATGAATACAGGATTATCTTTAAACTAACTGAATATAAAGAGGAAAAGAAGAAGGATAGATTTTTTTTAGGTATCATTATTTCAATAATAGTTGCTCTTCTAGTAGTCTTCTTTACACCTCTTATAGAATATTTGGGACAATTTCTAATAGATTTATTTGGAGTTTAATATATCGGGATGATTTTAATGGAATATGATGAAAAGTGGAAAATGGAGAATTTGGTATCTGATATCCTCAGTTTGAGCAATTATTTCTTAAGAATGCTTAAGGATAATTACGAAATTTTGTCAATCGAACAAGAAGAGTTTTCATTCTTATATCGTTTGAATACTTTATTTCCCATTGTTGAATTCTTCATGAAAAATTATAAGGGATTTACATTTCTCCCACATATTTTTCGAACAGCTGACAATATGATTAGATCTGAATTAGATAAGGAAACACCATTTTTAACTCCATTAGGATTCAAACTTGAAGAAGAGGAACATTTTGAATTTATACTGAATACAATTTTCTATCATTATGAAAAACAAGCTTTCAGTTTGCTAAAATTATTTCTGAAACAAGGAGTACCTGATAGAGAGATTGAGAAATTACTTAAAGAAAACCTAAAAGATGTGCCTTGGCCAATCAAGATACAAGGTATAACAGAAAATCAAATCAAGTTTTTTAAGAAGATATTATCTAATTTTATTGATACTGAAGAGCTAAAAAATGACTTAATTTCACAAGTGCCAGAATTAATTAATTTCTCAGAACCTGAATTGTATATAGAAGAGTACAGTCATACTTTTGATCTTCTTTTTTCCTTCTTTATTGAACCTTTAGAGGAAACTAGGACCGATAAAAAGTCAAAGAAAGCAAAAGATTCTATAAGAAGGATTTTAGATAATGTTGATCAACAGCATCACTATTTCTTTGAGGAGTTAGACGCTACCTTAAGAAATGCCTTTGTTCACAAGAATTATCTGATCAATAATGAAAATAGGGAAATTGTTTATTTTCAACGACATAGTATCAGAGGTAAAATCGCAAATAAATATAAAATAATCAGTTATCAAAAACTGATAACTAAGACAATTCAAATTAAAATTTCTCTTCTAGCCTTGTTACAAGCAACTATTATGCATTTTATGCGAACATCCAGAGAATTCAGTAGAAAGTTAATTCCATACTTTCTTATTTGGAAGCCTGAATCAGATTCAGATTGGACGAAAGAAATTTTTGGTATAGCTATGAATGACATTTATTATTGCAAAGTACTTCACAAGGAAGGAAAAATGCTGGATTCTTTTCTATTAGAGTTAAAAGTTTTGATGAAAGATTGGGAAGATTTGAAAGAGATTGACTTGAAGTTTATTAAAACTAAACCCAACATCATATCAGCTTCTGAGAAATTTACTACTTTATGGAGTTATCTAAAAAATGATAAGGGATTAATGGATAATCTCAAAATCATCTTTGGTTACTACCTTTTCCTTCTTAGCTTAGATGAAGATTATGAGAGAAATATCATTGGTTTTGAGAAATTAACTGAGGGTATGGATTCATTAATTAGCAATAGTGATCTTGAACGGATGAATCTTGAGATGTTTCTGCTCCTTTCATCTAAATCAGATAAAAGAGCACAAGATTTCTACAAAAATGCAATGGAGATTCGGAAAGAGGATGGAAAAGATATACTACACTACACATCTTACAAGAAACTGATTGTAAAAGAAAAACTTTCTGAAGAAGAACTAGGAAAAATTCCAAACGATCTAATAATTATTTATATTTTCAACAAACTCATTACTAAAATTCCTTTGTCAAATCTTGTGCTCTAGATCGGAAGAGCACACGTCTGAACTCCAGTCACGTGAAACGATCTCG
>BPTK01000262.1 GCA_023705905.1 Candidatus Heimdallarchaeota archaeon
AAACCAAAAAGCATCCAACTTTACAGTACCTTTGCCATCAAGCTAAGAATCTCTATAATCGAGCAAACTATCTCTACAAACAAGAAAAATATCTGGAACTATTTGTTGTTTTCTTGAATAAGTAAATAATCCTTTACAATCTTCTCTAAATTCTCCTTTGTTATCCTAGTATCCTTGCTAATTTTTCCATCTAGCATCTGTAAATGACGGAAACCGGGCCTTAGCAAAGTTAGATCATGAGAACATGTTATAACAGTTGCTTTGTTGATTCTAACAATATCCATTAAAAGATCTATAATATGCCTTGCAAGTTCAGTATCAAGGTTCGCTGTAGGTTCATCAGTAAGGATAATCTTTGTTTTTCTTGATAGAGCTGATGCTAGCGCTGCACGTTGTTTTTCACCTTCAGACAATTCATAAGGATAAGCATTTAAACGATGTACAATATGACACTCTTTTGCTATTGAATCACTGTATTCTACATCAAATTCTTTATCTGAAAAGATGCTAGGGATAAGGAAATTTTCATGAACCATTATAGGATCGAAGAGGTTATTATGTTGAGAAACATAGGCAATGTTTGCAAGTCTAAAAGCGGAAACTTCTCTTTCATTCTCTTCACTGATAGGATAGTCCATAACATTCACAACACCCTCATTTGGTTTGATTAATCCTGCAATCATGTTAAGGAGTGTGGTTTTTCCGACACCGCTAGGTCCAGAAATAAAAACAAAATCGCCTTCATGGAAATCTAAACTCATATTTTTGATAACTTCGTTATAACCTGCTTGAGAATGATAACCTTTTATTACATTCTTGATTTTAATCAATTTTTTCTTTTTAGCAGGAGGAATAAACGCTCTACTTAAAAGATGTTCAACATCCTTGAAAGAGATCTGTTCAAGCTTTTCTTCGCTTTCTTTAGCAGGATTAGAAATTATCTCATAAATCTTATCTCTACTTATTACTTCAGGATTCCAGAAAAGACCCAGTTTCCTTGAAGGATGGGTGTCAAATTCCACAACATCCTTGATAGCAACTGTAGACTTAACATCATCAGGAACTCGAACAAAGTTGGATGCATCCATATAGGAACGATTAATGTCAGAAGAATGCATAAGAAATTCAAGCTCATCTCTTTCCATATCTCTACTTATACCAGCAAGTCTACCATCTCTAATAATGAAACTTTTCTCGAAAATTGTTCGAAATCGAATATCATGTGTTACTACTACAATTGTCTTACCATAAGCTAAGTTAACCTGCCTCATCGCATCAATTAAATCCTGAGTGTTTTTTGTGTCAAGTTGCCCTGTAGGTTCGTCAGCCAGCAAAATTAAAGGATCCTTTGCAAGTGCGACTCCCATAGATAATCTCATAGCTTCCCCACCTGAAAGTTTTCCTACTGTGTTATTGTATACGTGTCTCAGATTCAGCAATTTAGCGATTTCTTCAACTTCTTTCTTCGCTTTCTCTTTTGGTAGATAGAACATCTTCTTAGGAATCATTAGGTTTTGTTTTACCGATAAATTAGAGAAGAGATTATCGCTAATAAATTGATTAATCAGACCAAGATTGTGAAAACGAAATTCTCGTCTTTCAAATTCCAGGAGATTATCATATCTTTGTCCATTCACACTGATTTGACCACTCGTTGGAAGTTCAATACCGGCAAGAATTTTTATTAGAGTTGTCTTCCCTGCACCCGAGGGACCAATTACTGAGACAAGTTCTCCTTCTTTTATGTGAAGATCCAATCCTCTTAGAGCAGCAACTTTGTAGTTAGTTATCTTGTCTTCATACACTTTTATTATATCAGTACATCTTATCATTTTTATCACTCCAGATTCCTTGGTATGTATTTTGCAAAATTTCTTTTCATCGATAGGTAGTAAATGCCGAAAAACACTAGAGGAATCCCTAGGAATAGACATAGAACTATCACATATGGGAATGGCATAGCATAAGGCAACACTTCATAGGTTAATTGAATTAAGATAGAATTGAAAGCTCTCTCAAGTCCATATCCTGCTAAAGCACCTAGTAGCAACCCTGGTACGATTGCAGCGATGAACAATTCTATTGCTGAAACAAGAATAATTTGCCGTGTTGATATTCCTATTTTCTTTAAAGCATCATGTTTCACTTTTCTCCTCTGAAGAATTTTTAATGGATTACTCAAGCTTGTGAATACAACCGCAGCAAGACAGATAATTATACCAAATACAAATTCTGCTACTATCATAGAATAGAAGGGGAAATATTGAAGCAGAGCAGTGTCTGCATTTTCTTCTGAACTATGAACATTGAATCCGTAGTCAGTTTCAATTTCCAGGGATATTTTGCTATGGTCTGTTAATGGATTAAGCTTCATAAGAAGCCGATCTAGAGAAATTCCTAAGAATTGAAATCTGTCAAAAATACTCAAGAAGTTATCCATTGACATTACCAAATCATATGTATAAGAATACGAATCTTCTAAGTCTCCTACATCATATATTATTGGGAAGTAATCAAACACCCCAGAAATATTGAAATCGACATCAGCTTCATCTTCTTTCATGAAAGCATATGAATCTTCTTCAGTTGCATAAAATATTGAGAAAGGTGTTGAAACCAACATTGTATTATCTTCTAGGAGAGCAGTAATATCTTGTTCCCAATTGTTATAGAGATTACTAGAAGGTTTATAAGACGTTGCTAAATAATCCAAGGGGTCATCGATAAGTAATATCCCGAAATTTGCACTACCGTGATTAACAGATATTTGTGTTATATTTGCAAGGCTTGCAATCTCATCATATTCTGCTTGAAACTCTTCTAGAGAAACATTAGCCAAGTTCCACTCATTGACATATAGGTCTCCTCCTCCATAGAAATAGGCTTGATTAGTAACTTGGTTTTGTATCTTGATAGGAGTTATTATGAAAGGTAACAGTAGTCCGATCAAAATAGTATATGTGAGAAACGTGTTATTGAACAAATTGATATCTGCTCGGACTTCAACTAGAGAAAATGAAGTTATTGATTTTCTTGCAGTCCACGAAAGTTTACTTATGACAAGCATCAAAAGCTTGTGTACACCTTTCAGTAGCAGACCAACCCCTAGTAGAGTTATCATCAATCCTATGCCCATCGTATAATAAAATATTAAGACGAATTGTTCAAAACCAGGTATAATTAGAAAAATACCACCAAAAATGCTCATAAAGAATAAGCCAATGAGAAAAATACTTGCGCCCCAGAATATCAAGATAAAGGGGAGAAGGTATGGTAACAGCTGTTTGAGTAATTGAACCAACCTTCTTGGAGGTTTAACTTTTTTCTTATCCTTTCTTGCTAGAATTATAATTCTTGGGATAGATAGGAGTATCAGTAGAACAAAAGTTACACCAATGAAAGCAGGTAGACTAGTCAGAACTAACCCATATACTTGATCATTAAACGTCAAGAATTTGTTTACTTTTAATAAAATTGGTAAAAGAATCATTGTTAATCCGAATCCTAACACTATAGAAACCAATGATTCAAAGAGTTTCATCATGGAATAGGAAAATGTAATCGTTCCCGTTGAGACTCCTTTCGATCTCAGAATTTTTATCTCTTGTTCAAAACTAGATCCAAATAACTCATTAACCTCAAAAATAAGGAACAAAGCTAAATAGAGTATAGGAATAGACAGAAATATGAATAGTAGATAAGATACAGAGAGAATTATATCAATTCCTGTGAATTCAATAATCAATTCATACCCTATTGACCAATAACCTGAGGAAGAAGAGGATAATGGAAAAGGACCTTCTTCCCTTAGTAAATAAATTTCTGTTATAAGATCAGTTAGTTCTTGAGAATCTGATTCGTCAAAATCGTATTCAAATTGTACCTCTCCGTATATTTGCAAGTGATATTTTGTTACATTCTCAAAATTTCTAAGAAAATACTCCATAGGAACAGTAAGAGAATGATCATGTGCTAAAGACTTGATGGGATCAGATGGTAAATTTACTAATTCACAAGCATTTTCAATTTGAGTAAGTGAGGGTTGTTGGTATATTCCTACAATCGCTATTTCAATTGTGTCAAAATCAATGTCACCAAATGAACTAGTAGCATTTATTATTATCACATCATTTAGTTCTATACCATAAACTGAAGCCATA
>BPTK01000263.1 GCA_023705905.1 Candidatus Heimdallarchaeota archaeon
CTGCGAATCATCAATATTTTGAAGTATAAAGGAGCAGAACGAGGGATAAAGGTGGAAACCATCCCTGAACAATACACCTCTAAGTGTAGTTTCCTCGATAACGAATTTTCCAAGAAACGTAGGAAATACAAAGGAAAAAGAGTTAAACGAGGATTGTTCTGTTCTTCTAAAGGTTATTTAATCAATGCTGATGTTAATGCTGCATACAATATATTAGTCAAAAGCGATCCGAAAGCTTTGTCTAAACGCAAGGTGAACGGGGTAGGAGGATACGTGATGTATCCACTCAGAGTGAGTATAGAACTGTTATAGTTGTATATGATGAATTCTAAGAAAGACACTCAACTATGGTTGTCTTAATATGACAACATGACAATAACCCATCATTACCCTTGAAGTTTATTTACATATTTGCGAAGATTTGCTTGTAATTGTAAAGCTACTTCTTCTACTGTTTCCTTCTTCATTTTACTTATTTTCTTTAAAGTTTCTGGAATGATACTTGGTGATCCTATGATTTTTTCACCATTTATGTGGTAATTTACATCACCATCTGATTCTGTTAATATTCTCTCATATGGTACTTTCTCAAGAATTTGAATATGGGGGGAACCCGATAGAATTGAGGGATTGATACTAAAGAAATAACCTCTATCTAGAAATTTCTTTAAAACTTCTTCTGGTCCTGAGTACCAATGAATAAGTACATTATTACTGGGGAACTTGTAAGTATCCAAGATTTCAGCTCCTTCTTTCTCTGCTCCCTTTAGGTGAATATTCACGGGATATCTGTACTTTTCAGCTAATTCTAAAAAGAACTTAAAAGTTTCAATTTGGTGTGGATACCTTTCTTCTTTTCTTATGAAATGATGATCAAGGCCAATTTCTCCGATCACTATTACTTCACACAACTTAGCCAAATTCAAAAATTGTGATTTAATTTCTTCAGATAAAGGTTTTTTAGCGCTCCAAGGGTGAATTCCTATGCCAGGAATAATCTCCTTGTAAGAACTTTGCATTTCTACAATCTTTTTAGAATCTGAAAGCTTGGTTGATACTCCAATCACGTATTCTAATCCTTTTTCCTTCCATTCCTCCATTGAAGTACTTATTTCGAACTCTTTGAGAAAGCTCTTTCGAGAAATATGACAGTGAGCATCATGAAATTTCATGAGAAGACTAGAAACGTATCGTTTATATCTTTCACGCTTTAAGTACATCTATGGAGAAAAAACTTTTACCTTTAGAGGAAAGAGTTAGAAAATTGGAACAAGAAGTTGAAAGGCTCAGAAAAATAATAGAGACGCATTTCCGAGACCCTAAGTTTCCTGCCCCCTTACATCCAGACCCCACAAGAAAAAGGAAAGGTCCCTTTGATACGGGACACCCAGATGTAAGCCCCCCTAAAGAGTATTAGATAAAATTTCGCGAGAATGTGATTACAATGTCCAGAAGGAGAATGAGTGCATCGTCTAAGAAAAGAGATTTTGATACTATGGTACGTAAAATGATTCACGGGAGCGATGTAATCGTAGAAGTAATAGATGCAAGATTTCCAACATTATCCCGAGTAAGAAAATATGAAAATTTGGTTTTACGCAATAGATCAAAACAGCTCTTTGTTGCAATGAACAAAGTAGACTTAGTTCCTGATCCTATCGTACAGAAGTGGAAACATATCTTGCAAGAGGAAAGAATAAAAGTTATACCAACTTCAGCAAGAGAAAGACTTAGTACATCAATATTGAGGAATAACATAATTAGGGCAGTAGGGAAGGATTTCTTCTACATCACCGCTTGTTTTATAGGGTTACCAAACACCGGTAAAAGTTCACTAATCAATATCTTGAAAGGTAGATCAAGTGCTCCAGTGGCTCCTGTTCCTGGTTTTACAAGAGCATTACAAGTATTAAGAATAACAACAAGATTGAGAATTTATGACACTCCAGGAGTGATACCAAAACAGCTATCATTAGGAGATCAAGTATTGCTAGGGCTGAAGCGTTCAGAAAAATTACCAGACCCAATAAGGGGAGCTTGGGCTCTTGTGCACAGAATAGATGAGATAAATCCCGATGCTATTAGAGAAAAATATGAGATAGAATATGAATCTCCACCTGAATTTCTAGAAAAATTTGCTGAGAAAAGACATAGAAGAATGAAAGGAGGAGACTTAGATTTGGATACAGCAGCATTAATTTTCTTGAATGAACACA
The DNA here is from genome assembly GCA_023705905.1 of Candidatus Heimdallarchaeota archaeon. Lineage (GTDB taxonomy): Archaea > Asgardarchaeota > Heimdallarchaeia > Heimdallarchaeales > Heimdallarchaeaceae > UBA460. The sequence goes on from BPTK01000263.1 coordinate 2,217, forward strand.
TAAATAAAGCAAAGATACCCGTTTGGGAAGATCCGGATAAGTATCTAAGAAAGCGAGATGAAGATTTGTACGCGGAGGAAGAGGATTTCATAGATACTGAGGATGAAAAAGAAGAAGAAGAAGAGAATAAGTGATTCATAGTTTCTTCTTATTTATATACCTCACAATTAACCAAACTGAAACAGCTATGAAAACAAGAGCAGCTGGGATTCCAACATAATAACCAATTAAGTTGGTTTTTTCTGTGTCGCTAATTTCAAAAACCATTAGACCTACGCCAATGCTTCCTCCTGCAATAAAGATGAAGTTATCTTTAAAATCAACATCATGAGCTGCAGAAATTCCTGATCTATTTTCAGCAACCTCTGTGATTTGTGGTAAGCTGCTAATATTTAGATATTCAACACCATAATTATCGGCAACAAAGATATGTGTACTATTACCCACTACTCCTTGAGCTTCACCCTCATCATTATCAGAATATGACCCTATCTGTATTGGATTACTAGCAGTTGAAATATTAAGAACGAAAACACTACTTGCATAAGTACTCACAAAAAGTAAATCACCACTTCTGTGTAAATCTGTGGCTCCTCCAAGAGTGTACAAGGTTGTGACACTCGTTGGATTTTCTCTATCAGATATGTCAAGAATCTCTAAACCTACACCAGTATTGGCAACATACAAGTAATTACCGTTGGCCCAAACGCAATCTATTTTACCTGTATTAAAATAACTACCTACTAGTGATGGAGTAGTAATGTCACTAATATCAACAATCTTCAGACCACTATCATATGATGCAACATAAACATAATCTCCATGGACAAAGGATCTTGTTGCTATTCCACCAACAGACGTCTGACTAATCATAACTGGTTCAGTTTTGTCAGTAATATTTGCAATCACTAGACCTAATCCTTGCGCAGATACAAATGCAAAATTATCAATTACAGTTATCCCAAATGCACCATTTTCAATTTCCAGTTCACCAACCTTGGAAGGCTTAAATGGGTTGGATATATCAAAAATTTCAAAACCATCATTTCCAGTAACATAAGCATAATCACCAGAGATACAGACATCATATCCCATGGAACCACTTGTAGCTACCTTATTGAGATACACGTGTTGTTGAGCTAGTGATGGCATTATTTCCAAACTAGCAATAAGCAATACAATAAGAAAGAAGTAAAGAATAATACCGGTTCGTTTTTTGTGTTTAATAAGCATAAATTTCATCTATATTAATCAAACACCATTTGAGCACTTATTAATTATAGGAAAAATTAAACCTACAAAAATGAAAAATAAAAGAAAGAAAAAAGAGGATTAAGCTTCTCTTCTTCGGCCCCATTTTTTGGGATCATAGAAGGGTAGTTTAACTACTTTAGCTTTAACTTGATTCTTACGAATTTGCACTAAAACTTCAGTTTCGGGTTCAGCATATTTGATGTCAATATAACCCATACCAACACCTACATTACCAATGACAGGGGAACGAACACCATTGACCATATGGCCAATCTTTTCTCCAGCAGTATTGAGGATTTCATAATCAGCTCTTGGAATACCTTTATCTAACAATTTTATTCCAACATGCTTGATTTTAACACCTTCATTTTTAGCTTTTAGAAGAGCTTCTTTACCAAAGTAAAATGGTTCCTTGTCGTGATTGCAGAACATTTTGAAGTCGTAACCAGTTTCAACAGGGTTAACTTCTTCATGAATATCTTCACCATAAAGAGGTAAACCGGCTTCAATTCTTAGGGCATCTCGAGCACCAAGACCACAGAGAGCGATACCCACTTCTTTACCAGCTTCAAGAATTGCATTCCAAACCTTGATTCCTTTTTCAGGATTGGCAAGATCAGAATCAAAAATAACTA
>BPTK01000264.1 GCA_023705905.1 Candidatus Heimdallarchaeota archaeon
GATAAAATAAGTACTTACTCCAGCCCCCGAGAAAATGACAGTTATGCTGATAATAATTGCTATCAACTTTGTCTTATTCATCTATTAGACTTTAATTTATACATTAATAACATTATCGCACAATTAATTTTCATACTGGTGGTTGTACTTTCCTTCGTCTAGTTAACTGACTCCGTACTTCACTCCAAGAAGAAGGAAATTTCTTCATTTCTTTTAAAGTCAAGAATGGAAAACTTGTAATGAATCTACCAACCGTTACTATTATTAAAGAGATGATAACTGCCAGACGTAGAGTGTCTACAAGAAGAGGTGTAGTACTAGTGAGAAGACTAGTTGTAGTTTGAGTGACAAGTGATCCTAACCCTTGCACAGAAATGGTAACTGTTGCTATGCTATTCTCATTTAGTATATACTGAAACCATTCAGTAAGATATCCTCCAGCTAGAGCTCCTATGAAGAGCGTCACACCAGTCATCATGTTATATATACCAAAATACATTCCTCCCTCATCTCGTGGTACCATATCCAACAAATATGCCTGTAAACTTGCAGTCCCTAAGAATATTAGTGGAGCTATAGTAAAATGTATTATGTACAAATGCCAAACTTCAGTCGCAAAAATATAGGCAAGGGGGAATAATACTAAGGTGATTCTATTGAAAAAGATTAATTTAGTTCTACCTATTCGGTCACTCAGCTTTGCTCCTACATTTATCACTAAGAGTATCGCAATACTAAATGAAATAGATAGGATTGCTACTTCAAATGCTGTAGCTTTTAGAACATTAACTTGGAATATGCTGAACAAAGGCCATGCAAATGAGAAAAATAACGCTTGTATCATAGAAATAAGAGTGAATTTTGCAAAAGGTTTGTTTTTATAAGCTTTTTTGAAACTTTCCTTGAGAGAAATTACTTCTTGATTCTTTGAAACAGTATTTCTCTGTAGGGGTTCCTCCACATTTTTGAATGGAATGACGCCAATTACAGAAAGCACAAAACCGATAGCTACAGGTATGAGAATGAATTTTTGGTAATCATTATCTTTGAATATAGATGTAAGGACTATACCTGTAAATATTGTAGCAACCATACTTCCAATTGCATCAAACCAAAAAATTCTCCCTGTTAATTTTCCTCTCACTTTTTTTGGAAATAGCTCATTCTGTAAAGCTGTAAAAGTTGGAACCCCTATGCTCATTAATAGGTTGACAACTGCAACAATAACTAATATGAGCCATGCTGTATCTGGTGTAATAAAATACAGAAACGCATATGGTATACCCCAAGAGAGTGTAGAAATAATAATGAATGGGATTCTCTTCTGTACGATATCCGATAATCGACCAAAAACTGGTCCTAGAAAAGTTGAAAGTAAATTTGAAATGCTTTGAATCCATCCGAGTAAACCTGAACTTGCCCCCATTGTTAAAGCTATCATGGAAACAAAAGGTTGAACTAAGCCTCTAGATGTACTGTTTGCAACAGTACACGAATAGAGAGCTATCTGATCACTCCTTTTTATCTTTGTTATATCTTCAGCAGCTTCAGAGGATTTTTCAGTATCCGCATTTGATTCTGACTGAGATTCTTCGATCTCGGAAATCATAACAACTGTGAAAAAAATGTGTAATTCATAAGGTTTCTGTTGACTTTCCTATGATAGTAAAGAGACAATCTCTTGATTCCTCTCATTTCTTTTTAGTTTTTGAAGTGCATATCTAGTATCAGAATTATCCATCTCTAGAAGTTTTTTAACAATCTCTAGTCTAATCTCTTTATCATTTTCTTTATGAACATAAGTGGACAAGAAATAGGATACATCTGAGTTTTCTGGAATCTGCAATATGTAGTACAGGATAAGTTTTCTCATCTCTTTATTTGGTCTTCCCTTCAGGGATTGTAGAAAAACATCTATGACTCTAGGATTATTTATCTTATCACTCAAAACTCGGATTAACCATAATTTTATCCTTCTAGATTTTTCATAATGTCTCAGTTGCCGAAGAAGGACTTCTTGGACATCCTCTTCATCAACAAGAGCCCTTAAAGACCAAACTGCCCAGAGTCTAACTGTTTGTGAACTATCCTGTAATTTCCTAATTACAAGATCTTTTATCTCAATATCTCTCATAAAATCAGAAAGAAAAGAAACTGCTTTTGCTCTACAAAGAGGATATTTATCATTAACTGCAATATTTTTTAAAACAGAAACTGTTTCTTCATACTCTGGATAATCGATCAATTTATCGATTAAATATGCTCTTTCTTTGTTACTTGTTGTAGATTCAATCTCTTGTAAAATTCTCTGCAATTCTTCAAAGCTTTTGGTTTCATCCGTAGGTTGTTCTTCCTTCACTTCTTCAAGAACATCAATTGCTACAATCTCTTCAGTTTCTTCTATTTCCTCCCCCTCCTCAACTTCTGATTCAAAAGCGTCTGAGATTTCTGGTGCGTCAACAATCTTGATATCAAAATCATTTTTAGCTTTTTTCTTACTCATATGATGTTCCTACTATAAGCTTTGAAATATAGGTTAACTTTGGTATGGTGATTAAAAAAGATATCATTTTAACTTCTTAATCTATTTTTTTCAACTTATGTGCTAGAATTGCATATAATAAAGCACCCGCAAATAATACTAGAAAGAGTATCCAGGGTGTATAGCTCGTAATAGGGCTTTCTTGGGCAGCAGAAGAGGATACACCTTCTAATAGGATGAAAATAATTGTGGCTAAAAATAGATAGGTTTTTCTCATTTTACAGAAAAGAGTGATTTAATCCCTTTAATAATATTATCTTTATTCCTTTCGAAGAGCTTAAAAATATGGTAATCGACTGCTCTCAATGAGTAATTATCAGATTGAACTTGAAATTACCGGCCCTTTGAAAACAAACTGTTATTTACTATATGAGAAGGAATCAAAAGAAGCAGCTCTCTTTGACGTTGCTGGAGAAATTCCAAAACATCTTAAAACCATCAAAAAGGAAGGTTTGACTTTGAAATATATGTTCTGTACTCACTTGCATTTTGACCATATTATGGGGGTAAAGGAGGCGAGAGAATTATTCCCTGACGCACAACTTGCATGTAATAAAAAGGAACTTGACGTACTAAAAAATATGGGTAAATTTGCGAGAATATTCCAATTTGATCCTTCTTCAGTAGGTAATTTTGATATCTTTATTGAGGACAATCAAAACTTTGAACTTGGAAAACTAATAATTCAAGCGATCTTGTCTCCAGGTCATACGCCAGGCAGTATATGCTTCTACTTTAAAGATAGTTTAATCTCAGGAGATGTTCTATTTAATAGAGGAGTAGGAAGAACTGACTTTTATGGTGGATCGTTTCAAGAATTAGAAAAATCAGTTAAAAAGTTGTTTACTTTACCGGAAGAAACAGTTGTCTATCCTGGACATGGTGAAATGACTGATATAGAGTCTGAAAAAAGAGAAAATCCTTTTATCAGTTCACGATCGTTATGAGAAACGCTTCTCAATATCTTTTTTAATTTTAGAGAATGTTTCGAAAACTATAAGTCTGCTATCTCCTGCCAACTTATTAGCCAAGTCTTCATTTTTCTTGGCATAAATGATGTCTGCTAATTCAACTGCTGGTAAGATGTCTGATAAACCATCTCCAATGTATATTATTTTGTATCCTTCATCCTTCAATTTTAAAACGTGAGAGTATTTGCAATTTGCACAACCATGAACACATTCAGGAGTATTAAAAGTGAGTTCTAATTTATTATCTACCAAATCTACATCATTTGCCAAAATATCAAGACTTTCTACTTCTATCTCATTATGTTCTAGAATTCTATTAATATATTTTTGAAAGCCATCAGAAAGGATGATGAATTTAAGATTTTTTTCTATAACCCAGTTATAAAAATCATAGAAGGACGGATCAATTTTCATCGTATCAACGATCGCGAAAATTTCTTCCCATGATGTATGTTCAATCATCCCCCATTGTTTAATTAACGCCTCTCGAGTACCAATTTGACCGTCTATAACAAACTTATCAACAGCTTGCCAGTCCGCTTTTGTAAGATTAGAAAGTAGAGCTTAGATCGGAAGAGCACAC
>BPTK01000265.1 GCA_023705905.1 Candidatus Heimdallarchaeota archaeon
GTGATACTTCTTGTTTCAAGAAGAATAGTTCTTGGAGCTAAAATATTCGAAACAAGCTGTGAAGCCGTAAATGAAAATAAACGTACGTTGATTCCTATTCTGATTTTTGCTATTGCGTCAATTGTAACATTCATTCTTGGCGCTGCTGCAAGTATATGGGTCATGTCTAATATGGATCTCACCTGGGATACATGGGTTCAATGGTTAGTATTCTTCCTTGTTATCTATGTGTATCTGGCAATTTATTGGACAACAATGTACTTCCTTGATGCTGTCAACATCTGTATGTTCAAAAGATGGAATAATTACAAAGATGCAAGTATTCGTTATGCAATGAAAGAAGTTTGGAAAGTAAAGGGAAGTATAGTTATGTTTGGAATGTTCATGGCATTCTTTGATTGGATTGTAAAAATAGTTCAATATTTTGGTGCGAAGAAAATCAAAGAAACCTCAAAATTCTACAAAGCTTTTACTATCATAAAAAAGGTACTTTACTGGATATTCATCATATTTGTACTGCTCTTCAAATGGTTGTTCAAGATTATTAAATTCCTGAACTATTACACTTTAACCATCATAATAGTAGAGAAACAAGGCTTCATTCGAAGTATAGCCCGATCTTCAGACTTAGCGTTAGATTCTGGTGCAGATATCATCATAGGAAAAACTGGTGTAAATATCGCTAAAGGATTATTCTCTGTGATGACCTTTGCCATCTTTGCTGTAGCAGGTTTCTTTGTTGGACGATACTGGTTTGGTGTTTCATTCTCATCTGATGTTGGCGTTTTGGCTCTCTTTGGAGCCGCTGTAGCTGTTTTCTTCTTCATCTTTGGTTATTTGCCTATGTCTGCATTGCTCAAACCATTAAATACAGCATATCAAACAATCTTATTCTACTATATCACAGATCCGTTCAGAGGAAAACCAGGACGCAAAACAAGATTGTCAGCTGATGTTCAAGAAAGCATTTCTAAAGTCAAAGAAAGCATCATGGAAACTTACGACAAAGAAGAGAGAACATCTTGGTCATCTGACAAGAAAGAGCAACCAGTTGAAGTCTAAAACATTTTTCCCTTTTTCTTTTCTTTTTATTTTAATATTTTATTTGTTAAACCTTCTAGTAAAATTCAGAAAAAATCATTTTGATTGCATAACAGCAAAGGATTTTAAAGAGAATGAACATATTTATTTTGTAAGAAAATGTCATCGCGACCACAACGTAGAAGTTTGATTGGAAGTTATAGATATAGTGTCGTTATTAAACCAAATGAGAATGTATTTAGTGAGAACATGACAGGTGTTCTAGATTTATATGATGGCAAACATGTAACACAGACTCACAAATATTCTTCATTTGATCAGCTTACAACAACGATAATGAATTTCTGGGAAAAAATGCTAGGATCTGAGGTAAATGTTCACCGTTTTGCTAACTGGTTAGCAGAATATTTCTCAGATGTAGGGATTACAAATATCAATTTCTATCAACTTATTGAAATTGTCAGAAACTTGGGTAAAGGTGCCTCTTTACACTCTTCTGGTGTGGCCATTAGAGAAGCAAAAGTTGTTCTAGAATCTCTTGAATCTGTTTCAAAGAAGAGAGAAATGAATACAGATGTTGAAAGTCTTATATCTCCAACTACAAAAATTGTTAAACCAAGTGAAATACCCAAAAAAGAGAAGACAAGTACTCCTAGTGAAACACTTATGCCTCCGGTGAAAGTGGAAGAAGAGGAAGAGGAACCAGAAGCACCTCCAGTAAATACTCTACTTAAACCAAGTGATGTAATTAAGAAACGTGATACAATTTTTGAGCCAGAAGCGGTTAAAACTAAAGTTTCAAAGAAAATTATGGGTGATCCAATTGTTACAAAACCTTCACCCAAAAAAGAGAAAATAGTTGAACCTACTGAGAGTCTTCTCAAGCCTACACAATATCTGAAAAAGCAAGAAGCAATTGTTGTAGTGGCGGATACAATAGTTAAACCAAGCGAGCTCTCACGTGAGAAAACCATTGAAACAGTAAAAACAGAAACAATAATAGAGAAACCTGTTCAACAACTAGCCGAGAAAAAGGACATAGTTGTACAAAAGCTAACTCCTCCTACCAGCGAGACTCTGTTAAAGCCTTCGGATTATCTTAAGGATAAAGAAACTGTATTCGAAAAAGTTGAACATCTACGAAAACCGAGTGAACTTATCAGAAATGACTCTGATGCTTATATTCACCCTGTGAGAAAAATAGATCCTGAAGTAGATAAAATCCCAGAACCCCCAGGAAGTAGCCGTAGGAAAACTGAAAAACTCACCTCAGATAGTAAACCGTCAGTTAAGACAAAAGAAACTCTAGCATTCGAAATAGAAATTATTGATGATGGAGAAGAAACTCATCCAACAGAAATTTTTCCAGACAAGAAAACTGGACTGAGGATAGTAGACATAACAGGTGTAGGAGAAAAAATTGCTATGTTGCTCAAAGATAGTGGTGTTGAAACAATTAATCAGCTTGCAAGTTCTAAACCTGAGGCATTAAGTAAAATAAGAGGTATAGGGATAACTTCAGCAAAGAAGCTTATTTATGGAGCAAATGCTCTAATTAAGGAACAATAGGAGGAATAATTCCTCAAGCCAACTTTTTCTCTCAATTTTTAATACATCATACTTAAAAAGTTACATGAAAGTAATAATAAAATGAAGAAATCAAGAATTATACAGATTGTTGGTCTTTCAAATTCTGGAAAAACAACTTTAATTCTTGATATGATAAAACTTTTCGAAAAGCAAAATCTATCTGTAGCAATAGTGAAATCTGCTAGAGGTCATAACATAAACTCTTCTGATAAAGATTCTGACAAGTTTCTTGCACAAGGAGTAATATCTTCCACCGTCTCTTTTTCAAATATAACACAAATTACATTAAATAAGAAAACTCCTTTGTTTGAACTTTTAAGGAATATTCAGTCATTGAGTAAGCCTGATATAATTTTGGTTGAAGGATACAAAAATGAGAAATATGATAAAATTCTTGTTTGGTCCGAAGATCTGAAGGATAAAATCGATTTATTCAATCTAACTAATCTCAAACTAATTTATTGTCAGAAGGGTAAATACAGCACCCATTCAGATGAATTAGTAAAACTTGAAAAAAGCCTCTCTACTGCAGTATTATATGATCCAGGTGATATTTATTCCTACATAATAGAAAACAGAACTGAGGATTGATATGCATAGTTCATTAAGAAATCTACTAGAAAAAGCTCAAGAGAAAATCTCTAAACATAAGATAGATAGAACTAGCATATCTGGCATTGTTTTTTGTTATACCATTGATGAAGATTCAATTGCTTTAATCATCAAAAAGATTCATCTTTTACAGAAATTCGTAAGTGAAATTATATTAATTGTACCAAAAAGTGATGTTCTAGATTATAAAAGAATCAATCAGTTGAATTTTCCTGTCAAATTATTGGAACTGGAACAGAATATTAGTAAAAACGAAATTCTTGCATTTGAAATGGCTTTAAAACAATGTATTAACGATAAAATAATAGTTGTCCCTACTTATTTGTTTATTGAACCATGGCGAATAGAATTATTGATTTACTATGATTATCCTTTAACAACATTTGTGGGACAAAAAGGAAATATAACATCCAACCTGTTCTATTATGATAAATGGATAAATCGATTCAAAATACAATTATTACGATTAAATGGAAGAAAAAAATTAATTGAGTTATTTAGAATTTCAAACAAAACTGCTTTTCTACGTATTAGTGATAATGATAAAATTGTAAAAATTACCAGTAAAAACGCTCTTTCTAGAATGACTCAAATCTTTAAAGAAAAGAAAATTATATCTCCCATTCTCTTTCAGAACCCTATCGATGTGCAAGAAATTGTTAAATTAATTGCCTTACTAAATGTAATGAGAGATGATGTTATAGAAAATAGAACTATTTCTTCGCACTTTAAGTTAGGACAATTACTAACCCAAAGTCAGAAATTTTTAGACACTGGTCATTATGGCTTAGCTTTTCAAGTTCCATTTTTCTTTAGTAAAATAGCTGAGAAAATTGGCAAATATCCA
>BPTK01000266.1 GCA_023705905.1 Candidatus Heimdallarchaeota archaeon
AGGTGAACTAGGATCTGATATCGAGATAGGTCAATTATTAATTGGGACTTCAACTCTTGATATTCCAATTTGTATTGACATTGATTCTTTGCCGATGCATGTTCAAGTAGCTGGTACAACTGGAGCAGGAAAATCTTTCTTCATGCTAACTTTTATCACATCTGCACTTAGGAATAATCTGAAAAATTGGGTTCTGAAAAAGGACCTCAACAAGAATGTTTCTGTGTTTATGGTAGATGTTCACGATGAATATATGAACGGTTTACAATTCCAGGATAAGAAGAAGGGAATTATGGATATAGCCAATGCTGTTCGTAAAGGAGGTAATGCGCAATACAATTCTATTTTTGGTGATAAGTTCTATTTGACAAGAGATTTAGAGTCAGTCAATATTGAAATGCAACGATTCAGTAAACCAATAAGATTCAGAAGATCTGATCTTACCGTAAGTGATGTTACTTCAGTGATGTATGTTTCCGATCAGATGTCAGGATACATGAACATCGTCAGGGCATCTGAGCAAAATTGGATTTCTAAGATTGAAACTGCAGCTGAAGATGATACGAGAGGTTTTGCAAAGGGAACTGTTAGTGCAGTTAAAAGAAGATTGTATCCAATTATAAATTCTCAGATCTTTAAAGATGACAAAGTAAGTGATTTAGCAGAGATTGTTTACAACCTAGAATCTGGTCATTTCTACAATTTTAACACTGCTTTGTTATCATCAACAGAACAGTTTGTTGTCATTACAATGGTTGCTCGAACCTTATTCTCTTTAAGACAAGCTCTTATGTCTTCTACAAAATGGATCCAATTCAAAGAACAATTGAAATCACGATTACCTCATGAAATTGCTTCTGAACTATTAGGTGAATCACCTAATTCAGCTTATTCAATAAAAGATCTTTATACTTTAGGTAAAGATGGTTCCGATTATAAACTGAAGAACATAAAGGAGTTACCAACTGTTATGATAACTGTTGAAGAAGCTCCAAGCATTTTAGGTTCGCAGATGTCAAAAGAAGGAAATATATTCATAGATATCTCTCGTCAAGGTAGGAAATTTGGAATCGGGTTACTTCTTATTACTCAGAATATATCTTCAATGGAATCGCTCATTTTAGCAAATACAAATACTGAACTTAACATGATGTTAGGCAATGAGATTGAGATCCGTCAAGCAATCATTAACGCCAGTAATAACATATCAGGGTATGAAAATGAGTTCAAAGTACTAAGTAGAGGAGAAGCAATTCTTACAAATTCTCTAAAGAATATACCCTTGCCAGTAAAAGTGAGTAATGTTCCACTTTATATTGAAAGTCAGCTTCCATTCTTCAAAAATCCTCACAAAGAATTAAAAGTCGAGAAAACTACAAGAGAATCAGCTGAAGTTCCTATACTTTAAATGGTGAAAAAATGGTCAAAATCTTACATTTCTCTGATACTCATGTATCTCACAGAAGATTTCCAAATGTAAAAGATTCGTGGAAAATTCAGAATAGAGTTTCATGGATAGAGGAGGATTATTGCATAGGTTTCCAGAAAGCTTTAGAGGTAGCTTCTGAAACCAAATGTGATTATGTCGTACATTCAGGAGATTTATTCGATATACCTGTAGGAAGAAACCTTTCAGGGCCTACAGAATACTCTAGAACTTTTGTTATAAGAGAACTTAAGAAATTCTTCGAAAAGACAAAAAATGAAATTCCAGTTATTATTATCGATGGAAATCATGGTTCTTATCTTACACGTAATTATAGTACAATTGAATTCATTCAAGCAGCTTTTCCGAAAAACGTATTTATCTGTACAAATTATCAATTAAAGAAAGCCATAGTAGATAAAAAACCCTTGGTTTTTGAATTTGAAGACATCAACTTCTATTTGTTCCCATATTTTAAATTTGGTCGTCTTCCTCACTTAGCTCAATCCTATGAGGAGTGGGTGAGAAATAACCAACAGCCTGATCCTAACAAATTTTCTGTAGCAGTAGTTCATGGAATGCAGAGAGGTATGGACCTACATGAATTAATTCTTCAATATCCATATGATTACGTTGCTTTGGGCCATGATCATAAACAAAGGAAAGTAAAGAAAAATGCTTGGCAAGCTGGAAGTACAGAAAAGCACACTTTTGCAGAGAGAAACCAAGAGAAGAGCGTTTTGGAAGTTCAAATTATTAAAGGTGAGGATCTAATTATTCTCCCCAAACCTATAGAATCTAAGAGAAAAATGATACAATTTGAGATTAGTTTAAAATCTGATACTACACCAACAAATTTTGAAAAAGCAATTAGAGAAAAATTAGTTGAACTCCAAAAGAAATTCGTTGGGGAAACTGCTTCCCGAGTTAAGGTTAAACTTGAGGGGACTATTTTCTTTTCTAATTGGTGGGCGATGGAAGACATTCTTGCTGAAATTCAGAAGGAAGTATTCGATGATACGTATAACATTCTTGAATTCAGATGGGACGATGGAGGATTGGTTAAAAGAGCGCCAATAAGTCAGAATAAAGGTGTGAAGCTCTACGAATACCTCATAGAAGATCCAGTAATAGATTTCGAAAAATACATCCGTTCTCTAGGTATTGAGGACGAGAAGCATGCAATGCAAATGATTGAAATGGGTGCAGTAATCGTCGATGAAGTTTTCAATTCAGCAACACAAGTGAAAGCAGAAGGAAAGGAGGATTCAAATTGAAGATATTATGGATTTCAGCAAAGAATTTCAAGTGCTACGATGATATTCATTTACCCCCTGATGGATCATTTCCTAATGGTTTAATCTTCGTTGAGGGTGGTAATTCTGTTGGCAAATCAAGTCTGTTTGATGCTATATTTTATGCGCTTTTTTACGACCCAACGTCTGCAAAAGAGCTTGGAACAAAAGAAGATTTGATTAAGAGAGGAAAATCTGAGACAGAGGTTTTTGTAGCTTTTGAAATTGATAACAAGTATTTCCTCATTCAGAGAAAACATAGTAGAAAAACGTCAGTACAAGCTTATTTAATGGAAATAGAGAAGGATGCAGCTTTAGCAGGAAAAATTAAGATAGTCAAAAAAATCAGTGAAGGTGTCCCTGATGTTGAAGCTAAAATAAACAGTTTATTGAATACTACCAGAGATAAAGCTCTGAACACAATCATAGTTAGACAAGGTCTAGTTCAGGCTCTTGCTGAAGCTAAAGGTGCTGAGTTACGAGACATTATTTATGAGTTGTTCCAATTAGAAGACTATAGAGACAAAGCTATCGAGATTGTCAAAGGAAAGAAAGCATTACTCGAAGAGGAAAAAGAGAAAAATGACATAGATAGAACAACAGAAAGCATTACTAGTGAAATAACAGAAACTAATGATAGAATAAAGAATATTAAGCAGGAGATAAAGATTTTAGAAGGAAAAATTAATACCATGAAAATTTCTTCCAGTCAACTCCCTGCTGTAAAAGATTTACAAGATTTGAATGGTTTAACTCAAAGAATTGACGCACAGAGTGTTTATATCAATCGAAAAAACCAGAAGCTAGAAGACTTAGCAGGGAAAAATGGTTTAAGTTATCCATTCTCAAATAATGAACTTGAATCAAAGACAAAAGAATTTGATAAAGATTTGGCTGAACTGCAGAAGAAACAAGACGAGAAACGCAAGTCAATTGAAAAGATTATCAAAGAGAAAACAGATTTAGAGCGTGATTTTGAAATATTTACAAATCGCAAGAGAAGCTTAGAGGGCATCTCTACGGAGAAGGGTGAGAAAGCTCATTGTGAGGTTTGTGAACGTGAGATAGAGGAAACCAAACTAGAAGAATTGCTAGAACAATCAAGAAGAAACATCCCTAATTTAACAAAAGGAATAAAGAAGAAATCCGAAAATCGTTCAAAATTTGAATCCGAAATTCAACGACTGATGAAAGAGTATCAATCAAAACTTAGAGACAAAAAAGAAATTGAGAACCTTTCTGAAGACTTGTCTGAACTAGTTGAACTGAAGAATATGAAAAAGAAAATTTCCAAAGAAATGAAGGATT
>BPTK01000267.1 GCA_023705905.1 Candidatus Heimdallarchaeota archaeon
GTTCACCTTCGAGTAATTTAGATAAAGCCTCGGGACTATCTGAACCTCTGTAAACTTCTGAAAAATGAGGAGGAAGTGTTCGGGGCTTCTTAAATAACCACTTTTCTTTGTCAACATCATACTGACTATAACCCATTAAAAGATTATGAACTTTTACAAGTTTCTCGGATTCAACTCGAGCTATGTAAGCTTCCCTGTTTCTCAAGAAATTTGCTGCTATTGAGCCCAAATCTTGTATATTTCTTAGCATGTTCTCATAATTCATAACTCTAAACAAGAACATTTTATCAATTGATTGTGGTTTGATAATTAATATTTCTCCAATTTGAAAGCGTATATCCGAACATACAATTCTGAGTGTTGATATATCACCTTCAGCTAGAATTCCTATAGGTTCCGCTAATTCTAATTTCATTTTAATACCTTCTTACCTTAATCCTAATCTCTTTCTTGGATGTATGAACATCTTTGGATTTTCTCCATTCTCTGCAAAGTAATCAATAAGCTGATCAGCGACAACATCACGATCAGAAAATTTGACGATTGTTGTATGATGAGCAAAGGCTAAGCCGAAGAAATAGCCAACATATCTAACGTCTCTTGCTAACCAATCTATTTCTTTAAACATTTGTATTTCGTTTTCCTTCTCCTTTTTCTTATCTTTATCGAATATTTTCTCTTTCCACCATTTCTCATCTAAATCTATTCTTAGAATTGGTACCTCTGAAGAAAAGTGGAATAGATAAGTAACCCCATAAGAGGGAGGGATATGGGGTCTATCTTTTAGAATTTTGAGAGAATACTTATCTCTTGCAGGAGATGGTACCCTAAAATACCACTTTCTTTCACTTCCTAATTTCTTTTCCAAATCATCAGCTAAACGATATATATAAGGAAAAGTTGTGGTTTTACTTACTGCAATAACACAAGTATTTTTGGCTTTAGCTTTTTCATTGATATCTTTGAGAAGATAGTTAGGAGCCAAACGAGGTAGATTTTGACCTGGAGATAGTAGCATATTCATTGAACCATCTATAAAGAGATATTTGAAGTGAACATTAGAATTGATTAAAGAATGTGCAAGGGCGTACTCAAGTACTTCTCTAAATTGTTCAAACCAGCCCCTAGGAGAATTTGGCCTAGGAGACACCATCCAATTAGCATAATCTGGAAATGCTCCTTTGTACAATTTAAATTTTAGTTGAGCAGCTACCATTCTGATTGTACCCTCTGAATTCATTTTTTGAACTGCTTTATTTGGATGCTGTTTTTTGAATTCATCAGTTACGATATTTTGTATGATTCGAAAAACGATGTCTTTTAGTTCTTCACCGTAATTATATTTGATGAAACCTTCAAATTCCTTCCAAACCTCTTCCCCCTTATCTTCACGCAACAAAATAAGACGAAGGATTCCTTCAGGATGTGAACAAACTGGAGGAGTAAGATCAATTTGTTTTGTAGTTCCTTTGTTGAAACTTGTTTTATCAGCTGCGAAAGCTGCAGTGAGGAGATGTATACCTATATCATTTAGTGAGATTAAACCATCTGCACCAGAACCATCAATTGCTGCAACATTGAAATCCTCATGTTCACAAATAGTTTCATATGGTTCAAAAATAACTAATTTCTTAAGAAGAAACTCTAAATCTGCTTGATAAGCTTCATCATCCTTCAATTCAATCGCTTTAAATTTTTTATAGATTTTAGCGAATTCATTTTCTAGTGTTTTATCAAAAAAAACTTGCATTAATTCACTCCTCCTTTCAAAGAAGATTTCTCTATATTAAAATATTTTTGGGGAGCAGTATAAAAGTATTAAAAGTGAATTCTAAGTTTCTTTTGTCAGAAATCTATTAGCATAACATTAAAATAAGCTCTTAGAAAGCGTAAGTAAGGAAAAAAAGCCAGGGATTTATAAAGTGAAAATTATTGATAATCTCAGACAAAACTTGTCTATGGTTGAGGGAGAAAATATTTTACGAAGATATTTTGTAATGAATGGTTTTGATGGAGCACTAACAGCTTTCGGAATTATTCTTGGTTCATGGATTGCAGGTGCTACAGATCCAACAATTCTAATTATCGCAGGAATGAGTGCAAGTTTTGCTATGGGGATTTCAGGTTTCTGGATAGCTTATCTAACAGAAAGTGCAGAAAGAACAAAAGAGCAAAAAGAATTAGAAGAACAAATGGTTACAGATCTTAAAAATACAAAAATTTCAAAAGCTAATAGATGGGTGGCACTAATAACGGCTTTTGTAGATGGAATTTCACCACTTATATTTTCGTTAATTGCAATTGTGCCTTTCCTATTTGTATTGGGGACCCCAGTTGCAAATATGCAAAGTGCCATGACAATTGCATATATAATTTCCACTTGTCTTGTTGTAGTTGAAGTTACAATTTTAGGACTGTTTCTAGGAGCTGTGTCGGGCAAGAACAAGATAATTTATGCATTAAAGATCCTACCAGCAGCTATTATACTTGCAGGATTAACCTTTTTACTTGAATTTGTTGTAGGTAACCATTGAAGGGGATTTTCCCTTTTTTAACTTGATTTGACACAAAACTAAAGAATAGTAATTACTTACAGTTTTCTAATGTCTAAAAAGAAAGAGAAAAACTATGATGTAATCGTCGTAGGTGCAGGGATTGCTGGTTGTGTTCTAGGTTTTCATTTAGCTAATGCTAATATTAAGGTAAAAGTTATCGAAAAAAAATCAAGAGATAACCTAACAGAAGATTGGTGTGATTCCATAGAAAAAAAAGCCTTTTCTTTTGCTGGGATTCAAGCTCCTAAAGGTGAAGAAATACGAGAAGAACGCAATCACTTAGCAATTCTTACCCCTGATTTGCAAACTATAATACACTTAGGATATTACGATTATTGGATTGTTGATAGAAAACTCTTTCAAAAAAGATTATTATCTAATGCTGAAAAAGCAGGCTGCGAATTTTTATTTGAAACAGAGGTTGTTGAACCTATGGGGAAGGGTATGTGGGTTGTCGGAGTGAAAACAAAAGATGGGATAATTCACAATGCTAGAATGATTGTAGACTGTTCCGGTAGAGAGCGAATCTTAGGTATGAATATTGAAATCTTAGATTTGAATCTTAAATACAACAAGACAGACATTATTGATGCCTATAGAGAACTTCACAAGATAAAATCGGATGATTTTCAATGGGGAGAACATGAAATTAAGCAAGACACATTGTATTATAGGTACGGTTATCATGGAGGTTTTAACTGGCTAAATTTCGAAAAAGAGGATGAGATAGACATCGGTGCGGGAGTAGGAATATCTGTTACAAATAAGTCACCTAAAGGAATGGTAAATGATTTTGTCAATTCAAATGCTTCAATTAAAAATAAGAAACTTAGAGGTGGTGGAGGAAGAATAGTCATCAGAAGACCAATAACTTTGGCTTGGTACGGGTTCATGCTTGTTGGGCAAGCTGCTTGTCAATTAATACCAACCACTGGTTGTGGAATAGGATCAGCAATGATCGCAGCAAAGATCGCAGCAGAAGTAATTGTACCCGCTGTAAGAAGAAAAGAAGTTTCAATAGATAGTTTGTGGGAGTATCAAGTTAGATTCACAAAAGAGAGAGGAAGGGATTTAGCGGCAATCGACATATTAAGGTTAGGATTACAGAAACTCAATGAAGATGATATGTCGTTTCTTTTGAGAAAAAGAATAATTACTAAAATAGATTTAGAGAACTTGATTCACGCCAAATTCAGAAAAGTGACTTTGCTTAGAGTAGTGTTTACATCATTTAAAGGAATAAAGAGAATTAAATTAATTCTCTATATTAGAAAACTAACAGTACAAGCTAACAAAATTTTCAAACACTATAAGAAATTGCCAAAAGAGTATAAAACTAAAAAATACCATGAATGGTTGCTGAGGTCGATGCAGTTATTCAAAGAAATTGAAGACTTAGAGCCTAATTTCGTAGGTAA
>BPTK01000268.1 GCA_023705905.1 Candidatus Heimdallarchaeota archaeon
CCACCGAGATCTACACTCTTTCCCTACACGACGCTCTTCCGATCTCTGTTAATCCCATTGAAACATGATCTTCTTGGTTTGCTGATACTGATGTGTTATCTATCGAAGCTGGTGATGATAGTATTTTATTTTCTCCCGATAACGCTGCATCGGCATATTGTATCACCATTAAACCAGAATTTAAACCAGGTTTATTGCTAAGAAAAGAAGGTAATCCCGATATTGTAGAATCTAATAATAGATTAACTCTTCTTTCAGATATGTTACCTAGTTCTGTCATAGCTATGGCTAAATAATCCATTGCGAGTCCAATTGGTTCTCCATGGAAATTACCTCCCGATACCACCTCTGATGTTATTAGATTTATTAGAGGGTTATCGGTGGTTGAGTTGATTTCGATTTCTACTAGTTTTTTACTATGTTCAATTGCATCTAGAATTGCTCCATGGACTTGAGGGGAACATCTAATAGAATATGGGTCCTGAATTCTTTTTGGTTGTTTAGATAACAAATCACTACCTGTAAGAACATTGAGAACAGATTTGGCAAATTTCATCTGGCCTTTATGAGGACGAAGATTCATTATAAATTCAGAAAATGCATTGATATTTCCATCAAAAGCTTCCAATGTTAAACCTATAGCAAGCACAGAATTCTTCAAAATGTTTTCAGAATCAAGAACAGTATGTGCAGCAAATGAAGTTAAAACATGTGTCCCATTAATTAACGAAATGCCTTCTTTTGCATGTAATTTGATAGGTGGTAAATTGAGTTTTGAAAGAATCTCAGAACTCTTTTGCACTTTGTTTTCATATTTTGCTTCCCCTTCTCCTATGAGAATTCTGGCAATATATGCAAGAGGAGAAAGATCTCCACTAGCTCCTAAAGAACCAATGCTGGGTACTAGTGGAATGACATTATTGTTAATCAGCGTCTCGAGCATTTCTACAGTTTTGAGTCTTATTCCACTACCTCCTTTGCAGAAGGAATTAAGTTCTATGACCATTGAACCTAAGACAATTTCATCGGGGAGATGAGGACCAAAACCTATACTATGTGATATGATAAGATTCCTTTGTAGTATCTCTCTTTCTGATGGTGATATAATTGTATTAGCAAGTTTTCCAAAACCTGTAGAAATACCATAAATGGTTTCATTCTTCTCGAGCTTATCTTCTATGATTTTTCTTGCTTTTTCAATTCTTTTCTTTCCTTCCTCACTAATTTTCACTTTTTTTCCAAATCTAGTCACTTCAACTAGATTATTGATTGTCAGGGAATCTCCATCTAAGATGATAACTTCATGCTCCATTATTACCTATAAACACATTTCGTAGCTTGCTATTTATCCGTTACGCTTTCTAACATTAAGGAAGTTTATACAGATGTGAAAGCACAGTTGATAAACACCAACAGTACTTGTTCAAATCCAATGGACAAAAATTTTAAATGAAAGACTTATAGTCTTTCTAAATCATATCAAGGGATTAGAATATGACTTACATTATAAAAGGTTCAGAATTAACAATTGAAGACGTAATAAAGGTTGCACGACATAATGAAAAAGTCGAGTTGCATCCTGATGCAATGACTAGGATGATAAAATGTCGAGCAATGCTAGAAGAAAAAATTGATGCTGGAGAAATTATGTACGGTGTGAACACAGGAATTGGAGAATTTTCTGAAGTTGTACTAACTGATGAAGAAGTTGGTTTATTTCAAAAATATCTGATTTACAACCATGCCGCAGGCATAGGAGATCCAGCACCTCTAGAATATGTTCGTGGTGCAATGCTAGGTAGAATTAATGTTTTAGCCCATGGTAATTCAGGAAATAGACCAATTATTGCTGAAACACTAGTTGAAATGCTAAACAAGGGATTAACTCCATTTGTCTGCCAAAAAGGATCCGTTGGTGCATCTGGTGATTTAGCACCTATGTCACAAATTGCTCTATTACTATTGGGTGAAGGAAAAGCCTACTACAAAGGTGAATTACTTGAGGGTAAAGAAGCAATGGATAAAGCAGGTATTGAGGTTCCAGGTTTAAAAGCACGAGATGGTTTAGCAGCAATTAACGGTTCAAATCTTCTTACAGCTATGAGTGCAATCTTCCTTTATGATTCTCTGCGGTTTATAAAGCAAGCAGAAATTGCATGTGCAATGTCTATTGAAGCTTTAATGGGCAATATGAAACCATACACTCCACTACTACATGAAGCTCGTGGATTTCCCGGAGCAATAAGGTGTGCAAAATCACTATCCAAACTTTTCAAGGGTGGTGACTTGTATGAAGGGAGACTCAAAGTCAAAGTTCAAGACGCATATTCCATGCGCTCAGCACCTCAAGTACTAGGAGCTGTTCATGATGCTTTAGCTTGGGCTAGATCTCAAGTTGAAATAGAGTTGAATGGTGTTGGTGACAATCCAGTCTTCTTCCCAGATGAAAACATTCAGATAACTGGCGCTAACTTCCAAGGAACACCTGTGAGTCTACCTATGGATATGATAGGAGCTGCTATCACAATGGTTTGTGTAATGTCTGAAAGAAGGATGAATAGATTGAACCACCCAGCTCTAAGCGTAGGATTACCACCTTTCTTATCAAAAGGAGCAGGTTTAATGTCTGGGTTAATGCTTAGTCAATATACTGCAGATATGCAAATCGTAGAAATGAGGATACTATCAATGCCTGCAAGTATTCAATCAATACCCGCGGCTGCAGATCAAGAAGATTTTGTGTCAATGGGCATGAATACAGCAATAAAGAACTTCCAAATCATGGATAACGCATATGGTGTTTTGGGTATAGAATTTATGGCAGCTGCTCAAGCTTTAGACTTTCGAGAGTTTAAATTTGGTGATGGTGTAACTAAGGCTAAAGAGGTTATCAGACGACATGTAGAATTTCTAGATATCGATAGACCATTATATGATGATCATACAGCAATGAAAGAATTGGTCAAATCATGCGAAATTCTAGAAGATGTTGAAAAAGAAATTGGAAGCTTAGGATGAAACTTCTAATACATCAACTAAATGAGTTAAAGACGAAAAACTCATTTCCTCTATTTTCTTTTCTTTCAAATGGTTTGAAGTAAACTTTAAATTATCGTATTTTCATAAAAACATGACACTCATGATTTCTAATCAAAAAGAAGGAATAATTCTAACGAGCGCTTCTGAGCTTTTTCTTGGGAATGTTACAAAATATGAACCCATTTACTCAAATGAAGTTCCTGATAGTTTAGTAATACGTAATGGAGTGATAGAAGCCATAGGTGAATCATCAAGGATTCTATCCGAGTATACAAGAAGCGATTTTGAAATAATCGATTGCTCAAATAAAACAATTTGTCCTGGTTTTGTAGATTCTCATACTCATCTGGTTTTTGCAGGTGACAGATCACATGAGTTAAATTTGAAAATACAAGGAAAAACTTATTCTGAAATCTCAAAGAGCGGAGGAGGAATATCCTATACAGTTAATCAGACACGAGCTGCTTCTAAAGAAGAGCTTGTTGCACTTGCCATGGAAAGATTAGATGAGATGCTTGTACATGGTACTACAACAATTGAGGCAAAATCTGGATATGGATTAAATACTGAAGACGAAATTAAAATCCTCGAAGTAATAAATGAAGTTAATGAAAAACACCCAATAGATGTTATACCAACATTTTTGGGATGTCACATTAAACCAGAAGATTTCATAGGAAATCAATGGGAATATATTGAAAGTATGATACTTCTTTTACCAGAAATTAAAAGAAGAAATTTAGCAGAATATGTTGATATTTGGACAGATCAAGGTGCATTTT
>BPTK01000269.1 GCA_023705905.1 Candidatus Heimdallarchaeota archaeon
GGTTTCGTTTTGGTTTGAATTTCAGAGAAGTATTTCTGCAACTCCTCATTTTTTCGATAATTATATGGGAAGGTAGGAACATTTGGCATACCATCTGTAACTATTGTAAAGTACACATCGATATCTTTATCCACCCGTTGCTTTTTGGCGTGTTCAATAGCAGTCTGAACAGATTGAACCATGTATGTCTTGCCTTTTGCGTCAGCTGTTAGAAGGTAATTTTCCATTTTACTATCATCATCAACAACTGTTGGGTTCTTTCTAACTGGAACCACGGCAAGTTTAAACATGTCAAATCTTTTCCTTTTTCGACGGTTCATTATTTTGAAGTAATAATATAAACTTAAACTAGTTAAGAGCGCTCCATCTAACCTTGACATTTTGCCTTCAAAAACAGCCTTTTTCATAGATTGGCTCATGTCTACAATGAGATACACAAGTGATCGTCTATCTTTTTTCACCCTAATTATGTCTTCTTGCTTAACAGAAGTTGGGGGTATGTTTTGAGAACTCAAAATAGCACTCTTATATGTCTCTTTAAGTCTGATAGTGCCCCTAGGTCTCCTTTGTACTTCGTCGATTGGTGCCACTGATATTTGTTTTAAAAGAAAACGTCCGAGGATTTTTCCGAGTAAATCCATGACACTTTCTCTAGAAATGCGTTTCTTTCTGCCGAAAGCATCTGTTATTTCAATATCGATTATCTCTTGCAATTGGGTGAGCTTTTCTGCCAACTGATCCAAATCAACTGATCCTTCATATTTAAGATTACGAAGAAGATCTTGTATGTACTTAAGAATTTCTTCCAGAGTTTGAAGCTCATTACGATTTACTCTTTCCAATACATCAGGAAGAATCCTGTCACCCATAAAACGCAAAATTTTGAGTTCGTTCAGCAAGCGTTCTTCTTCGTTAGCAGTCAAATAAGTTGTCATTATCTTTTGAACAATATTTTCCATTGCCACAGCATTTTTTGCAGCAAGAGAAAGAACAGCTCCTTCACGAGAACTTCTTCCTAGATGTGGATTACGCCATAATCTAAGCACTTGAGCAGCATCTTCAAAATCTAAGATGAATTCAACGTCTCCATAGGCTTGAATAGGGTCACTGAATTCTTCTGCTGTTATGAAATTTATTCTATGGGGCATGCTATTATCTCCATTGGCCACTAATTATGCCGATTTAGATGTAATCTACTCTTAACAAGTACTCGTAAGATGGTCTAAGACTCTCAATTATTGTTGTTCGGAGTTTGTCTTTGTACTTATCCAAGCTTTCAAACTTTACAATCAAATCTGCTAATTCATTATCACTTAGTGCTTTCATCTTTGAAATATCTTCAGAGATATCTTGAACGCTGATAGAAACTTCTGATTCTTTTATTGATGTTCTTAGGAGAATCTTTATCTGTTGAAGAGCATCATTGAGCATTGAAACAGGTATGTCATAAGCATTCATTGTGCTTCGTAATTTTTCCAGAGTTATAACATTGATATCTGTATCTGTTTCTCTAGCTTGCAAAAGTACTGTCTCACCAATGATATTATTCATAGTACGTAAATCTATGTGAGGATTCCTTTGTGGATCGTGGATTTCATCAAGACCAGAATAGAAATCGGTACGTGCCAGACGACTTTCTGAACGAATATCTTTTGATTTTAGGTTAGCAGGTAAGGAATTGTTTCCAAGATACGCAAGAAAATCTACTGCAAGTCTGCTAACAAAATCTGTAGAATCTTTTTCTAATTCATGCAATTGAATAATGGAAGGATTTGCTGTGATTTTTTTTCGTGATAGAACAATCTGTTCTTCAAACATATCACGTATAATTTGTTCTCTGCTTTCAACAGAACGTGCGGGCCATAGTACTTCAGGAATACGATTGATAATAGGTTGACTTTCTTCTCCAAAGACTGTCAATGGTGCATTAGATGTAAAAATTACGGCACCATCAATGTAAACTGGCTCTCCTTGGATGTTGTATTTAATACCCATTGGTTCTTCAAGAAAACCCATTAATGATTCTAGTAGTGTTAGTGGTAACCTCTGAATTTCATTTACAACTAATATACCGTGGGAAAGAACACCCACCTTGTGTGAGGTGGCGGCATAAGTAGTTTGAGTGTCTTTGCCGAACAATTCTTCTAAGTTTTCGACACCTGCAAGTAACATATAGAGACTTTCAGGATCATTCCTTGGATCAAGTTGCGATCTTCTAACTAGCGTTTTTGTAGCATCGAGTTTTCCTAGTCTACTTACTACTTCTTTTGGAGAGATTTCAAGTATACTATTTGTATTGTCTAGTTGTACAGAACTGCCACCATCAGATAAAACACCTTCGATTTTTTGTCTACAATACGGACATAGAGATTGCATTACTCTAATTCCAGCAAAAGGATTTGATGGAAAGTTATCGATGATATCTACAATGTATCCGGCATCTTCTAAGAATGGACAACCGCCGATATGGTATTTGTTATTGTTAATTTCTCTAACAATGTGGTCAAGCAATACTCTTGCAAAAAGAGTTTTAGCTTCACCTGTTGGACCTGTAATTAAGACCTTACCACCAACAGCTAATTTATCCATTACAAGCTTTTTTCCAACTTCATTACCACGAACTGTAACGTCTTTAGAAACTCTATCGCGGAATTCTGGGTTCATTAATATTGAACGAACTGAATAACCAGAATAACCATCCTTGATTATTTTTTCTATTGAAATTGTCATTATATTATTCCTCTTATTTTATTGATTATTTTCTTCTTCTGAAGGAAATTGAACTTTAATAGGTAGTATTTTTTCTAATAATTTCTCTTTTTCTGCCCAGGGTTTTATGTAACCCATGTGAATTACTTTTTTCATCCATTTTAGAGATTCAACTAATGAATCTACATCTGGAACCTCGAAAAGATTCCACATACGATCTGTTAAACGTATGAGAGACATGTTTTCTATCAGTTCTCCTCTAGTCAAAGCTCCTTGTAAATCAGTGTTGTAAGCGCAGACAGCTATAGGAAGATCTTCTACTTCCTCATCCCAAACGATTTTTTCCCAGAAATAATTACGCTCATGTTTAATCATTTCTTCCTTCGTTGCATCAATAAGATAGAGAATGCCTTCAAAAGGGATAAATTGTTTAGGCTTGAACTTTAGTTTTTCAGTATATGGAAGCTCATTCAGACAGCTGTCAATGATAAATTCATTTAAAGAAGTATTAGATCGCATAAGCAAAACACGGTTACGTGTCGCGGGAAGACTGTTTCCCATAACCAGTAGCGATGTTTCAGGATATCCAAGCTTTCTGCGAATAGTATGAAATGCTCGTTGGATGAAGTTAGTCATTGGGCTTCGCTAAAGAATTTGGAATATGAATCTTTAAATGTTTTATGAATCTGAAGGAAAAAGTTTTTGATGTTATTTTCTCTTCTTGTCAAGATGAAAAATAATATTCTAAATATTGTTGTAGCAGGAATCAGATGGGAAGAAAAATGGTTATTGATTAATCGTAGAAAAGGAGATTATCAAAATAAGTGGGCTTTAGTTGGTGGAAAATTAGAAAAGAATGAAGAACTAAAAGAAGCCATCTTACGAGAAATATTTGAGGAAACGGGGTTAAAAGTTAAGTGGGAAGGAATTAAAGGAACATTAAATGAAAGATTGATAGAAGTAGACAAAGAAAACAATGTTTGGCATTTTATAATAATTGTGTGTCAAGTGAGTATAGAAGAAGGAAAAAGTTTTTGATGTTATTTTCTCTTCTTGTCAAGATGAAAAATAATAT
>BPTK01000270.1 GCA_023705905.1 Candidatus Heimdallarchaeota archaeon
TACGAGATCGTTTCACGTGACTGGAGTTCAGACGTGTGCTATTCCGATCTCTATCCCAAGTTTTTCTTCAAATTCAGTTTGATTAAAGATAATCTCCTCAAGATAACTAGTGGAGTTCACCTTAACTTGAGAGATTAAACTGCAAACTTCTGATATATCTACACCAACACAATTGATACCTAATAATTGCGCTTCGACTGCTGTAGTTCCACTCCCTATGAATGGATCGAGAATAGTTTCACCTTCTTTTATTTTCATATAGTTGATTAAAGCTCGAATCATTTGCGGGTGGAATTTTCCTTTATAGGGATAGAACCAATGTGTAAGATATTGATTGATTGATCTTGAAATATTTTTAGAAGTAATGCTTCGATATAGACTAGATTTCGAATGAGCTGATTGGAAATATGCCGTTCGTGAAAGAAAAAGTTCTAGATCAGGAAAATCTTTGATAGAAAAATTTCGAAAATCTTCTGATATCTGATAATCAATATCAAAACTCTGTAATTCCAACTGAGCAAGAACTAGTTCATAGATGAATTGAACATTCCAAAAAAGTTCTATGTTCTTGAAATTACTTTTTTTCTTACTCATGGATGTCACTACCTTGAATACATTCGTGTTCTTACCGTTTTCTTTATGCTTTTAAACTGTTTATTTAAAAACATATACTGTGCGAAACATTTTAATTAGAGCAGATTGATGAGTTTTTTTATGGAAGAGATGAATATATATTATGGATTAATGATTGCATCAGTTGTAATAGCTGTAGCTATATTTATCCTATTATTCTTCATCTCTGCTCCTTATGGAAGACATGTACGAAGAGGATGGGGTCCAAGCATTTCTAGTAAATTAGGTTGGATAATTATGGAAGCTCCAGCTATAATAATTTTTGGAGTTATTTTAGCATTCAGCGAAAGAAGATTTGAACTCCTTCCATTAGTTTTTGCTTTTCTTTGGTTATCTCATTATATTCAAAGAGATTTAATTTTCCCATTCTTCTTGAGGACAAACAAACGTATGCCAATTTTAATAATGTTCTTCGGAATGTTGTTCCAAACTTCTAATACTTACTTAAATGCCAGATGGATTTTTCACTTTGCTCCTGAAGGATACTATCATGAAAATTGGTTTTTGGATCCTAGATTCATACTAGGTGTTATCTTGTTTATAATTGGTTATATTATTAATCGACATTCCGATATTATACTTAGGGATCTAAGAAAACCTGGTGAAAAAGGTTATAAAATACCATTTGGAGGATTTTATCGCTTTGTTTCAAGTCCTAATTATCTAGGAGAAATTATACTTTGGACAGGGTGGGCTTTAGCAACTTGGAGTCTTCCAGGATTACTATTTATTGTATGGACATTTGCTAATCTTATTCCTAGAGCAAGGTCCCATCATGAGTGGTACAAAAATACGTTTGAAGAATATCCTGAAAAACGAAAAATTATTTTTCCATTCCTTTACTAGCTTAATTTGACACATCTGTAGAAGATCTTTCATCTTTTCAAATATTCCAGAAGATCATTTTTGTTGACTAACCTATAACTTGGTTTATAGCTAGTTCGATACGTTTCTGAGTGGTGAATTAATGGCATTTTAGAACTGTTTTCTATTGTTTCTGTAAGTTTGAGGACAATCTTCATCCATTGATGTACTAGATACCCTTCCCTTTTGGATGTCATGATATTACCTTTTTCACTTAAATCAACTAACCCTCTCCAGTTTATCTTGAAATTATCAGATGATTCTGGAGTAGATTTTTCAGCTTTCATCATCAAGTTCCACAACTCATGTAATTTTCCCACATTTTCATTTTTCCACACTCTAAGATTGATTCTACAGAGAGCTGTTTCATTATTTAGGATGTCAAATAATCTCTCATCTGGAAGAGGTTTTGATGTCCTATTTAACTCATTATTCAAGTGCTGTACAACCTCCTCTTGATTTCTACCAGAAAGAAGGTGGGTCCATCCACAAGAACCTTGTAAAACAAATTTGTAAACGTCCTGCCATTCTAATTTTGGATAGTTCTTAATATGATCAATTATGGGATGGAGAGAGAGGTGATTGGGATAATCTAGATGAAGAGTTATTGAATTACCAGATATTCTAGGTATTAAATTCTCGAACTCAGCAAGAGTGCTCATTAATAAAGATGTAAACCGATGCTTCTAAAGATTTTTGGCAAATAACATAAAGTCGTTAAATAAAAAATTGGTGTTTTATTGTCCGAAATTATTAAAACAACCAATTTATCCTTTAAATATGACAAAATTCAAAGTTATTAGGATGGTTAATCAAAGACCTAATAGATATAGAATCATTGCAGACTTTATGCAAGCATTTGAGAATGAAGTTCAATCTTATTTAGATGCAGGCTGAGAAATTATCAACTGTGATCAAGAAAGTTTTGCAATGTATGCCTTTCTACAAAAGGATTAGCAAGATTTTTTACAATTTCATTTTTTTCTTTCCATCAATCTTGAAATCCTTGTATCCCACTGTAAGTTTTTCCATGTAGATTTATAAGTCATAATCGTTCTTCTGTATTACTAGACGTGATTAAATGAAAAAAAAATATATTCTTGTTTTTACAATAGTCGTTTTTCTATTAGCTAGAACTTCTCCTGCTAATATAAACGCTGAGAATCAAACCTCACTTTCGGATAAAGAAATTGGTTTTGACGCTACCATTTTTACTGGGATTCATATTCATGATGATATAGAACTAGCAGCTCAAGCAGTTTCTGGCGACGGAAATCCTGGGACTCCTTACATAATTAGAGATTTGGTTATAGACACAAGTGATTCTGTTGCTCTAAGAATAGAAGATACAACAAAACACTTTGAGATCCTAAACTGTACGGTAACAGCTAGTTTTGGAATTTACATTGATAATATATCAGATAGTACGGCTAATATCGAGAATAATACTGCAATCAATTGTGATTCTTATGGGATGTATCTTAACAAAGCAAATGGAACATGGATTGTAGATAATAATCTGCTAAACAACGGTAGAGGAATAGAAATTAATTACTGCTATCTTACATTTATTAGCAACAATTACTGCACCAATGAAGATGTTGGTATTTTTATCAAACACTCACCCTATGCAAGCTTAACTAACAATGAGCTATATGGAGATGGAATCGAAATTGAATTTGATAATCTAGAGGATATGCTAACTGTAACGGCTCCCGATACTAACACTGTAAACGGAAAAAGCTTACAGCATTGGGAAAATATGGAAGGTTTAGGTCTTGCAGGAGAGAATACAGGTCAAGCCATTATTGTAAATTGTTCTTATGTTACTATACTTGATCAAGAGTTGATCGATGTTGATATAGGTTTAGCTATTTATTATTCCTCGAATGTTCTGGTAACAAATAGCACATTTAGTGATGCGGATTCTGGAATTTACTTGGTAGAATCTAAAAATTGTGAAGTTAAAGATTCAACATTCTACGATATGAGTGATGGGATCCATATAGATGTTAGTAATTATACAACTATAAGAAATAACAATTTTGACAACTGTTGGGATGGTATTTTTGCAAACTATGCCTATGATCTCCGAATCTTTGAGAACAATTTCCACAGCAACCCAGATGCAGCTATATATTTAGATACATGTAATATAGGCACAATTTATCAAAATAATTTTACAACTAATGGAGACCTCTCAGGATATCAGGCCTTTGATTACGATGGAA